>NZ_DAIEIF010000038.1 GCF_027352905.1 Acidocella sp.
CGCTGCCGCCGCCGCCGCCGCCCCAGCCGCCGCAGAAGCAGACGAGCACGGCCAAGCCGCCGCCCAAGCCGCAGCCGGTGACCAAGCCGCCCGCCCCGGCGCAATCGGCCACCCACCAGCAGCACGAGGTGAAAACCCCGCTGCCGCTCTCCAAGAGCGTGCTCAACACCCTCTCGCAGCTGCGGGTGAACCAGAAGCAGGAGAAACCGCCCACCTCCCAATACAACCCCGACCAGGGCGGCGCGCCCAATGGCGGCGGCAGCCCCAACAGCACCGCCAATTCCATGCTGAGCGAGGCGGACCGCAACGCTATCGGCGCGCATGTGCGGCCTTGCTGGGGCATAGATGCGGGCGCGCCGGGGGTTCAGGGCTTCTCGGTGCAACTTTTGGTTACCACAGACCCGGGCGGCACCGTCCGCCAGGCGGTTGTCGCCCCCGCCAGCCAGGGTAATATGGGCAACCCGGTCTACGCGGCCTATGCTGAGCGGGCCATCGCCGCCGTGGAGAATTATCAATGCGCGACGCTGCCCCTGCCCTCCTACATGCTGGGCAAGACCCAGACCTTCCTGTTCAACTTCACCCCGTAAGAGGTTCGATGATGACGCGTCTATTCCTGCCGCCCTATTCCCGCCGCCGGCTGCTCGGCACGGCCGGCGCCGCGAGCCTTCTCGCCCCCGCCGCGCTGGCCCAGAGCGCCCCCGCCGGCGGGGGCAACGGCCCGGCCATCCAGGTGAGCGGGGCCCAGAACGCGCCCATCCCCATCGCCATCACCCCGTTCGCCACCTCCGGCACCGGCGCGCAGATCACCCAGGTGATCTCCGACGACCTCTCCCATTCCGGCCTGTTCCGCGCCATCGACCCGGCGAGCTTCGTGCCGAATTCGGTGAATAACGGCACCCCGGTCTGGCAGAACTGGACGCTGCTCGGCGCGCAGGGCGTCGTCACCGGCGATGTGCAGGATGCCGGGGGCGGCCAGCTGCGGGTGGAGTTCCGGCTCTGGAACGTGCCCGGCCAGTCCCAGGCCACCGGCACCGCCTACACCACCACCCAGGATAACTGGCGGCGCATCGCCCATATCATCGCCGATGCTGTGTATCAGCAAATGGTCGGAGAGAAAGGGTATTTCGACAGCCGCGTCGCCTTCATCTCCAATGCCGGCACGGCCACCAGCCCCATCCGCCGCCTCGCCATCATGGATTACGACGGCGCCAACGCCCAGTTTCTCACCGATGGCGCGCATATGGCGCTGACGCCGCAATACAACCCCGTTCGCCAGCAGCTCGCCTTCGTCAGCTACCGCACCGGCGGCAATCCCCGCGTCTATCTGTTCGACCTGCAAAGCGGCGCGACCCAGCTGGTCGGCTCCTTCGGTGAGATGACGATCGGCCCGCGCTTCTCCCCGGATGGCAACTCCCTGCTGATGTCGGTGGCGCGCGATGGCGGCGCCGCCATCGTCAAGACCAATCTCAGCGGCGGCGGCATGACGCCGCTCACCGATTACGGCTCCATCAACGTCACCCCCTGCTATTCGCCGGATGGCTCACAGATCGTCTTCAACTCCGACCGCGACGGCAACCAGCAGCTTTTCGTGATGGGCGCGGACGGCTCGGGGGTGAAGCGCATCTCCTTCGGCCCTGGCCGCTACGCCGAGCCTTGCTGGTCGCCGCGGGGCGATCTCATCGCCTATACCTTCTTCGGCTCCGGCGGTTTCTCCATCGGCGTGATGGCGCCGGACGGCACCGGCGAGCGGATCCTGTCCCAAGGGTTCCTGGTGGAGGGCGCGACCTTCTGCCCCAATGGCCGCGTCATCATGTTTTACCGGCAAAGCCCCGGTTCGGGGTACAGCCTCGTCACCATCGGGGTGGACGGGTTCAACGAGAGGGTGGTCGACACGCCGACCGCCGCCTCCGACCCCTCCTGGGGGCCGCTGCTTACCTGAAATCCGGCAAAAAGGTCACACCCGCGCAAATCCCGGCTCCGCCGGGATTTTTTGTTTCAGATCAAAGAGCGTAGGGCAGGGCGGGCCTATCGGGAGGCAGTTGAAGTCAAACGGGAGCCTGCCATCATGAAGTCCTTGTTCCGCGTGACCGCCACGGCCGCCCTGCTGGCCGGCACGGCCTTCACCCCCGCCCTGGCCCAGGGCTACCATCTTTTCTCCGGACCCACCGGCTACCAGGCCGGCGACATCATGACCCATCTCAGCGTCATCGGCGTGATTCCCGAGGATATCGACAGCCATATCACCCAGGTGCCGGGGGCGAGGCTCGGGATCAGCGCCGGCGTCTCGCCGGAGCTGGACGCCTCCTATTTCGTCACCCCCAACCTCTCCTTCCAGCTGATCGCCGCGACCAGCCGCCACACCATCACCGCTAAGGGCGGCGGGCTGGGCGGCGCCACGCTCGGCTCCGCCTGGGTGCTGCCGCCGACGCTAACGGCGCAATGGCATTTCCCGCAATTCGGCGTGGTGCGGCCTTATGTCGGGGTGGGCATCACCGTCGCCTTCTTCTACGGCATCAGCCCCAGCGCCCAGCTGCTCGGCACCAGCGACAAGCTCGGCCTGCGTACCGCCGTCGGCCCCTCCTTCGATGTCGGGTTCGACATTCCCGTGCAGGGGAATTGGAGCATCAATGTCGATGTCAAGCAGATGATCCTGCCCACCGCCGCGCGGCTCAACCATGGCGCGATCACCGCGATGACCGGGCTCGATCCCACCGTCGTCGGCTTCGGCGTCGGCTATAAATTCTAAGTTTCAGCCTAAGCGAAGTAAAAAAGGGCGGTCCGCCGGGGCCGCCCTTTTCTTTGCGGCAGTGCGGAATGGCCTTGAAGGGGGCGGCGTTCCCGGCCCATAATGCCGGATCGAAGGCATCAAGCGGGCTCCGGCAGGCCCCGAAGGGGAAGATTTTCGTGCAGCATTTCCGCCGTTTGCTCGTGGCCAACCGGGGGGAGGTCGCGATCCGCGTCTTTCGCGCCGCCGCCGAGCTGGGAATTTCCACCATCGCCGTCTATGCGGAGCATGACCAGCTTTCGCTCCACCGCTTCAAATCGGACGAAGCCTATCTGATCGGCAAGGGCAAGGGGCCGATCGAGG
The DNA here is from genome assembly GCF_027352905.1 of Acidocella sp. Taxonomy (GTDB): domain Bacteria; phylum Pseudomonadota; class Alphaproteobacteria; order Acetobacterales; family Acetobacteraceae; genus Acidocella. Next base: position 3,089 of record NZ_DAIEIF010000038.1, read on the forward strand.
CCTATCTCTCCATCGAGGAGATGATGCGCGTCGCCCGCCAGGCCGGGGCCGAGGCCATCCATCCCGGCTATGGCTTCCTCTCCGAGAACCCGGATTTCGCGGCGGCCTGCGCGGCGGCGGGCATCGTCTTCATCGGCCCGGCCCCGGAGACGATGCGCCGGCTCGGCAATAAGGTGGCGGCGCGCGAGCTGGCCACCTCGGTCGGCGTGCCGGTGATGCCCGCCACCGGCCCGCTGCCGCATGACAATGAGGCCGTGACCCGCCTCGCCGCCGGGATCGGCTACCCGGTGATGCTGAAGGCGAGCTGGGGCGGCGGCGGGCGCGGCATGCGGCCGGTGGAGAGCGAGGAGGGGCTGCTGGACGCGGTGGCGGCGGCGCGGGCCGAGGCCAAGGCGGCCTTCGGCAATGACGAGGTCTATCTGGAAAAACTCGTGCGCCGGGCCTGGCATGTCGAGGTGCAATTGCTGGGCGATTCCCACGGCCAGCTCGTGCATCTCTTCGAGCGGGATTGCTCGATCCAGCGCCGCCACCAGAAGGTGATCGAGCGCGCCCCCGCCCCCTATATGGACCCGCCGACCCGCGCCGCCTTGTGCGAGGCCGCCTTGGCCATCGGCCGCGCTACCCAATACCGCAACGCCGGCACGGTCGAGTTCCTCATGGACCGCGATACCGGCAAATTCTATTTCATCGAGGTCAATCCCCGCATCCAGGTCGAACACACGGTCACCGAGGTCGTCACCGGCATCGACATCGTCAAAGCCCAGATCCGCATCGCCGAGGGCGGGCGCATCGGCGTGGTGGAGGAGACCGGGGTGCCGCCGCAGGCGGAGATCGCCCTGCGCGGCCACGCCCTGCAATGCCGCATCACCACCGAAAATCCGGAAAATAATTTCGTGCCCGATTACGGGCGCATCACCGCCTATCGCGGGGCCTATGGGTTTGGCATCCGCGTCGATGGCGGCACCGCCTATTCCGGCGCGGTGGTGACCAAATTCTACGACGCCCTCCTGGAGAAAGTCACCGCCTGGGCGCCGACGCCGGAGGAGGCGATCGCCCGCATGGACCGGGCGCTGCGCGAATACCGCATCCGCGGCGTGGCCACCAACCTCGCCTTTCTGGAGGCCGTGCTCGGCCATCCGGAATTCCGCTCCGGCAATTACACCACCCGCTTCATCGACACCACGCCCGAGCTGTTCAACTTCAAACGGCGGCGGGACCGCGCCACCAAGCTGCTGCGCTACATCGCCGATGTGACGGTGAACGGCCACCCCGAGGCGCGCGGCAAGGCCAAACCCCCGGCCAGCGCCCGCACGCCGGAGGCGCCCTATTTCGGCGAGGAGCGGCCGGAGGGGACCAAGCAGATCTTCGACCGGCTGGGGTCCAAAGGCTTCGCGGAGTGGATGCTGGCCCAGACCCGGCCGCTGGTGACGGACACGACGATGCGCGACGCGCACCAATCCCTGCTCGCCACGCGCATGCGCACCTACGACATCGCCGCCGCCGCCAAGGCCACCGCCGTCGGCCTGCCGCAGCTTTTCTCCCTGGAGTGCTGGGGCGGGGCGACCTTCGACGTGGCGATGCGCTTTCTCCAGGAGGGGCCGTGGGACAGGCTGACCCTGCTGCGCGAGCGCGTGCCCAACATCCTGCTGCAAATGCTGCTGCGCGGCGCCAACGGCGTCGGCTACAAGAACTATCCGGACAATGTCGTCAAATTCTTCGTCGCCCAGGCGGCGGCGGGCGGGATCGATCTGTTCCGCATCTTCGATTGCCTCAACTGGGTCGAGAATATGCGGGTCGCCATCGACGCGGTGTGCGAGGCGGGCAAGCTGGCCGAGGGCGCGATCTGCTATACCGGCGACATCTTCGACCCGGCGCGGGCGAAATACTCGCTCAATTATTACGTCAAGCTCGCCCGGGAATTGGAGGCGGCGGGGTGCCATATCCTCGCCATCAAGGATATGGCCGGGCTGCTGAAACCCGCCGCCGCCGGCGCGCTGGTGAAGGCGTTGAGGGAGAGCGTGGGCATCCCCGTCCATCTCCACACCCATGACACGTCCGGCATTGCCGCCGCCTCGGTGCTGGCGGCGGTGGAGGCGGGGGTGAACGCCTTCGACGCGGCGATGGACCCGATGTCCGGCCTCACCTCCCAGCCCTGCCTCGGCTCGCTGGTGGAGGCGCTGCGCCACACCCCGCGCGATACCGGGCTCAGCCCGGACGCCATCCGCCGCCTCTCCTTTTATTGGGAGGCGGTGCGGGCCCAGTACGCCGCCTTCGAGAGCGATCTCAAATCCGGCGCCTCGGAGGTTTACCTGCACGAGATGCCGGGCGGGCAGTTCACCAATCTGCGCGAGCAGGCCCGCTCCCTGGGGCTGGAAACCCGCTGGCACGAGGTGGCGCGCGCCTACCGCCAGGCCAATGATCTGTTCGGCGACATCGTCAAGGTCACGCCCTCCTCCAAGGTGGTGGGGGATATGGCGCTGATGATGGTCTCCCAGGATCTCACCCCGGAAGACGTGCTCGACCCGGCGCGGGAGATCTCCTTCCCTCAATCGGTGGTGGAGATGCTGCGCGGCGATCTCGGCCAGCCTCCCGGCGGCTGGCCGGAGGCGATCCAGAAAAAGGCGCTGCGCGGGGCGGCGCCCATCACCGTGCGCCCTGGCGCGCTGATGCCGCCCGAGGATCTCGAGGCGGCGCGCAAGGAGGCCGCCGCCCGGTGCGGCATCGAGATTTTCGACCGCATCCTCTCCTCCTACCTCATGTATCCCGAGGTCTTCGCCAATTTCATCCAATCCCTGCGCCAATACGGCCCGGTTTCCGTGCTGCCGACGCCGATCTATTTCTATGGGATGAAGCCGGGGGACACGATCTCGGTGACGCTGGAGGCGGGCAAGACCATCGTCATCAGCCTGCAGACCCTCTCGGACACCGATGAGGACGGCAATGTCCAGGCGTTTTTCGAGCTGAACGGCCAGCCGCGCATGATCAGCGTGCCCAACCGGCTCGTCACCCCCTCCCGCCCGGCCCGCCGCAAGATCGACGAGAAAGATCCCAAGCAGGTGGGCGCGCCCATGCCGGGTTCGGTCGCCACCATCCAGGTCAAGGAGGGCCAGGCGGTCAAGCAGGGCGAGGCGCTGCTGGCGATCGAGGCGATGAAGATCCAGAGCCAGCTTTCCGCCCCGTGCGACGGGGTGGTGAAATCCATTCTCGTCCGCCCCGGTGACCAGGTGGACGCCAAGGATCTGCTCGTCGTCCTGGAATGAGGCGCGCGGGGTTGGCGGGGCGGCCGCGCGAAACAAAAAGGCGCGCGGGGTTGGCGGGGCGGCCGCGCGCAAAAAGAAGCACCGACCGTGATTGACCGGCCGGGTTCATGGGCTACCATCGCCCGGCCCGGCCCGCCGGGCGGAAGCAACAGCCGAGGAAACATCAATGTCCAACCGCTATCTCGACGATTTCACCATCGGTGACGAGTATAAAAGCTATGGCCGCACCGTCACCGAGGCCGATATCGTCAATTTCACCTGCTTCGCCGGGCTGAAAGTGCCGATTTTCATCAATGACGAATTCGCCCGCAAGCACACGCCCTTTGGCGGGCGGATCGCGCCGGGGCTGATGACGGCGGCGCTCGCCGCCGGGATGATGGAGGATATTCTCGGCCCCGCCACCATCGCCGCGCTCGATCTCGGCTTCAAATTCTTCGCGCCGGTCAAGCCGGGAGACACGCTGCGCGCCACCGTGACGGTGGAAGACAAGAAAAACCTCTCGGATGGCGAGCGGGGCATCTTCTTCGGCTGCGTGCGGCTGTTCAACCAGCGCCAGGAGCAAGTGCTGGAGATGAAGGAGAAGCTGATGATGCGCCGCTTCCCGCCCGAGAACATGGAATACTGAACCGCGCGCCGGCGGGCGAGGCCGCGCGAAAGAGGAGACGCCGTCACAGGGCGCGCATCACCCCGCCATCCACGAGAAGCCCCTGGCCGGTGATGTAGCCGGCCTCGCCGTGACGAGGGTGACGGGCCGCTCCCCGGTTGGACACATCCCGCCTCTCATTGCCGGTGCGAGGAGGCAGCCTAGCGCGGGCCGCCGCCGCTGTCGGCCGGGTCGCGACCATAGCCATCGGTCAAGCTTTGCAAAAAGGCGATGATGTCCCGCTCCTCGGCGGGGGTGAGGGGGGGCGCCTCGCCCAGATGGCGGGTGAAGGGCGGGTCCGTGGTGTCGATATTCGCCCGATCGGCGCGGGGCAGGTCGTTGAATATTTCCACCCTGCCATCCGCGGCGCGCGGATAGATCCGGGCCGGATCGGTGTCGCGGAAATCGTAGAAATCCAGCACCTCCCGCAGCGAGTGATACACCCCGTTATGGAAGAAGACCCGCCGCGCCGCCGCGTCGCGCAGGGTGGGGGTTAAAAACATACCGCAATACCGGCTCTGGCCGGCGAAATCGGCGCGGTAGGGGCCGCAAAGCCCCAGATCCGCGTAGGCGGGGTTGGCATTGGCCCGCAAATGCGGGTTGCGCGGCAGGCCCAGCGCCTCGAATTGATGATCGGTGAACAAAGGCGGCGCGCCATCCGGGGCGGGCTGGTCCAGGTGGCAGGCGGCGCAATTGCCTTTCGCCGGATCGTTGAACAGCAGATAGCCGCGCAGCTCCGCCGGGGAGAACCGCGCCCGCCCTTCCAGCCAGGCATCATATTTACTGGTGAATGGATGAAAGCTCTCATCCTCCACCTGGAAGCGGGCGAGGGCGAACATCGCCTCGGACACCATCAGGCCGGGATCGGCGAGGCTGGCGGGGCCGAAAAGCTGGACGAGCCGCTCCGCATAGGGCGGGGCGCCGAGCCGCGCGGCGATGGCGGCAAGGCTGCCATCCATCTCCAGCGGGTTGAGCATCGGCCCGAGGGCCTGCCCCTGCAGGGTCTGCGCCCGTCCATCCCAAAATAAACCGCCTTGCGGCACCAGGCTGGCGGCGCTCGCCCCGGCACTGGCGGGGGTCTTGGCGGGGCGGGGCCGGGCGGCGGGCGGCGGGAAAAGCGGGGCAGGGGCGTCATCATCCCCGGCGGGTTCGGGGCCGATGCTGAAACTCGGCTGGGTGGCAAGATACATCAGGGAGGGCACGGCCCGCACGCCCTGGCGGTCGAGGCGCGGCCCGCCCATCATCGCCGGGGCGGCCCCGGGCGGTCCGTAGAAATGGGTGGGGCTATGGCAGGAGGCGCAGGAAAGCCGGCCGGAGGCGGAGAAGCCGGGATCATAAAAGATCATCCGCCCCAGCCGGGCCATGGCGGAAAGCGGCGCCCGCGGCGGGCGGGCCAGCGGGGCGGGGCGGGGGTTGAAGCCCCGCGCCAGGGCCAGGCTGGCGGCGGGCTGGGCGAGCCATGCCCGCAGCGGCAGCGGGCTGCGGAGAAGGAAGGCGAGGGCGATGCAGAGAGCGAGCGCCGCCACCAGGGCCAGCGCGGCCAGGACCGGCCTCAAGGCGGGGCGGCGGCCTCGCCCGTCTCCGGGTTCAGCAGGACCGGCCGCAGGCGCGGCGGCGCGCGGAAATCGAACATGCCGAGCAGCGAACCATCCCGCGTATCGAAGGAGCCGCCGCCCAGCCGCGCCCCATGCAGCCAGTTATCCTCGATGAAGCGGACGATGGCGGCCTGGGTGATGAGGCTGTGATCCACGTAATTCTCCCGCGCCCAGGGCGAGACGATGAGGAAGGGCAGGCGGGTGCCGGGGCCGCAGCGCCCGTTCACCGGCCGGCCTTCCAGCCCCGGCGCCGCCGGCCCCGTGCCGCATTGGCCGGGACCGTCGAGCTGGTCGGCCTGGGGGTCGAAGGAAGCGCTGGTCACCGGGGTGAAGGCGTGGTCGTACCAGCCATCGGAATCGTCCCAGGCGATGATGACCGCGGTATCCTTCCACTCCGGCAGGCGCTGGAGGAAATTGAGCAGCCTGACCAGCCCGGCCTGCTCGTCCAGCGGGTCGGAATAGCCGGCATGGGCATCCTGATAGGCGGGCAGCTTGACATAGGACACGGCGGGGAGATTGCCCGCCGCCGCCGCCTTGTAGAAATCCTCCAGCCCGTATTGATGGTTGGCGGGGTCGGGCTTGCCGTCCGGCCCGGCGCTATAGCCGATATTCGCCAGCGCGGCGGGGCGCAGATGGCGGGGGTTGGCGGTGGAGGCGTAATACTGGAACCAGTTATGGTGCGGGATGTAATCCGCCACCACCGCGCCCACCACGGCGGAGCGGGTGCTGCGCTGGCAGCCGGTGGTGCCGTTGGGGTTGGTGACGCCAAGATCGAACCCGCCCATGAACCCGCCCCAGGTGATCCGCGCCTCATTGAGAAGGTCGCCGATATTGCGGCCGCGCATCATCACCTGGTCGGTCTTTTTCGAGCAGAGATCGTAGCCAGGATCGACATCGTTGATCATCGTGTAATCGGTGGTCCCGTCGGCCTGGTTTTTCACGTAATAGGAGGATTTGGCGGAAGCGACGATGACCATGCCATCGGTATTGCCCGCCACCGCCTCCAGCGCCCCCGGCGTGGAAGGGCCATAGGTGTCCGTATAGGCGTGATCGTCCATGGCGAAATGCTGGGCGTAATTCCACAGCGCGGTAACGGTGTTGCCATCATAATACCCCATCACCTGCCCCTTGGTGCCAAAGGCGCCCGCCCCGCCGGGGCTGGCCGTGCCGGTATATTTGGGAAAGAGATCGGCCTTGCCGCCGTCATAGGCGCGCTGCTCGGGCGTGTAGTTGTGGGTCTGGTCGGCGGTGGCGGCCTGGGCGCGGTCGAGCCGGAACGGGTTGGCCGCATCCGCGCCATTGGCGGGGTTGGTGAAGTTGGGGTTGTTGGTCAGCAGGCTGGCCGTGACGAGGTTGTCCACCTCCGGCGTGCCGGGCCGCGCGGTAAAGCTGGGCTCGCCGGGCGGGTTGGCGGCGCGCGGGTAGGTGGCGAAGTAATGGTCGAAGGAGACGTTCTCGTCATAGATGATGACGAGATGCTTGATCGGCGTCGCGGTTGGCAGCCGCTCAGCCGCGCCCCGGGCCTGGGCGAGGCTGGCGGGAGCCTGCGCGCCCGCAGGCGGGGGAGCCTGAGCCGTGAGAAGTCCCAAAGCCAGGGCGGCGAGAAGGGTGTGACGTCGTCTCATCTGGCATCCCCGTTAACATCCATCCCTGGCCTTCTGCGAGGCAAGGCGGGCTTTGTGTATGACAAAACCGTGATTTATCGGGCATAAGGGGCCGCACGGCAAGCGGGCCGGTTTTCCGGCCCGCTTGGGTTTGGAGCGTCAGCCGCGCTTCTCCTCGCGCGGCCAGAAGCGCAACGCTCCGCAGGTTTTGATGAATTGCGCCGCGTCCTCGGGCTTGGCGAGAGGGAGGACGCCCTCATCCAGCAGCGGAACCAGGTTGCAGGCTTCCAGCAGCGCCGTTCCCGCCCGGCCATAGGCGATGAATTTGCAATGGGCGAAGGCGTCGTTGACGAAATCCCGCGCCGCCGGGTCGGTCGCCAGCCTTTGCGCGCCTTCCATCGAGGGCAGCAGCGCCACGGCGTCGTAAAGCACGCTGGGCCCGCCCTGAAGCTGCTGACCCGCCTCCATCCGCATGCCCTCGCTGCACATCACGCCGCCCCGCCGGGGCGCCACCAGCTCCATCAGCGCGCCCTCTATTTCCACCGCCTTCTGCAAGGCGCGCAGCAGCTCCATATCCGCCCCGTCCGTCACCAGCACGCCGAGCTTGCGGCCCTTGAAGCTCCCCGGCCCGTTCTCCACGATCGACAAGGCGGGAGAGGGTTTGAGGCTGGTGACGACCGGCCGCGCGGGCGGGGCGGGCGCCGGCATCTCCTCCAGCCCCAGCCCCTCGGCCACCGCCTTCGCCAGCCCCTCATCCACATTCCGCAAATGCGCGACCACGCGGGCGCGGATGGCGGGGGTCTCCACCTTGCTCAGCTCGAATGTGAAGGCGTTGCGGATGTGAATCTGCTCGATCTTCGTCTGGCTGAGATAGAATTGCCGGGCCTGGCTGTAATGATCGGCGAATAACTCGCCTTTCATCCGCAGCTTATCGCCGCTGACCTGCTCGCGCGCCGGCCGGTAGCCCCGGGCGGGGGATTCGCGCTGGCCCTCACCCCAGCTATTCGGCTCGTAATTCACCCGCCCCTTGGGGTTGACGAAGGCCATATGGCCATCCTGCTGGAAATGATGGAAGGGGCATTTGGGCGCGTTGATCGGCAGATGGGTAAAATTGGGGCCGCCCAGCCGCTTCAACTGGGTGTCCAGATAGGAGAAGTTGCGGCCTTGGAGCAGGGGGTCGTTGGTGAAGCCGATGCCGGGCGGCACGTTGGCGGTGCAGAAGGCCACCTGCTCGGTCTCGGCGAAGAAATTATCCACGGTGCGGTCGAGCACCAGCCGCCCCACCATCTGCACCGGCACCTGCTCCTCCGGGATCAGCTTGGTCGGGTCGAGCACGTCGAACTCGAAGGCTTCGGCGAAGGCCTCGTCGAAGATCTGCACGCCGAATTCCCATTCCGGGAAATTGCCGGTCTGGATCGCCTCCCATAAATCGCGGCGGTGAAAATCCGGGTCCGCGCCGTTCAGCTTCAGCGCCTCGTTCCACACCACCGATTGCACGCCAAGCTTGGGCTTCCAGTGGAATTTGACGAAGCTGCTGCCGCCCTCGGCGTTGATGAGGCGGAAGGTGTGGACGCCGAACCCCTCCATGAAGCGGAAGCTGCGCGGGATCGTCCGGTCCGACATGATCCACAGGGCCATGTTGATCGATTCGGGGGAGAGCGAGATGAAATCCCAGAAATTGTCATGCGCCGTTTGCGCCTGGGGAAAGCCGCGGTCAGGCACCTGCTTGGCGGCGTGGATCAGGTCGGGGAATTTCATCGCGTCCTGGATGAAGAAGACGGGGATGTTGTTGCCCACGATGTCCCAATTGCCTTGGCCCGTATAAATCTTCACGGCGAAGCCGCGCACGTCGCGCGGCAGATCGGCCGAGCCCTTATTGCCGGCGACGGTGGAGAAGCGGACGAAAACCGGCGTTTTCTCCCCCACCCGCTGAAACACATCCGCCACGGAGTGCCGGCTCAGCAAATCACTGGTGATCTCCAGATAGCCATGCGCGCCGAAACCGCGCGCATGCACCACCCGCTCAGGGATACGCTCATGGTCGAAATGGAAGATTTTTTCGCGCATGACGAAATCTTCCATTAAGGTCGGGCCGCGCGTCCCCGCTTTCAGCGAATTCTGATCATCCGCGACGGGAATTCCCTGCGCGGTGGTCAAAATCGGCGCATCGCCCTCGGCCATCTGGTGGGTGGTGCCATCAGCGGCGCGAGGGATCTCAATATCGGCGATCTTGACGGTCTTATAATCGCTGGGAGAGGAATTCGGGTCAGATGCCATGACGTTTATTCCATAATTACCTGACCCCAGCATTTAGGCGCGCCGCCGGGCGGCACCAGCTAAATCAGCGATTCATTTCCGCAAATTAAAGTGAGGGCCGCGAGGCCCTCACCCGCCCGCGTGTTTCTGGGCGGCCTCGATCATCGACAGATGCTCCTTGAGAACCGGCAAGGTGCGCGCCGCGAATTTGCGCAAAGCCGCATCCTTGCCCCGCTCGGCCTCCTGGCTGAACAGCGAGATGGCCTGCTTGTGCGCGGTAAGCTGCGCGGCCAGATAATCCGAATCGAAACCGGCACCGCTCTCGCCTTGCAGCTTGGTGTAGGTCTCCTGGTCGGCCGAGGAGAGGCTGGCGGGCACCACGACGCCGAGCCGCTCGGCGATCTCTTTCAGCTTGGTATTGGCCTTGGTGTGGTCCGCCACCATGCGCGCCCCGATTTTCTTGACGCTGGCGCCGCCCTTCTGCTCCGCGAGCGTGCCCATCTGCACCTCGGCGAGACCGGATTGCGCGGCGATGGTGACAAAGTTGGAATCCTGCTGAGAGACATTGCTGGAAGAGGTGGAGCCGCCACTCATCGAGCCGCTGCTCATGGAGCCGTTGTCAGTGGAGCCCATGGTGGAACCGCTCGCCGTTCCCGTGCTGGATCCATTGTCACTCGAAGAGGCCGCGCCGCTGCCCACCGCGCCCGTGCCCGTATCATTGCCGGTTGGGGTGGTGGTGCTGCTCACCTGGGCCGCCGCGGGTAAGGAAAAGGCCAAAGCCGCTGCGCCGGCGAGCATCAAATTCCGCAAATTCATGTGTGTGCTCCTCTGGTTTGTTTCTTTTTCACAAAAAACGGCGGCCCCGCCAGAGAACCGCCGTTTTCTCCGCCCGCAGGCGGCGGACTTATGCCGCCATGCGGTTGACCTGAGCGTTCGCCACATCGGTCAGCTTCTGGTCGGCCTGTTTTTCTTCCTTCAGGGTTTCTTCCAGCTGCGGCACCACGTCTTTGCGGCCCAGCTGCTTGGCGAGGGCGATGAGCGTGCCATAACGGCTGATCTCGTAATGCTCCACCGCCTGGGCGGAAGAGGCGATCGCCGCGTCGAGGACGTTCTTGTCGCCCACATCGCTCATGATCTGCTCAGCCTCGTCGACGATGCCGACGATGGCGTCGCATTTCGTGCCCTCCGGGGATTTGCCGAGCGTCTGAAACACCTTGTCGAGACGCGTGATCTGCGTCTTGGTCTCGGTGAGATGGTGGGTAAGCGCTGATTTCAGGGTCTCGTTGGTGGTTTTCTCGATCATCTTCGGCAGCGCCTTGGTGATCTGGTTCTCGGCGTAATAAATATCCTTCAGCGTGTGCAGAAAGAGATCATCGAGCGTTTTTATCGGAGTGGTGAAAAGTCCCATCGTTTCGTTTTCCTCTGTTTCATGAAGTTTCAATGAGGTTCAGGTCAAGCGCCACGCGGGACGCCGGACGGAAGGCGGGGTGGCGCGAGGCCACCCCCGCTTCCCTTTTAGTGGGAACCGCCCTTCCGGCCCGCCTCGGAGGCTTTTTCACGGTCGTTGGCGAAATTGCCGCCGCTATGGCTGCCCCCGCTGTGGCTGCCGCCGCCATGGCTGCCGCCGCCATGGCTGTGCTGGCCGCCTTTTTGGCCGGCCTCGGCGGCGCGCTCACGGTCATTGGCGAAGTTGCCGCCACTGTGCTGGCCGCCCTTGCGGCCCGCTTCCGCGGCGCGCTCGGGATCATTGGCGAAGTTGCCGCCGCTGTGCTGGCCGCCCTTGCGGCCCGCTTCCGCGGCGCGCTCGGGATCGTTGGCGAAATTGCCGCCGCTATGCTGCCCGCCCTTATGGCCGGCGGCGGAGGCTTTCTCACGGTCGTTCGCGAAATTGCCAGGATTACTGTTCTGAGTCATGTCGAATCTCCTCTCCGTTTCCAGGGTACGGCAGATCGTATACCGGACAGGCTTCACGCCTGACCCACCGCAAGCTAGTGAGCGGCCTTTAGGGTTGCAACCGATTCCGGAAAATCCTTAATCCTTTTAATCTTCCGTAAAATATTTATGCGACAGTCTCTGGTGTCTTTTTGAACATTATAGGTTATCAGCCGGACATATTAAATTCATTAACTGCGTTGGTGTGATTTTTGTTTGTATTTCTAACCTAAATATAACGTTCACAACAAAAAACCGGCCCCTCTCCTCTGCCCATACAGAGGAAAGCGGGGCCGGCCTGGAAGACTCCGGCCTTTAATTCAGCCGGTCACTCACACATCGTCGGGCCCGGTGATCCCGCTATGAGCGGTTGCATCGCTCGCCGGGAAACTATCCGCGACGGCGCGATCCACGGGATGACTCTCTGGCGTGGGGAAGGTCACCACCACCCCCGTCGCCTCGGCGGGCATCGCCGCCAGTGTCGTGCGCTCCGGATCGTTCCACATCGCCACCCGGATCACCTGCCCCGCCTCCCCGGCGGCGGCGGGGTCCAGCGGCTCGACGATCTGCAAGCCGTCCTCGTCGAGAAAAAACGTGTGCTCGCCGAAAAAGCCCGAGAATTGTCCGGCATTGGGATGCGTCTCCGGCACCACCACGGCGGGCTGGTCCAACTGGTCCAGGGTTTGTTGAATGCGTACAGTCGAGAGTTTCATGACGAACCTCTTTGCTGGCTGTAAAAGCGGAGACATCGACGGCGGCCGGCTCACCCGGCCTAGGCCGCGCCCTATCCGGTCGGGAGGGGTCTCCGCGCGGAAGAGGCGATTTTATATCACGCCGCGCCCATCCCGGCAAAGCCGCATGGGTGACTTCTACATGATCATTCGGACATGACAGCCGGAGAGCCTGAGCTCAGCCCAGCTCCCGTTCCACCGCCCGCGCCACGCGCAGCACCGTGTCGTCGCGGTAGAGCGGGGCGGCGATCTGCACCGCCACGGGCAGCCCCGCCTCATCCACCCCCATCGGCAAAGAAAGCGCGGGCTGGCGGGTCAGGCTGAACAGCACGGTCCAGGGCGCCCAGTCGCGGGTCAGCGCCGCCACCGGGTCGTCCCAGACCGCATCCACCAGCGGCGCGGACGCGGGAACGGCGGGGCAGAGCAGGGCGTCGAATTCCAGCGCCGCCATGGCGTGCGCCGCCTGCACCCGCGCCGCCTCCGCCTCCAGCAGGTCCAGCGCCATGGTGTCGCGGAACCGCGCCGCCAAAGCGCGCAGCCCCGGCTCGATCAGCCCGCGCCGCTCCGGCGGCACCGCGAACACGGTGCGGGCCAGCCCCGCCCCCCAGAAAACGCTGAACACCCGCCCGGCATCGGGCAAATCCGGCGCGGCCTCGCCAATCTCCGCCCCCGCTTGAGCGAGCAGCGCCGCCGCCTCCTCCACCGCCGCCCAGGCCGCCCGCGTGGCGGGCGCGGCGAAACCGGGCTGGCGGAGAATGCCGATCTTCAGCCCCGCCGCCCCCGCCTCCAGCCCGGCGCTAAAATCCAGCGGCGGCTCGGGCAGGGAGAACGGGTCCGCCCTGTCGAACCCGGCCAGCGCCGAGAGCAGCAGCGCCGCATCCGCTACCGAGCGGGTGAGCGGCCCCGCCACCGCCAGCGGCGCGAAAGCGCCCAGCGGCCATTGCGGCACCCGCCCGAAGCTGGGTTTCAGCCCCACCACCCCGCTCCAAGCGGCGGGGATGCGGATGGAGCCGCCGCCATCCGTGCCCACATGCAGCGGCCCGAAAAAGGCGGCGGCGGCGGCGGCGGCCCCGGCGGAGGAGCCGCCCGGCGTATGGGCCGGATTCCATGGGTTGCGGGTAATGCCGCCGAGCGGATTGTCGCCGGGCGATTTCCAGCCGAACTCTGTGGTGGCGGTCTTGCCGGTGATCACCGCCCCGGCCCGGCGCAGCGCCGCCACCAGCGGCGCGTCCCGGGCGGCGGGCTCCGCCACCGTCGCCCGGCTGCCCCGCCGGGTCGGCAGGCCGCGCACATCAATGAGATCCTTCACCGTCACCGGCACGCCCTCCAGCGGCCGCGCCGCCCCGGCCCGCCAGCGCGCCGCGCTCTCCCGCGCCGCCGCCAGCGCCTGCGGGTTCATCGCCGCGAAAGCGTTGATCTCCGGGTTGCGGCGGGCGATCCGTTCCGTCACTCCTTGCAGGGCCTGCAACGGTGTCAGCGCCCCGCTGGCGAAGGCCGCCAGCAACTCCACCGCGTCCAGCGCCGCCGCGTCGGTCACCTCCATGGCGGCACCGGCGGAAAACCCGCGCCGATCACCCCCTCCGCCACTGTTTCCATTCGGCATCGTCCTCGCTATGCTGCGGTCAAAGACCAGAGATTCCGGAGGACATTATGATCGAAGACGTGCCGCCGCGACAGGTCTGGGAGGCGTTGATGAGCCACCCCGACGCGGTTTTATGCGACGTGCGCACCCAGGCGGAATGGAATTTCGTCGGCCTGCCGGAGCTGAGCGAGGCGGGCAAACAGCCGCTCCTCATCCAGTGGCAGCTCTTTCCGGGCATGCAGCCCAACCCGAAATTCCTGGAGGAGCTGGCGGCGAAGGTGAAACACGCCGCGCCGGTCTATTTCCTCTGCCGTACCGGCGGGCGCAGCCTGGCCGCCGCCCAGGCCGCCCAGGCCGCCGGATACAAGCACGTCTTCAACGTCAAGGATGGGTTCGAGGGGCCGCTGGACGCGCGCGGCCATCGCGGCGCCGTGGCGGGGTGGAAGGCGGACGGCCTGCCCTGGCGGCAAAAATAAGGGCATCCTCCCCCGAGATGACGGGGAGGGGAAACTCTGCTATGGCGGGCAGAGCCAACCGGGCGGGCCCAGCCACGCCCGGCTTTCATGTTACGGCGCCGGGCGGCGGCGCCTCAGCGGAGTGGTAATGACGGAAAAAGCAAAGAGCGGCGCATCCAGCAAAGCCGCGAAATCCGAGCCGGAACAGAACGCCCCCAAACCCGCGCCCCCATCCCCCAAACCCGCGCCCAAGCCCCCCCAGACCGAGGCCGCGCAACCCGCCCCGGTGATGCATGGCGGCGTGCCCGCCGGGCCCATCCGTCCGCTCGCCCCGCCGCGCGCCCCCGCCAAGGCGGAGGTCTTCAAGGCGGGCGACTATGTCGTTTATCCCACCCATGGCGTCGGCAAGGTGGACCGCATCGCCACGGAGGAGATCGCCGGGCACAAGCTCGAACTCATCTGCATCACCTTCGATGAGAACCGCATGACCCTGCGCGTGCCCACCACCAAGGCGCGCAGCGCGGGTTTGCGCAAGCTCACCTCCCGCAAGGGCTTCGATGAGGTGCTCACCGTCCTCAAGGGCCGCGCCCGCATCAAGCGCACCATGTGGTCCCGCCGCGCCCAGGAATACGAGGCGAAGATCAATTCCGGCGACCCCGCCGCCATCGCCGAGGTGGTGCGGGACCTGCACCGCAATGCCGGCCAGCCGGATCAGAGCTTCTCCGAGCGGCAGATCTACGAATCCGCCCTCGACCGGCTCGCGGCGGAATACGCGGCCCTCGAGCAGATCGACAAGCCCGCCGCCATCGAGAAACTGCTCGCGCACCTCAAATCGGACTAAGCCGCGCGCGGGCTGACCCTTGGCCTGCCCGGTTGGGGCCTCATGCTGTTTCCCGCCCTGTTCGCGGCGGGCGTCGGCGGGGTGGAGTTATTGGGGCTGCTGCAAAATCGGCTCTGGCGGCCCGTCGCGGCGTTCAACCACGGCAATGCCTGCGGGCTGCTCGGCACCGCCATCACCGCCCTCTTCATCGGCGGCTGGGTGGCCGCCGCCATGCTTTACCGGCGCCGCCGCGCCGCCCTCACACCCGCCCGTGGCAATATTTGAATTTCCGGCCCGAGCCGCAGGGGCAGGGAGCATTGCGGGGGGTGGACCCCCAGGTCTCGGGCCGGGCCGGGTCCACCTCGCCCTCGCCAAAGCCGGGCAACCCCGCGTCGGTATTGCGGATATCCGGCTCCGCCAGCGCCAGCCCGCCCTGCAAGCCGCCCGGCAGCGGGTGCAATTCCTGGACGGGCGGCGGCGGCGGCGCCATCGGCAGTTGCGGGCTCACATGGGCGAGGGCAAGCGTCACCCGCTCCTTCAGCTCCTCCAGCATGCCCGCGAACATGGCGAAGGCCTCGCGCTTATATTCGTTCAGCGGGTCGCGCTGGCCATAGCCGCGCAGGCCGATGCCCTGGCGCAGATAATCCAGCGCCAGCAGATGCTCCTTCCAGACATGGTCCAGCGTCTGCAACAGCACCGATTTTTCGATATAGGCGTAGAGTTCCGCCCCGAATTGCGCGGCATTGGCCGCGGCCGCCGCCTCCGCCGCCGCCTCGATCCGTTCGCGCAGATGCCGCTCGTCGATCCCTTCCTCCGCCGCCCAGGCGGCGATGGGCAGGTCCAGCCCCAGCACGCGCTTGACATCGGCGGCCAGCTCCTCCGTCTGCCATTGCTCGGCGAAGGCTTTTTCCGGCACCCGGTTTTCTACCATCGCGGCGATGACGTCCTGGCGCATCTCGGCCACCACATCGGCGACACTCTCCGCCCGCATGAATTCCCGGCGCTGGGCATAGACCTCCTTGCGCTGGTCGTTCATCACGTCGTCATATTTCAGCACGTTCTTGCGCATGTCGAAATTGCGGATCTCGACCTTTTTCTGCGCCTTCTCCAGCGCCCGGTTGATCCAGGGGTGGATGATCGCCTCCCCCTCCCGCAGCCCGAGCTTCTGCAGCATCCCGCCCATGCGCTCAGAGCCGAAAATGCGCATCAGATCGTCTTCCAGCGAGAGGAAGAAGCGCGAGGCGCCGGGGTCGCCCTGGCGGCCCGAGCGGCCGCGCAGCTGGTTGTCGATGCGCCGGCTCTCATGCCGCTCGGTGCCGATGACGAAGAGCCCCCCCGCCGCCTTCACCTTTTCGTGGTTGGCGGCGATCTCGGCCCGCAGCGCCTCCGGATCCGCCCCCGGCTCCAGGACGAGGCGCATCTCGTAATTGCCGCCGAGCTTGATGTCGGTGCCGCGCCCGGCCATGTTGGTGGCGATGGTGATGGCGCCCGGCGCGCCGGCCTGCGCGACGATCTTCGCCTCCTGCTCATGGAAGCGCGCGTTGAGCACGTTGTGCCGGATGCCGCGCGCCTTGAGCAGGCCGGAGATGATCTCGCTCTTCTCGATGGAGGTGGTGCCGACCAGCACCGGCTGGCCGCGCTCCCGGCATTCGAGAATCAGCTTGATCACCGCCTCGTATTTCTCGCGGGCGGTGCGGTAGACCTCGTCATCCTGGTCGTCGCGGATCACCGGCACGTTGGTCGGGATCTCCACCACCGAGAGCTTGTAGATCTGCTCGAACTCGTCCGCCTCGGTCATCGCCGTGCCGGTCATGCCCGCCAGCTTGGGGTAGAGGCGGAAATAATTCTGGAAGGTGATGGAGGCCAGGGTCTGGTTCTCCTGCTGGACCTCCACCTTCTCCTTGGCCTCCAGCGCCTGGTGCAACCCGTCGGAATAGCGCCGGCCCTCCAGCATGCGGCCGGTGAACTCGTCGATGATGACGATCTTGCCCTCGCGGACGATGTAATCCACGTCGCGGGTGAACAGGGTGCGCGCGCGCAGGGATTGCTGGACATGGTGGACGAGCGGCACGTTGGCGCGGTCGTAAAGCCCGCCGGTCAACAGCCCCGCCTCCTGCAGCATCGCCTCCACCGTCTCTGCCCCCGCCTCGGTCATGTTGACCGTGCGGGATTTCTCGTCCTTCTCGTAGAATTCGTGCCTGCCGTCCTCGCCCCGCCCCTTGGCGAGAAACGCCTCCACCACCGCGTCCACCTGGGTGTAGAGCGCGGTCGGCTCGTCCGAGGGGCCGGAGATGATCAGCGGCGTGCGCGCCTCGTCGATGAGGATGGAGTCCACCTCGTCGACGATGGCGAAGCTGAAGGGCCGCTGCACCATGTCCTCCAGCCGGTATTTCATGTTGTCGCGCAGATAATCGAAGCCGAACTCGTTATTGGTGCCGTAGGTGATGTCGGCGGCATAGGCCTCGCGCCGCGCCGGCTCCTCCACCCCCGGCACGATCACCCCGGTGGAGAGGCTGAGAAAGCCGTAAAGCCGGCCCATCTGCTCGGCGTCGCGGCGGGCGAGATAGTCGTTGACGGTGACGACATGCAAGCCCTCGCCGCTCAGCGCGTTGAGATAGACGGCCAGGGTGGCGACCAGGGTCTTGCCCTCGCCGGTCTTCATCTCGGCGATCCTGCCGTCATGCAGCACCATGCCGCCGATCAGCTGCACGTCGAAATGGCGCATCCCCAGCACCCGGCGCGAGGCCTCCCGCACCACGGCGAAGGCTTCCTCCAGCAGATCATCCAGGCTGGCCCCCGCCGCCAGCCGGGTTTTGAACTCGGCGGTCTTGGCCCGCAGCCCCTCATCGTCCAGCGCCGCCATTTGCGGCTCCAGCGCGTTGATGGCGGCCACGCGCCGCCTGTAGCCCTTGAGGGCGCGGTCGTTGCTGGAGCCGAAAACGGCGCGGGCAAGGCTGGACAACATGATGAAGCAAAATCCGCGATGATGGGGGGAGACTTCCGCCCGTTGACATAATCGCGGGGGCGGGCAGGGTCAAATAGGGGTCATAGCAACACGAAGTTCTTGGGTTGCAGGGGGGCGGGGGCGGGTTCGCCCAGCGCCTCGGCCACCGAGATCTCCACCACCCGCACCAGCGCGTCCAGCGGCAGCCCGTTCTGGCTGGCCGCGAAAGGCTCCTCCAGCTCCTCGCCCAGCGCGTCCAGGCCGAGAAAGGCATAGGCGAGGATGCAGGTGAGCACCGGCGTCGCCAGCCCCAGATCATCCACCAGCCCAAAGGGCAGCATGGCGCAGAACAGCCAGGCGGTGCGGTGCAGCATCAGGGAATAGGCGAAGGGCATGGGGGTGGAGCGCAGCCGCTCGCAGGCGCTCTGCGCGGTGGTGAGCACCGCCAGATGGTCCGCGAAGAGCCGGTAGGAAATATCGGAAATCATCCCCGCCCGCCGCAGCGCCCCGAATTCCTGGGCCAGCAGCGCCAGCACCGCGGCGGGGCGGTTGCGGGGCGGGCGGGCCCAGCCCCCGGCGGGCAGCCAGTCGCGGGGGGCCGCGTCCTCCACCCCGCGCAATTCGGCGCGCAGCGCATGGGCGAACGCGCCCAGCCTGTGCGCGATGCGGCGGCGGGCGGGGTCGTCCTCCTCCAGCAGGGCGTTGAGGTCCCGCAGCAGGGTGCGGGAGGTGGAGATCACCGCCCCCCATTGCTGGCGGCCCTCCCACCAGCGGGCATAGCAGGCATTGTTGCGGAAGCCGAGGAAAATGGAGAGGCCAAGGCCAAGCAGGGTGAAGGGCGCGATGCCGGCCACCCCGATATGCAGGGCCCAGATTTGATGCAGGCCGAGCGCGACGCAGGAGATGAGGAAGATAACGGCGAGGCGAGGCGCGATCACCGGCAGGATCGAGCCGCGCAGGGCGAAAAGAAGCGTGAAGAGGGTGAGACGGGGGCGGACGATCATATCCGCGCCATTACAATAGCCGGGCCCGGCCGTAAAACGGGGCCCCGCTTGCCGTATGGCGGGGTTTGGCCCATAGGAATCCCGTATTACAGCATCAAAGGGTCCGTTATATGCGCCGTCTGCCCAAGCTTTCCCTTCTGGCGCTCGGCCTCGCTTTGGCCGCGCCCGCCTACGCGCAGACCGGCGCCAGCGCCCCCGCCGCTTCCGGCGCCGCCGCCTCGGCCCCCGCCAATGCCGATCCGGTGGTCGCCAAGGTCAATGATATCGAGATCCATATGAGCGATATCCAGCAGGCGGCGCAGAGCCTGCCGCCCGAGGCGCAGCAATTACCGCCCGAGCAGCTTCTGCCCCTGCTCGTCAACCAGGAGGTGGACCGCGCCGCCCTGCTCATCGCCGCGCAGAAGCAAGGCTTGCAGAACAACCCCGCCGTGGCGGCGCGCATGCGGCAGGCGGCCAATATCCAGCTGGAAAACGCCTATGTGCAGCAGGCCGTCGGCTCCCAGGTCTCGGATACCGCCGTGCAGGCCTATTACAACCAGCATTACGCCAACCAGCCGGGGCCGGAGCAGGTCGAGGCGCGGCAGATCCTCGTCCCCACCGAGGCCCAGGCCAAGGAGATCATCGCCCAGCTCAACAAGGGCGCGGATTTCGCCAAGCTGGCCCAGAAATACAGCACCGATCCCGGCGCCAAGAATGGCGGCGAGCTCGGCTGGTTCTCCAAGGACGAGATGGTGCCCGCCTTCGCCAACGCCGCCTTCGCCCTCAAGCCCGGCCAGTACACCAAGACCCCGGTGCAGACCCAGTTCGGCTGGCATATCATCCTCTGCGAGGGCAAGCGCACCGGCCCCACCCCGACCCTCGATGAGGTGAAGCCGCAGATCGAGCAGAAACTCTCCAACCAGGCGGTGCAGGCGACGCTGGACCAGGTGCGCTCGCAGGTGAAGATCCAGATGTTCGGGCCGGACGGCAAGCCGCTGCCACAAACGCCGCCCGCCGCCAGCCACTAACCCTTCCGGCATGGCGAAACCGCCCGTCTCGCCCCTGGCGCGGCCCTTGCCCGACCTGCCCGCCATCGCCGGGCTGCGTCTCGCCACCACGGCGGCGGGCATACGCTATCAGGGCCGCACGGATATGCTGCTGGCGGAGCTGGCGGCGGGCAGCACGGTGGCGGGGGTGTTCACCCGCAATCTCTGCCCCGGCGCGCCGGTGAGCTGGGACCGGGAAATCCTCCCGGCGGGCCGGGCGCGCGGCCTGGTGGTCAATGCCGGCAACGCCAATGTCTTCACCGGCCTCGCCGGCCTCAGCGCGGTGGAGGAGACCGCCAGGGCCGCCGCCGCCCTGCTCGGCGGCTCGCCGCGGGAGATCTTTCTCGCCTCCACCGGGGTGATCGGCGAGGTGCTGCCGGTGCACAAGCTGGTCGCGGCCCTGCCCGGCCTGCAAGCCGGGCTGCGCGAGGATGGCTTCGCCGGGGCCGCCCACGCCATCATGACCACCGACACCTTCCCCAAGGGCGCCACCCGCACGGCCCGGCTCGGCGGCCGGACAGTGCGGATCAACGGCATCGCCAAGGGCTCGGGCATGGTGGCGCCGGACATGGCGACCATGCTCTGCTTCCTGTTCACCGACGCCGCCCTGCCCGCCGCCATTCTGCAACCCATGCTCAGCGCCGGGGTGGAGGCGAGCTTCAACCGCATCACCATCGATTCCGACACCTCGACCTCCGACACGGTGCTGCTCTTCGCCACCGGCGCGGCGGGCAACGACGCCGGGGCCGATACCGGCGAGTTCCGCCGCGCCCTGCACGAGGTGCTGCTCGACCTCGCCCTGCTGGTGGTGCGGGATGGCGAGGGCGCGCAGAAGTTCATCACCATCACGGTGGAAGGCGCGGTCAGCGACGCTTCGGCCAAGCGGATCGGCCTGGCCATCGCCAACTCGCCGCTGGTGAAAACCGCCATCGCCGGGGAGGACGCCAATTGGGGCCGCATCGTCATGGCCGTCGGCAAGGCGGGCGAGCCGGCGGACCGGGACCGGCTCTCCATCGCCATTGGCGGGGTATGGATGGCCCGCCAGGGCGGCGTCGCGCCGGGTTACGACGAGGCCCCGGTCGTCGCCCATATGCGCGGGCGGGAGATCGACATCATCGTCGATCTCGGCCTGGGCGAGGGCCGGTCCCGGGTTTGGACCTGCGATCTCACCCACGGCTATATCGATATCAACGGCTCCTACCGGAGCTGAACCCCCTGCCTACCGCCGGGAGAAGGCCAGCCTGACCCCGAACAGGATGAACACCCCGCCCGCGACCCTATCCAGCGCGGCGATGATGCGCGGCTCGCGCAGCCTTTGCGCCAGCGGGGCAGAGGCGGCGATGAGCACCGCGAACCAGCCCAGCGTCATCCCCACATGGATCAGGGCCAGCATCACCCCTTCCGCCGCCACGCTCGCCCCTGCCGGGATGAACTGGGGCAGGAAGGTGACATAGAACACGCCGATCTTGGGATTGAGCAGATCGGTGAGCAGGCCGCGCCGGAACGCCGCCCTCCAGGCCCCGCGCCGGGGCGCCGCGCCGCCCGCCTCCAGGGCGCGGCGGGGATGGAGCAGCAGATTGACCCCCACCCAGACCAGATAGGCCGTGCCCGCGTATTTGACGATCTCATAGATCTGCGGCGCGGCGCGCAGCACCGCCCCCAGCCCCAGCGCCACCGCCGCCCCCCAGACCAGGCAGCCGAGGCAGATGCCGAGCGCGGCCGCCCAGCCCGGCCCCCGCCCGCCCGCCGCGCAGGCGCGCAGCACCATCGCCGTGTCCACGCCGGGGGTGATGGTCAACACCGCCGCCGCGGCGATGAAGGCGAGCAGCAGCGGCAGGCTGATGACGATCACGGCTTTACCACCACGGCGATGACGATGACGATGAACAGCAGGGTCGGCACCTCGTTGGCGATGCGGTAGAATTTTTCGCTATGCCGGTTGGCGTCGTTGAGAAAATCCCGCCGCCAGCGGGAGCAGGCGCCATGAAAGCCGAAGAGCAGGATCAGCGCGCCGATCTTGGTCCACCACCAGCCCGCGCGCCAGTCCACCGCGCCGGGCGTGAACACCAGCAGCAGGCCGAAGATGACGGTGGCGATCATCGCCGGGTTGATGATCTGGCGCAGCAAGCGCCGTTCCATCACCTTGAAACGCTCCGAATCCGCCGCGCCGGGCAAGGTCTGGCAATGATAGACATAGAGCCGGGGCAGATAGAACATTCCCGCCATCCAGGCGGTGAAGCAGATGATATGCAGGGCGAGAAACCAGTGGAACCAGGGCAGCAGGGCGGGAAATGTCATGCGAGTACCTCGAAAATCTCATCCAGCCGGGTGATGATCCCCGCGGCGCCCGCCGCGCGCAAGGCCGCCCCAGCGCCGCCGGGGGCGAAGCCGTAGCAAACCATGCCCGCCGCCACCGCCCCGCGCACGCCGAGCGCGCTATCCTCCAGCACCAGGCAGGCGGCGGGCGCCGCC
>NZ_DAIEIF010000045.1 GCF_027352905.1 Acidocella sp.
TGCACCAATCGGGCGAGACCCGGGCGGTGCTGCGGCTCGACCCGCCCGGCCTCGGCCATCTCTCCATCCAGGTGGGGCTGAACACGCAAAACCAGGTGAATGTGACCTTCGCGCCGAGCAATGCGGCGGCGGCCCAGGTCCTGCAAACCGCCCTGCCCGGGCTGGGCAGCGCCCTGGCGCAATCCGGCCTCTCCCTGGGCCAGGCGCAGGTGGGCGGGCAATTCATGCAGCAGAACAGCCAGCAGCAGCCGCAAAACGGCCATGCGCCGCCCCGCCCCGCGGCGCTGAGCCAGCCCAGCCAGAACAACGAGACCGCCACGCCGGGGATCAGCGCCTATGCTTGACGCCGCCATCGAAGCCGAGCCGCTCGATCTGCTCGACCCGATGCGCATGCCGCTGCTGCGCTCCATTCTCATGGAGACGCTGGCCGACCGTTTCATGCGCCAGATCGCCTATATGCTGTTCCAGCGCATGCGCCATTCGGTGCGGCTTCTCTCCTGCATCCAGAACGTCATCAGCCATGAATCCGCCATCTCGGCTTTGCCGGAGGTGATGCTGGCGGGCATCTCCGAATTATCGCCGCTGCGCGGGCGCATGCTCCTCGCCATCGATGGCGATCTGATCGGCGCGATGGTGGATGCGATGTGCGGGGCGACCGCCCTCCAGCCCTTCGAGCGTTATGAGCTCTCGGCCCTGGAAACACGGGTGGGGCGGCAGATGGTGGATCTCGCCTTCGCGGTCATCTCGGAAACCTTCGCGCCGGTGGTGCCGCTCGACCTCAAGGCCATCGCCTATGAGAACGCGACCGGCATGCTCGCCATCGCCGAGGCGCAGGACTGGATGATCGCCGTCACCGGGATTTTCGAGACCGATCTCGGCTCGGGCACCATCCGGATCATCGTTCCCTACGCCGCGTTCGAGACGCTGGAGGCGAAGATCAGCAGCCAGTCCGGCCTGCTCGGCGGCCGCGGCAACGATACCGGCTGGATCGCCGGGGTGGAGGTGCTGGCGGACGCCACGCCCATCGAATTGCGCTTCGAGGTGGGGCGGGCGGAAATCCCCCTCGCCGTGTTCCAGGCCCTGCGCCCGGGCGACAGGCTGCCCCTCACCCTTAGCCCGCACGCGGTCGCGGTGGCGGGCGGCGTGGATTTGTTCCTCGCCGATTACGGCCAGCACAACGGCTACATCTGCTGCCGGGTCAATACCGAACCTCAGGAAGGAGAACAGGATATGGCGGGACCGAAAGACCGGACGACCGGCGCGGAAAAACTGGTCGAGCCGGAGCGGGTGGAGCTGGAACGGCTGCAGGTGCAGCCGGGCGCCGCGCCCGCCATCGCCGCCAAGGCGGTGCTGGACCGGGTGCAGGTCAGCGTGACGGTGGAGCTGGGCCGGACCCAGGTGAGCGTGAAGGAGTTGCGCTCGCTGCGCCATGGCCAGATCCTCCCGCTCGACCACATGATCGGCGAGCCCCTGGCCATCTACGCCAACGGCCAGAAACTCGCCTATGGCGAGGTGGTCGCCGTCGCCAATGACCATTACGGCGTGCGCGTCACCGCCCTCGCGGAGGACGCGCCCCAGGACGAGACCTCCCCATGAGCGATAACGGCGTCAATAGCGGCGCCTGGCTGGCCTTCGCCGAACTCGCCGGGCCGGTGCTGCTGCTCATGCTGGTCATCGGCCTCGCCGCGGGCATTCTGCAAACCGCGACGCAGGTGCGCGAGGCCTCCATCCCCTTCGTGCTCAAGCTGGGCGGCATGGCGGTCCTCACCACCGTGGCGGGAAGCTTCATGATGGGCGGGGTCGAGCATTACGCCACCCGCCTGTTCAACGCGATTCCGGGGCTGGTGCATGGCTGAGGCGCTGGCCCTGCCGCGCCCGCGCGGCTTCAGTCTCGGGCAGCTTTCCGGCCCCATCGTCATCCTGCTCATCCTGGTGATGCTGGCGGTGCCGCTGCCGCCCGCCGCCATCTCCTTTCTGTTCGCGCTCAACATCTCCGCCGGGCTGGTGATCCTCGCGGCCTAGCTCTACGTCCCCTCCCCGGCCGAGTTTTCCTCCTTCCCCTCGGTGCTGCTCGCCACCACGCTGATGCGCCTGGCGCTCAACGTCGCCACCGCCCGCGCCATCCTGCTCAACGGCTATACCGGGCCGGGCGCGGCGGGCCATGTCATCGAGGCGTTCGGCCAGTTCGCCGTCGGTGGCAATTACGTCGTCGGCGGCATCATCTTCGTCATTCTCATCATCATCAATTTCGTCGTCGTCACCAAGGGCGCCTCGCGCGTGGCGGAGGTCTCCGCCCGTTTCATGCTGGATTCGCTGCCCGGGCGGCAGATGGCGATCGACGCCGAGATCAATGCCGGGCTGCTCTCCCCCGCGGCGGCGGAGCGGCGGCGCGAGGCGCTGCGGCGCGAGGCGGATTTCTTCGGCGCCATGGACGGCGCCAGCAAATTCGTGCGCGGTGATGTCATCGCGGCGATCATCATCCTCGTCATCAACATGGTGGGCGGGCTCGTCATCGGCACGCTCCAATACGGCCTGCCCCTGGCGGATGCGGCCCGCACCTACACCCTGCTCACCGTGGGCGACGGTCTGGCGGCCCAGATCCCCTCCCTCACCATCTCGGTCGCGGCGGGCCTCGTCGTCACCCGCGTGGCGACAGGGGAGGATATCGGCGCGCAAATCAAATCCCAGCTCTCCCGCTATCCGCAAGCCCTCGCCATCGCCGCCGCCATCACCATCGCCATCGGGCTGGTGCCGCAAATGGCGCATATCCCCTTTCTGCTGCTGGGCGCCGCGCTGGGCGTGGCCTCCTGGCGGCTGTCCCGCGCCGCCCCCGCGGCGGCGGAGGGCGCCAGCCCCGCCGGGGAGGCGGATGGCGCCAAGCCGGAGGTCAAGCCGGACAGCCTCACCGATGTCACCGGCGTCGACCCGCTGGGGATGAATATCGGCTTCGCCCTCGCCCCCATGGTCGCCTCCGGGGAGGGCAAGCTGCTCAGCCGGCTCACCGCCGTGCGCCAGCGCTATGGCCGCGCCATGGGGTTTCTCGTCCCGCCCGTGCATATACGCGATTCCTCTGAGCTGCCCGCCCATGGCTACCGCTTCACCCTGCGCGGCGCGACGATCGGCGGCGGCGAGGCCTGGCCCAGCCAATGGCTCGCCATCGAGGGGCCGATGGTGACGGAGCGCCTCGCCGTCGGCCGCCCGGTGAAGGACCCCGCCTTCGGCCAAAACGCGGTGTGGATTCCCCCCGGCGCCATCCCCGCCGCGGAGGAGCTGGGCTATACGGTGGTGGACGCCGCCTCCGCCATCGCCACCCATTTCGCCGAGGTGCTGAAGCGCTATGGCGCCGAGCTGCTGGGCCGCCCGCAAGTGGAGGGGCTGCTGACCCGGCTCGCGGAGACCACGCCCCGCCTGGCCGAGGATCTGCGCACGGCGCTGCCCGCCGGCATCATCCGCCAGGTGCTGCAAGGCCTGCTGGCGGAGGAGGTGCCGGTCCGCGATTTCGAGCGTATCGCCGAGGCGCTGGTGGAGGCCGCCGATGGCGGCACCAAGGAGCCCGAGAAATTACTGGCGGCGGTGCGGCTGCGCCTGGGCCGGTTCATCGTCAGCCAGTTCGCCGGGGCCGAGCCGGCGCTGCGCGTCGCGGTGCTGGAGCCGAAGCTGGAGGAGCTGGTCAGCAAATCCCTGCGCGCGGGCAGCGAGGTAGAAACCGAGACCGCCGCGCATCTGCGCCAGGCGGCGGAGCAGGCGGCCAAGGCCATGCGCGCGCGGGGGGCCAAGCCGGTGCTGGTGGTGCACGGGGCGCTGCGCCGTGCCGTGGCGAAATGCGTGCATGGGCTGATCCCGGTCATCGCCCTGGAGGAAATTCCGGACACCATGAAACTGCAAATCCTGCACACGGCGGAGCCCGCCCCCGCCAATGGCTGAGCCCGCCTTGCCGGACCAGGCGGCGCTGACGGCGCTGTACGGCAACTGGATCAAGCGGATGGCGCTGCTGCTCAAGGCGCGCATGCCCTGGGCCGATCTCGACGAGATGCTGCAATGGGGGGCGATCGGCATGATGGAGGCGGCGCAGCGTTTCGACCCGGCGCTGGGGGTGAGCTTCCAGGGCTTCGCGGCCCGGCGCATCAAGGGCGCGATGATCGACGGGCTGCGGCGGGAGGGCGGCCGCCGGCGGGGCGAAACCGCTTTCGATGAGGAGGCGGTGGAGGGCGCGGCCTATTCCAACGGGTCCGGGCCGGAGGACCCGCTCGCCACCCTCGCCCGCATCGACGACCGCGCCCGCCTCGCCGAGGCCTTGCGCGTCCTGCCCGCGCTCGAATTCAAAATCCTCGCTTTGCATTTCTACGATGAACTTAACAATCGGGAAATCGCTTTGGTGTTGGATATCAGCGAGGGGCACGCCTCGCGGTTGCGCAAGCGCGCGCTGGAGATGCTCGCCCAGCACTTCAACGCGGCGCAAAAAGGAGAATGCGTGTCTTGATGAACATGGTGTCCCTCTTCTTCGGGATTCTGGTCATTCTGGGCGGCGCCCTGTCGGATCATGTGCCGCTCAGCTCGCTGTTCAATCTCACCGCCTTCATCATCGTCATTTGCGGCTCGGCCTCGGCCGGCATCCTGCAATTCGGCTTCGGCCCGCCCGTGGCGGCGCTCAGGGGCGTTATATGGCTGATGAAACCGCCCCGGGTGGATCTCGCGGATTACATCACCCGGGTGGCGGAATGGTCCTCCCTGGCCCGCGGCCAGGGCACGCTGGCGCTGGAGCGCGTGCTGGACGAGGTGGAAGACCCGTTCCAGCGCCAGGGCCTGCAACTCATCGTGGACAACACCCCGCCCGAGGATCTCGCCCTGATGCTCGGCATCATCTCGGAGACCACCAGCCGGGAGCAGGAACATCCGGCGGAATTCTGGGAGGCGGTCGGCGGCTATTCGCCCACCATCGGCGTGCTGGGCGCGGTGATGGGCCTCATCCATGTGATGATGCGGCTCGACCATCCGGAGGAGCTGGGCGAGGGCATCGCCACCGCCTTCATCGCCACCGTCTATGGCGTCGGCTTCGCCAATCTCGTCGCCCTGCCGCTGGGGATGCGGCTCAAATCCATCGCCCGCGCGGCGGAACGGGACCGGCAGGTCGTCATCCAGGGGTTGCTGCTGCTGGCCGAGGGCAAGCCCCGCATCGTCATCCGCCAGACCCTGCAAATCTACCTGGAGGGCGAGGAGGAGGAGGCTCAGCCGCAAAAAGCGCCCTCCAGCCAGGGCGAGCCCGCCGCCGCAACGCAGGCGGCCTGAGCCATGGCCCAGATGCCGAAACCGAGAAAGCACGCGGAGAAGGTGCCCAACCACGAGCGCTGGATCATCTCCTACGCGGATCTGCTGACGCTGCTGCTGGCGACCTTCGTCGTGCTTTACGCCTCCTCAACCCGCAATCATCGCAAGATGGAGGAGGTGGCGAGATCCTTTCTCGCGGCGTTTCACGGCAGCCCGCCCGCGGTCACCATTCCCCAGCCCACCGGCTCGCGCGGCGTGCTCAAAAATCTGCAATCACCCATCCCGCAAAAAGTGGAAGCCCCCAACCGGGCCCAGGCGCAAATCCCGGAAAAAATCGCCAAGCAACTCACCCATAACATGCAGGCGCTGCAACAGTTGCAATTGCAACTGCGCAACCTGTTCCAGCCCATGTTGCAAAAGGGCCAGGTCTCGATCCGTAGCGAGCCGCTGACCCTGACCATCCAGCTCGACGCCTCGGTTCTCTTCGATTCCGGCGAGGCGGTGCTCAAACCGGCGGCGGTGGCGCTGCTGAGCCAGGTGGGCAAGGGGCTGGTCGATCTGCCGCCCGGCTTTCTCGTCACCGTGCAGGGCTACACGGACAACCAGCCCATCGCGACCTCGCAATTTCCCTCCAACTGGTCGCTCTCGGCGGAGCGGGCGGTCGCGGTGGTGCAGCTATTCCAGCAAAGCGGCGTCAACGGCAACAACCTCACGGCCGAGGGATTCGGAGAATTCTCTCCCGCCGCCAGCAATGACGAGGCGCAGGGCCGCGCCCTCAATCGCCGGGTGGTCATCGTCGTCCACGCCGCCGACCCCACCGCGTCAAACCCAATGGGAAAATGACCAGAATGGCCAAGAAAAAACCGGCAAAACCCAGCGGCATCCTCCACCCCTTCCTGCTCAGCCTCGCCGCCGGCACGGGCTGGGCCGCCCTGAACGAGCCCGCTGATCTCACCAATCCCGGCCTGCTCGGCGCCTGGCTGCTGACCGCGCTGGCCATCGCCCTGTTCACCCGCGCCGGCCTCGCCCTGCTCGCGCCGCTGGCCGGGCTGCTGGGCGAGGCGTTGCGCTGGCAACTCCGCCAGGGCGGCGCGGGCAGCAAAGGCGGAGCCGAATCATGAGCTTCGTGCGGGCGTCGCGCCAGCGCGAGACGAGCGTGCAACACGTGCTGACCGCCGACACCGCCGAGCTCGCGGCGCGCGATGCCGAGGTGCAGCGCCGGGTCAAGCAGGAGGTGGCGCGGCTGCGCGAGAGCGTGATGGCCGAGGCGAAGGCGGCCGGGGAAATGGCGGCGCAGGAGCAGATGGCCCTCAGCCAGGCGGCGCTCGCCCAGGCGCTCAGCGCCCTGGCCGAGGCGCAGCGGCAAATGGAGGCGCCGCTCGCCGTGCTCGAGGATCATCTCGCCGAGCTTTGCGTCGAGATGGCGTTTCTCCTCGCCCGCCATATCGCCGGCGGCGAGAGCGGCAGCGCCCGCGCCGAGCTCGCCGGCCTCGTCAAGCGCCTGCTCCACGACGCGGCGGCGGAAGCCGGGCCGGGCCAGACCCTCCTGCTGCGCCTCAACCCCGCCGACGCCGCCCGGCTGCAACCCGCTTTGGCCGGGCGGGAGGTCAAGATCATCGCCGATGACGCCATCTCCCCCGGCGGGGCGCTGGTGGAGATGCGCAACGCCGCGGGAGACCCGCTCGACCGGACGGAATGGGACGCGCGGCTGGAAAACCGGCTCGCGGCGATCCGCGCCGCGCTCGACCTGCCGGGAGACAAGCCATGATCCGGGCCGGGCGCATCAAGGCTCTGGCCGGGGAGCGGCTGCGCGCCGCCCTGGCCCAGGACCCGGTGTGGCGCTACGGGCGGGTGCTCAGCGGCAATGGCGAGGTGCTGCGCGCCAGCGGGGTGCGCGCGCCCATCGGCGCGCGCTGCCTCATCGCCGAGGAGGCGGGGGAGATGGCGGCGGAGATCATCGGCCTCGCGGAAAACGCGGTGCTGCTGATGCCAGAGCAGGGCGGGCGGGGCGTGGGGCGCGGCGCGCGGGTGCGGGTGGAAACCGCCCAGCTCGCGGCGATGACCGGCGACGCCTTGCTGGGCCGGGTGCTGGACGCGCGCGGCAAGCCGCTGGATGGCGGCCCACCCCCGCAGGCCGGTACCCCCTGGCCGCTGCGCGGCGTGCCGCTCAACCCGATGCTCCGCGCCCGCATCGACACGCCCTTCGATATCGGCATCGCCGCCATCAACGCCCTGGCCACGCTGGGGCGGGGCATGCGGGTGGGGCTGTTCGCGGGGTCGGGCGTGGGCAAGACCACGCTGCTCGGCATGATGGCCCGCCACGCCCGGGCGGATGCGGTGGTGCTGGCGATGATCGGCGAGCGCGGGCGCGAGATCCGCGAATTCATCGAGGATCATCTCGGCGGCGCGCTGGCGCATACGGTGGTGGTCGTCTCCCCGGCGGATGACACCGCCCTGGCCCGGGTGCAGGGCGCCTACCGCGCTGCCGCCATCGCCGAATCCTTGCGGGCGCGGGGCCGCCACGTGCTGCTGCTGGTGGATTCGCTAACCCGCCTCGCCATGGCGCTGCGCGAGATCGGCCTGGCGGCGGGCGAGCCGGCGGCCACGCGCGGCTACCCGCCCTCGGTGTTCGGCGCGCTTTCCGCCTATGTCGAGCGGGCGGGCAATGGCGGCCCCGGCCAAGGCTCCATCACCGCCATCCATACCGTGCTGGTGGAGGGTGATGACCATGTCGGCGACCCGGTGGCCGATACCGCCCGGGCGATCCTCGATGGTCATATCGTCCTCTCCCGGGCGATGGCGGAGGCGGCCATCTACCCGCCCATCGACATCGCCGCCTCCCTCTCGCGGCTGATGCCCCAGCTGGCCGGGGCGGAGCAGATGCGCCTGGCCGGGCATTTCCGCGCGCTCTGGGTCCGGCGGCGGGAAAAACAGGACATCATCGATCTCGGCGCCTATGCCCCGGGGCGCGACCCGCTGCTGGACGAGGCGCTGCAACGCGCCCCCGCGATGGAGGCGCTGCTCCGCCAGGACGCGGCGGCGCGGGTGGGCCTGGAGGCGGCGTTGCAGCACTTGCGGGCCGCGCTGGGAGAGGAGGCGTGACCCCGCGCGCCTTGGAGCGGCTCGACCTCCTCGCCGCGCAAAAAGAAGCGGCGCTGGTCGAGGCCCTCTCCCGCCACAGCCGCGCGGTCCAGCATTTCCAGGCGCAACGGGAGATGCTGGCCAGCTATTACGCGAGGCTCGATGCCGGCTGGCGGCGGGCTGGCGGCGTCACGGCGGGCGATGCCGCGCGCGCCGCCCGCTTCGGCGCCCAGGCGCTGGCGGCGATGCTCCAGCTGGATGCCAGCCTCGCCGCCGAGCAGGCCCGGCTCATGGAAAGCGCCAGCGCCCTGGCGCGGCTGCGGGCGCATCGCCGCGCCTTGCGGGAGCGGCTTGCCGCCAAACGCCGGGCGGCGGCGGCGCGGGCAGAGGCAAAGGCGGCGGCGGACCTGCCCGCGCGCGGCCGGGTGATTTCCCTTTCGGATCATTGAAAGATCAGACCATGCAGCTTTCTTTCTACAACAATTTCATCGGCTCCCTCACGGCGCAGGAGGCGCGGATCAACACCCTCCAGCAGCAGATCTCCACCGGCGTGACCGTGCAGACCCCGGACCAGAACCCCGGCGTGTACGAAAAGGCGGCGCTAGGCCAAAACCAGATCAGCCAGCTCGAGAATGACAACACCGCCCAGGCCAGCATCCAATCCCAGCTGGGCGCGGCGAGCGCGGCCTATGGCTCCCTCACCTCGCTGCTCTCCAACGTGCAATCCACCGTGCTGCAAGCCCTCAACGGCACCACCAACGCGGCGGGGATGCACGCCCTCGCCACCCAGATCCAGAGCAACGCCCAGAACCTGCTCTCGCTCAGCAATACGGTCGGGCCGAACGGGGAGTATCTCTTCGCCGGCTCGCGCGGCAGCGTCGCCCCCTTCCAGACCAATGCGAGCGGCGAGATCGTCTATTATGGGGATTCCGGCCAGTCCCAGGCCACGATCAGCCCGGGCGGCACCGCCAATACCCTCGTCAATGGCGAGGTCTTCGCTTCCTCTTTGGCCGGGGACGGCATTTCCAGCATCTCCGCCGCCGCCGGCAATACCGGCTCGGGCCAGATGCTCCAGCAGGGCGTGGTGAACGCCGCCGCCGCCAACGCCTTCCAGCAAGGCAACGCCCCCATCACGGTCAGCTTCGCCGTCTCCGGCGCCACCACCACCTATACCGCGACGCAAGGGGGCAGCCCCATCGCCACCGGCACGCTCGACCCGAACAGCCAGGGCCAGACGACGGTGCAGCTGGCCGGGGCGAATTTCGCCATCACCGGCAATCCGGCCAATGGCGACAGCTTCACCCTTTCCCCCTCCCGTCCGCAATCGGCCTTCGACCTGCTCAACCAGATCGCCTCCGCCTTGGCCGGGGCGGGCAGCTCCCCCGCGCAAATGGCCCAGACCCATCAGATCCTCAACCAGGGCCTCGCCAGCCTGGAGCAGCTGCAACAGAACGTGACCACCGCCCAGGCCCAGAACGGCGTCACCCTCCAGGCCCTGGCCAATGCCGCCACCGGCAACACCGCCCAGCAGACCGCCACCCAGACCGCGGTGGAGAGCGCCACCGCCACCGACATGCCCGCCGCCATCTCCACGCTGACCCAGACGATGACGGCCCTGCAAGCCGCGATGCAGACCTTCGGCGCGGCGCAGAAACTCAGCCTGTTCAATTACCTCTGATCGGAAAAACCCCATGTCGGACGCCATCTTCGTCGTCGGCTATTACCGCAGCGGCACCTCCGCCCTTTCCGGCGCGCTGCAACGCGCCGGGGTGAAATTCTATAACGACGCCGACCCGAACGAGCATAATCCCCTCGGCTTCTACGAAATCCCGGAGCTGATCCAGCTCGATGTCGATCTGTTCAGCCAGATCGGGGTGGAGTGGACGGATGTGCGCGGCCTGCCGCCCGGCTGGCAGGACCGGGCCGATCTCGCGCCCCTGCGCACCCGGCTGGATGAAATTCTCCGCCGCCGCTTCCCCCCGCGCGAGCGGCTCTGGGGGCTCAAGCACCCGCATCTCTGCCGCACCCTGCCGCTTTACGAGCGGATCGCCCGCCAGGCGGGCCACAAGCCGCATGTCGTCCATATTTTCCGCGATCCCTGGGTTTCAGCCGCCAGCCAGGCGCGCAAGAACGGGCTGAGCCGCGCCCACGCCCTGCTGCTCTGGCTGAATTACGCCACGGATGCCGAGCGCAACGCCCGCCATCTGCCCCGCTGCTGGACCACCTATCAGCAATTGCTCGCCAACCCCGCCGGGGAGCTACACGCCATCGCGGCGCGGCTGAAACTGGCGCGCGAGCTGCGCGGCGACGGGTTCAAGCAGGCCAGCGCCTATCTCACCAGCCAGCTCAACCGCGCCGAGCCGCTGGTTGAGGAGGGTTTGTCCCCCACACTGCGCGACCTCGTTCACCGCGCCTGGGCCGCGATCAAGGCGCGGGATTTCGCCCCGGCCTTGTGGGACGGGCTGGCCGCCGAAACCGCCGATCTGGCGGGGTTCCTGGCCGAGATCGCCGCCAGCCGCGCCCCCGCCGTGCCCGGGTTCGGCAATGCGCTCATCCCGGTGGCGACGGCGGGCGCGCCCGCCCCCCTGCGCCCGCCTGAGCGGACGGACGCGGCGGCCAGGGCCCGGCTGGAGGCTTTGCGCGCCCAATCCGGCCCCCTGCCCAGCCTGGCGGTGCTCATCGCCGCCCCGGCGGGCCGCGCCCATGCGGTGCATGAAACGCTGGAGAGCCTGCGCGGCCAGTGGCTACCCCCGGCCATCATCCAGGTGCTCGCCGCCGACAAGCTCGCCCTGGCGGATACGCCGGTCCAGGCGGTGGCGCCCACGCCGGAGGCGATGACCCGCCGCCTCTGCCAGAACCTTAACATACTCGCTGAAACCCATGATTATGTGGCAATCATCAATGCGGGGGACCGCATCGACCCGGATGGCTGCCTGCGCTTCGCCCTGCTGGCGGCCCAGAGCCGGGCGGATATGATCTATTCCGACGAGATCGTCCCGCGCGAGGGCGGCGCCTGGGTGCGCCACAAGCCGGGCTGGGACGTGACCCGGCTGCGCCAGGCCGCCTATCTCGGCGATTGGGTCTGGTATAAGGGCGCGGCGCTGCAAGCGGCGGGCGGGTTCGACCCCGCCCTCGCCGGAGCCGAGGAATATGATCTGCAATTGCGGCTGGCGGAACGCGGCGCGCGGGTGGAGCGGCTGCCGGAGGCGGTGTTCCTCCGTGGCGGCCAGAGCCTGCGGGACGAGATCGCCCCGCCCCTGTTCTGCGCCCGCGCCGCCGCCGCGCTCAGCCGCCATCTCGCCGCCGCCTCCTGCCCCGCCGAGGTGCAGAACCGCCAATATCCCGGCTTGTTCCAGCATCTGCGCGCGGCGGCGGACCCCGGCACCGCCATCATCATGCTCTGCGACGGGGCGGAGTTGCCGCGCCTCAACGCCTGGATGAGCGGGCTGCTGGGCGGCAAGCCTCTCAGCGGGCCGGTGATCCTGGCCGGGGCCGAACTTTCCGCGCCGGTGCGCGACTATCTCGCCGCCATCGCCGCCCAGCGGGACACGCTGGGCGGGCATGTTCTCGCCCATATCGCCGCCAGCCCCGCCGCCGCGCTGGCGGGAGCCCTCGCTTTGGCCGCGACCGAGCATGTGGCGATTCTCGACGCGCGCATGCTCGACATCACCCCGCATTGGCTGGAGGGGCTGCGCCAGCGCCTCGCCGATCCGCAAGTGGCGGCGGTGGCGGCGCGCGGCCTCATCCAGGGGCCGGACGGGCAGGCCGGGCAGATCATCGGCCCCATCGTCATCGGCGCGGATGGGCGGCTGGGGGCCGGGCGCGGGCCGCTCGACCCCGGCCCCGGCGGCTGGCTGCTGGTGGACCAGGAGGCGAGCGCCATCGCCCCGCCCGGCCTGCTCGCCCGCCGCGCCGCCCTGACCGCCTGCCTCCCGGCCGGGGGCCTGCGGGGGGACGCGCTCTGGATCGATCTCTGCGCCCAGCTGCGCGCCGCCGGCGCCCGGCTGGTATGGACGCCGGATGTCAGCGTCACCCTGCCGGCCGAGGCCGCGCCCCGCGCGGATGCGGAAGGCGGGTTCCGCGCCGGCTCGCCCGCCGCCGCCGCCCTGCCCTGGGAGGACCCCTATCATCACCCCGCCCTCTCCCTGCGCGGCGACGTGCTGGCGGCGGAGGCGCGCACCGGGCTGGTGCGGGCTTGCCCCGCCGATCCGCTCAGCCTGCTGGTGACGGGCGAGGCCGCCCAGGCGGATGCCGCCCTCAACGCGGCGCGGGCGCTGCGCGCGGCCGGCATGATGGAGGGGGATTGGGCCCCGGACCTGCCCAGCGCCGCCGAGCTTGGCCGCCGCGCCCCCCATCCCTGGGTGCGGCTCAACCCGCTGCGGGCGGCGCAACCCGGATCCCCCCCTTACGCCGCCATCGTCGCAACCCCGCCCCCGGCGGAGGCGCAACCCGCTTTGGCGGGGGCGGCGCAACTCTACGCCACCTCTCCCGCCCTCGCGGTTGCGCTCAAGGCGCGGTTTCCGGCGCAACCGCCCGCCCGGCTCTGGCGTCCCGCCCTGTCCCGCCCGCTCTGGCAAGGGTTCAAGCCCGGCGAGGGGTTGAACACCAAGCCGCGCATCCTCTGGGTGGATGAGGGAATCGCCCCGCTTTGGCTGCCGGAACTGATTCGCGAGACGCTGGACGCCGCCTCCTGGATCATCGTCGAGCGCGCGGGAGGGGATTATCCCGGCGGGGCGGCGCGGCTGGCCCCGCCCGGCTCCGAGCAGGGCTGGGCCCAGGCGCTGGCCCCGCTCGGCCCGCAAATCCTGCTGCGCCCGGCGGCGGAGGCGGTCTGGCCCGACCAATACCCCGCCTTGCTGGCGGCGGCGGCGGGCTGCCATCTGCTGGTGGATGAGCGGCTGGATCTGCCCCCCAGCCTGGAAGCGAAGCGCCTGGGCCAGAGCAAGGCGGAATGGGGGGAGGCGTTGCGCGGCGCCATCGCCGACCTGCCGGAGACCTTGCGGCGCGGCGCGCGGAGCCGCGCCGCCGCCCTGGCCCTGCCCTCGCTGGAGGAGGCGCCGCCGGATTGGGCGTTTCCGCAGCCGCCCGCCCTGGCGAGCGCCGCCGAATGAAGCGCGCCGCCTGGCTGCTCGCCGCCTCTCTCATCGCCTGGCCCGCGCCCGGACAGGCCGCGGGGATGCAGGATGAGACCGCCCTCGCCAATGCCGTGCGCCAGGCCGCCCAGGCCCTCGCCCCGCCCGGCGCCACGGTGAGCCTTGGCCCGGTGGCGGGGGCGCGCGCCATGCCCGCCTGCGCCGCGCCGCTCGCGGTGACTATGAGCGGCGTCATCCCATATGAAGAGGCGCAGGTGCAATGCCCGACCCCCTCCTGGACGCTCTATGTGGCGGTGACGGTGGCGCAGAGCGAGGCGGTGGTGGTGACCGCCAAGCCGGTGACGGCGGGGCAGACCATCACCCCCGAGGATCTGATGGTGAAAACCCTGCCGGTGCAGAATTTCGCCGGGCGGCAGATCTTCACCGATCCGGCGCAGGTCACCGGGGCCAGCGCCGTGATGTCGATGGCGGCGGGCATGGTCGTGACCCAGAACGCGATCCAGGCGCCCCTGGTGGTGAAAGCCGGCCAGGTGGTGACCGTGCATGTCTATAGCGGCAATGTGACGCTGGCCCTGGACGCCACCGCCAACCAGCCCGGGCGGATCGGCGACACCATCCTGCTCACCAACACCGCCAGCGGCCGCCGCTTCACCGCCGAGGTCACCGCCCAAGGGGTTGAGCTACGGCTGAACTGACCCGCTCAGCCGAATTTATTGGAGCGGGGGAAGCCGTTGGGCGGCAGCCGCCCGGCGCTGGCCCGCGCCCCCAGCCATTCCGTCAGCCGCGTCTCGGTGCGGGTGCGCTCGCCCACCGCCCAGCTCAATCCCTCCGCCAGGGTGAACACCCGGGCGTCGGCCAGCCCGCCATCCTTGTATTTCTGCAATTGCACCCCGGCGCCGCGCGGCATCTCCGGCAATTGGGCGAGCGGAAAGATCAGCAGCTTGCGGTTCTGGCCGATCACCGCGACATGGTCGCCCTCCGCCGGCACGCATACCGCCCATTCCTCGCCGGGCTTGAGGGTGAGGATGGTCTTGCCCGCCCGCCGCTCGGAGGCGAGCTCCGCCCCCGGCAGGATGAAGCCGCGCCCGGAGGTGGAGGCGACCAGATATTTGCGCGCCGGATCGGGGACGAAGAGCTTCAGCACCCCGTCCTCATTGGCGAGCTCCACCAGCAGCCGGATGGCCTGGCCGTCGCCGCGGCCGCGCGGAATATCGGCGGCCTTCAAGGTATAGACCCGGCCATTGGTGCCGAGCAGGGCGATCCTGTCCGTGGATTGGCAGGGCAATAGGGCGAACAGCCTGTCCCCTTCCTTGAATTTCAGCTCCGCCCCGTCGGCGAGATGGCCCTTCTGGGCGCGAATCCAGCCTTTCTCGGAGAGGATGACGGTGATCGGCTCGCGCTCCACCAGCGCCTCGGCGACGATCTCCACCACCGGGGCGGCGGCGGAGACGAGCGTGCGCCGCGCCCCCAGCGGCCCCGCGCCGAAAGTCTCGCGCACCTGCGCGATCTCGGCGGCGACCCGCCGCCAGCGCAGGGGCTCGTCCTGGAGCAGGGCGCGCAATTCCTTCTGCTCGGCGCTCAGCTTCTTGTGCTCGGCGCGGATCTCCAGCTCCTCCAGCTTGCGCAGGGCGCGCAGCCGCATGTTGAGGATCGCCTCGGCCTGGACCTCGCTCAAGGCGAAGGCGGCGATCAGCGCCTCCTTGGGCTTGTCCTCCTGGCGGATGATGCGGATCACCTCGTCCAGGTTGAGAAACACCTTGATATAGCCGTCGAGGATCTCCAGCCGCCGGGCGATGGCCTCCAGCCGGTGGCGGGAGCGGCGGATCAGCACCTCGTGCCGGTGGTCGAGCCAGGCGCGCAGCAGCGCCTTCAGCCCCATCACCTTGGGGGTGCGGCCGCCATCCAGCACGTTCATGTTGAGGCCGAAGCGGGATTCGAGCTGGGTGGCGCGGAACAGCGAGGCCATCAGCATCTCCGGGTTCACGGCCCGGCTTTTGGGCTCCAGCACCAGCCGGATGGTCTCGGCGCTCTCATCGCGGATATCGCCGAGCAGGGGCAGTTTCTTCTCGGTCAGCAGCAGGGCGATCTGCTCGACGAGGCGGGATTTCTGCACCTGGTAGGGAATCTCGGTGACGACGATGACCCAGGTGCCGTGCTTGCCCTCCTCCCTGCGCCACCGCGCGCGGGTGCGCAGGCTGCCGCGCCCGGTCTCATAGGCGGCGAGGAGGGTCGCCTCATCCTCCACCAGCTCGCCGCCGGTGGGAAAATCCGGGCCTTTCAGATGCTTCATCAGCTCGGCGGTGGTGGCGGCGGGGGTCTCGATGAGATGCAGGGCGGCGGCGCAGATTTCCCCGGCATTATGCGGCGGGATGGAGGTGGCCATGCCCACCGCGATGCCGCTGGCGCCATTGGCGAGAAGATTGGGGAAGGCGCCGGGCAGCACCACCGGCTCCTGCTCCTCCCCGTCATAGGTCGGGCGGAAATCGACCGCGTCCTCATCGATGCCGCGCAGCAGATATTCGGCGACGGCGGTGAGGCGCGACTCGGTATAGCGCATCGCCGCCGCGTTATCGCCGTCGATATTGCCGAAATTGCCCTGGCCCTCGATCAGCGGATAGCGGGCCGAGAAATCCTGGGCCAGCCGCACCAGGGCCTCGTACACGGCGCTGTCGCCATGGGGGTGGAATTTGCCGATCACGTCGCCGACGACGCGGGCGCATTTCTTGAAGCCCGAGCGCGGGTCGAGCTTCAACTGGTGCATGGCGTAGACCAGCCGCCGGTGGACGGGTTTCAGCCCGTCGCGCACATCCGGCAGCGAGCGGGACATGATGGTGGAGAGCGCGTAGGCGAGATAACGCTCCGAGAGCGCGTGCCCCAGCGGCAAATCCTCCACCCGCCCGAAATCATCCGGCATCGCCGCCCTCCTGTTCCGCAAGTCTCGCCGCGAGACGCTCATAAAGAGCCTGCCGCGCGGGCGGAAGGGGCAGGTGGCGCGCCCCGAACACGTCACGGGCGAGGAAATGCCCGGTCAGGCGCAGCGCGGCCACGCAATCGCGCAGCTGTGCCGCGCCCGCGCCGAGCAGAAAGCCGGGCAGCGGCAGCAGCCGCTCCACCCACGCCCCCGCCTGAGAGAGGGTGACCGCCCGGCCGGTGCGCGGCGAGACATAGGCGAGGCCGTCATTGCCGCCAGGCGGCGCCGTGAAATCCAGGCCGAACCCGGCCTCGCGCAGCAGCACCACCTCCCAGCGGCAATATTCCGGCAGGGCGAAGCCGGGGCTCTCGATGCCGGCCAGCAGGCGCAACAGGCCCTGGAAGGCGGCGGGCGCCGCCTCGCGCTCATGCAGGGCGCCGGCGGCCAGCGCGCAGGCGGCGCGCAGCACCGCCAGGCTGTCCGGCACGGACATGGCCAAGGCGGCGGCGGGGTGCACCAGCTCCCCCGCATAGCTGCCCAGCTGCTCGGGCAGGCGCGCCGTCCAGCGCGCGGCGACGATGTTGCCCGGCTCCCACAAGCCGCTCTGGCGGCGGCTGGCGCCGCCCTTGGCCAGCCCGCGCCATGGTCCCGCCGGGGTCAGCAGGGTGACGACGAGATCGCCCTCCCCGTGCGGGGCGCGCGCGATGACGATGCCCGGCCCCTCGCGCTCCACCTAGCCCAGCGCCGCCCGGGCCGCCGCCGCCAGAAAACGCGCCGCCACGGGCAGGATCTCGTCGTTATAGTCGTATTCGGGGCTGTGCAGCCCGGCGCTGGGGCCATTGCCGATCCAGGCATAGGCGCCGGGAATTTCCGCGAGGAAGCGGCCGAAATCCTCCGCCCCCATGGTGGGGGGCAGATCGCGGCGCAGGGGCAGCCCCGCGGCGCGCGCGGCCGCGGCGGCGAGCTCCGCCTCCGCCGGGGCGTTGACGGTGGGCTCAAGGCCGCCGCCCAGCCAGATCTCCGCCTCCAGCCCGAGGGCGGCGGCGTTGCCCCGGGCGGTTTCCTCCAGCCTTTGCTTGAGCAGGGCCATGGTCGCGGCGGAGAAGGCGCGGATGGTGCCGCCCATCGCCGCGCGCTCCGGCACCTGGTTGCGCGCCTCGCCCGCCCGCAGGGTGCAGGTGGAGATGACCCCCGCCTCGCCGGGCGGCAGGTTGCGGGCGATGATGGCGTTGGCGGCGAGGATCGTCTGGGCCACGCCCTGCACCGGGTCCCGGCAGAGATGGGGCATCGCCGCGTGGCCGGCCCGGCCGGTGAAGGTGATCTCGAAATTCGCCGCCCCCGCCATCACCGGGCCGGAATGGACCATCACCGTGCCCGCCTCCAGCCCCGGCCAGTTATGGTAGCCGAAGATGCGCTCCATCGGGAAACGCCGGAACAGCCCGTCCGCGATCATGGCGTGGGCGCCGTTGAACCCCTCCTCGGCGGGCTGGAAGACCAGATGCACCTGGCCGCGCCAATCCGGGTCGTCGCGCAGCAGCAGGGCGGCGCCGAGCAGGGAGGCGGTGTGGCCGTCATGCCCGCAGGCGTGCATGACGCCGGGATGGCGCGAGGCGTAGGGCTTGCCGGTGGCCTCGGGGATGGGCAGCGCGTCCATATCCGCCCGCAGCCCGACCGCGCGGTTGGAGCCGCCGCGCGTGAGCGTGGCCACCACGCCATGCCCGCCGACCCCCGCCGCGTAGGGGATGCCCATCTCATCGAGCCGGGCGCAGATGAAGGCCGCCGTCTCTTGCTCGGCCCGCGAGAGTTCCGGATGGGCGTGGAGGTGATGGCGCCAGGCGGCGAGGCGCTGGGCGAGGTCATCGGCCATGGCGCCGCCTCCTCAATCCGCCACCGCCATGGCGAGGTAGTTGACCGAGAGATCGCGGCTGAGCCGGAAGCCGCGCTCCCGGGGCGAGAAGCTGAGCCCCGCCGTCTCGGCCAGGCGCAGCCCCGCCCCCCGGCAGAGCCGCCCCAGCTCCTCCGGCTTGATGAATTTGCGCCAATCATGCGTGCCCGCCGGCAGCAGGCGCAGCACGTATTCCGCCCCCAGCTTGGCCACCGCCCAGGCGCGGGGGGTGCGGTTGAGGGTGGAGAGGAAGAGCAGCCCGCCCGGCTCCAGCAGCTGGCGCAGGCTGACGAGAAATTCCGCCGGATCGGCGACGTGCTCGATGATCTCGAGCGCGGTGACCACGGGAAAGCGCGCCCCCGCCGCGGCCAGATCCTCGGCCGTGCCCACCTCGTAGACGAGATTGAGCCCCCGCCCCTCGGCATGGGCGCGCGCCGCGGCGATCAACTCCGGGCTGGCGTCCAGCCCCGTCACCGCGAACCCGTCCTCGGCCAGCGCCTCGGAGAGCAGCCCGGCGCCGCAGCCAATGTCGAGAATCGTCGCCCCCGCCCCGTGATGGCGGCGCGCCCGCTCCGCCACCCAGGCGGCGCGGACCGGGTTGAGCATGTGCAAGGGCCGCATCGGCCCCTCCGGATCCCACCAGCTTTGCGCCAGCGCGCCGAACTGGGCGATTTCTTCGGGAATGACGGACCCTTGGCTCATTGCTCAATCCTTACTCCGCCGCTATGTGACGCTCCTGCCCGCTCACCACAAGACTCTCCAGGATTTTAGGCTAGCATGGCGCGTATCGTGATGAAATTCGGCGGCACCTCGGTCGCCGATCTCGACCGGATCAGGAATGTGGCGCGGCGGGTGAAGGCCGAGGCCGACCAGGGCCATGAGGTGGCGGTCGTCGTCTCCGCCATGGCCGGGGTGACCAACCAGCTCGTCGGCTATTGCCAATCCCTCTCGCCGCTCTTCGACGCGCGGGAATACGACACGGTGGTTTCCACCGGCGAGCAGGTCACCTCCGGCCTCACCGCCATCGCCCTGCAGGAGCTGGGGCAGGACGCGCGCTCCTGGCAGGGCTGGCAGATCGCGGTGGAGACCGATGGCGAGCACGGCAAGGCGCGGATCGAGAGCATCGAGGGCGATGAGCTGATCGAGCGCATGCGGCAGGGCCAGATTCCCGTGGTGGCCGGGTTTCAGGGCATCGGCCCGGATAACCGCGTCACCACGCTGGGGCGGGGCGGCTCCGACACCTCCGCCGTGGCGCTGGCGGCGGCGCTGAAGGCGGATCGCTGCGATATTTATACCGATGTGGATGGGGTCTATACGACTGATCCGCGCATCGTGCCCCATGCCCGCAAGCTGAGCCGGATCACCTATGAGGAGATGCTGGAACTCGCCTCGGTGGGGGCGAAGGTATTGCAGACCCGCTCGGTGGAGCTGGCGATGAAGGAGCGCGTGCGGGTGCAGGTGCTCTCCAGCTTCGCCGAGGGCCCCGGCACCATGGTTGTTGATGAGGAAGAGGTCGTGGAAAAGGAAATCGTCGCCGGCATCGCCTATTCTCGGGACGAGGCCAAGGTCACCGTCCGCCGGGTGCCGGACCGGCCCGGCATCGCCGCCGCCGTGTTCGTGCCGCTCGCCGCCGCCAATATCAATGTCGACATGATCGTGCAGAACGTCGCGGCGGATGGCACGACGGACATGACCTTCACCGTCGGCAAGGCGGATATGGCGCGCGCCTTGCAGGCGCTCAACCAGGCCAAGGCGGAGATCGGCTTCGCCGAGATCAATTCAGACCCCAACGTCGCCAAGATCTCCGTGGTCGGCGTGGGCATGCGCTCCCATGCCGGGGTGGCGGGGACGATGTTCAAGACCCTGGCGGAGCGGGGGATTAACATCCAGGCCATCACCACCTCCGAGATCAAGGTCTCGGTGCTGGTGGCCGCCGAATATACGGAGCTCGCGGTGCGCGCCCTCCATTCCGCCTACGGGCTGGACGCCTGACCATG
This sequence comes from Acidocella sp., assembly GCF_027352905.1. Taxonomy (GTDB): domain Bacteria; phylum Pseudomonadota; class Alphaproteobacteria; order Acetobacterales; family Acetobacteraceae; genus Acidocella. The sequence continues at coordinate 20,233 of NZ_DAIEIF010000045.1, forward strand.
CTGGACAGCCTCACCGACACCGCCGCCGCGCGGCTCGACGCGCTGCAACGGCGCGGCACTGAGTTTCTCGGTACCCGCCATGCCATTCTCGGCGGCGCGATGAGCTGGGTCTCCGAGCGGCATCTGGTCTCCGCCATCTCCAATGCGGGCGGGTTCGGGGTCATCGCCTGCGGGGCGATGCCGCCCGCCCTTCTGGAAGCCGAGATCGAGGCGACCAAGGCGCTCACGGCCAAGCCGTTCGGCGTCAATCTCATCACCATGCATCCCGAACTGGAGGCGCTGATCGCGGTTTGCGTGCGCCAGCGGGTCGGGCATGTGGTGTTCGCGGGCGGCATCCCTTCCGCGGCCCATATCAAGGCGGCCAAGGAGGGCGGCGCCAAAATCATCGCCTTCGCCCCCGCCCTGGTGCTGGCGCGGCGGCTCGTCAAATCCGGGGCGGACGCGCTGGTCATCGAGGGCTCCGAGGCGGGCGGGCATATCGGCCCCGTCTCCCTCACCGTGCTCGCCCAGGAGATTTTGCCGCATATCCGCGAGGTGCCGGTTTTCGTGGCGGGCGGTATCGGGCGGGGCGAGGCCATGCTCGGCTATCTGGAGATGGGCGCCGCCGGGGTGCAGCTCGGCACGCTCTTCGCCGCCGCCGCCGAGAGCATCGCCCATGAGAATTTCAAGAAGGCCTTCATCCGGGCGGCGGCGCGCGACGCCGTGCCCAGCGTGCAGCTGGATGAGCGGTTTCCCGTCATCCCGGTGCGCGGCCTCGCCAATGCCGGCACCCGCCGCTTCATGGCGCATCAGGCCGAGGTGGTGCGGCGCTTCCAGGCCGGGGAGCTGGACAAGACCGCCGCGCAGCTGGAGATCGAGCATTTCTGGGCGGGCGCCTTGCGCCGCGCCGTGATCGAGGGCGATGTGGAGAACGGCTCGGTGATGGCCGGCCAGTCCGTGGGCATGGTCACCTCGGTGCAGACGGTGGCGGAGATCATCGCGGGCTTGCGCGCCCAGGCCATCGCGGCATTGGTGGCGCGTGGCACCGGCGTCTGATGCTCCCGCCGCGCCGCCCCGGCGGCGCAAGAAGCCGAAAATCGGCATCACGCGCCAGCTTTTCGCCACGCTGCGCGAGCATTTCGCCACCGGGGCGACCTCTCTCGCCGATTTCGCCAAGCTCATCGCCGAGGGGCTGGGGGCGGATGCCTCTCTCATCTACGTTGCCCGGCCCGGCGAGATTCTCGAACTCGCGGCCACGCATGGGCTGAACGTCTCGGCGGTGGGCCGCACCCGGCTGCGGGTCGGCGAGGGCATCGTCGGCCTCGCCGCCGCCTCCGGCGACATCCAGAACCTGCCAGACGTGCAGAACCATCCGCGCTATGTCTACCGCGCCGAAACCGGCGAGGAGACCATGGCCTCCATGCTCGCCGTGCCGGTGAAGCGGGCCGGACGGACGCTGGGGGTGATCGGCGTGATGGGGCGCGAGGTGCGCCCCTATACGCCGATGGAGGTCGAATCCCTCGCCACCGTGGCGATGCTGCTGGCCGAGATCCTCTCCCGCGCCGGGGCCACCGATGTGGCGGAGGAGGGATTCTCCGAGACCCTGCCGCGGCGCTTCGCCGGGCATGTGCTGTCCGCCGGGATCGTGCGCGGCCGGGTGCTCGCCTATGGCGCGGCGGCGCCGATCGCCAAGCTGCTGACCGAGGATACCGAGGCCGAGCTGGCCCGGCTCGACGCCGCCGTGGAGGAGGCCAACAAGACGCTGGACGGGCTGCTCACCGCCAATATGCCGGGCGGCAACGCCTCCCGCGATGTGCTGGAGGCCTACCGCATGGTGGCGCAAAGCTCCGGCTGGCTGAGCCAGGTGCGCGCCGCCATCGCCGACGGGCTGACCGCCGAGACCGCGGTGGACAAGGTGGCCCGCCAATTGCGCGAGCGCATGCGGCGCATCGCCGATCCCTATCTGCGCGAGCGGCTCGCCGATATCGAGGATATGATCAACCGGCTGATGGTGGCGCTGGGCGGCATGCCGCCCAAGCCGGAGCGGGCGGACGGGATGATCCTCATCGTCCGCCGCCTCGGCCCCGCCGATCTGCTCGACTGGCATTCGCGCGGCATCGCCGGCCTCGCCATCGAGGAGGCCAGCGCCTCGGGCCATGCCGCCATCCTCGCCCGCGCCCTCTCCATTCCCGCCTTGCAGGTGGAGCGCGGCGCGGTGGAGACGGCGGCGGAAGGCGACCTGGCTCTGCTGGACGCCGAGGAAGGCACGCTGGTGCTGCGGCCCGAGCCGGAGGTGATCCAGGTTTACGAGCGCGCCCTCGCCGCCCGCCAGCAGCGCGCCGCCGCGCTGGCCGGCTATCGCGACATGCCCGCCGTGACCAAGGACGGCACCGAGCTGAAGCTGATGCTCAATGTGGGGCTGGCGCTGGAGCTGGACGAGCTGGAGCGCACCGGCGCGGATGGCATCGGCCTCTACCGCACCGAGATCGCCGCGCTGGCGGCGGGGGGTATCCCCGATGTGGCGGGCCAGGCCGCCGAATACGGCAAGGTGATGGACCGCGCCCAAGGGCGCCCGGTTCTGTTCCGCACGCTGGACCTGGGGGCGGACAAGCTGCTGCCCGGCGAGACCGCGCAGGCGGAGGAGAACCCCGCCATGGGCTGGCGCTCCCTGCGCATCGGCCTCGACCGCCCGGCCATTCTCCGCCGCCAGCTGCGGGCGCTGCTGCTGGGCGCGCAGGGCCGCCCCTTGCGGGTGATGTTTCCCATGGTGGCCACGGTGGAGGAATTCCGCGCCGCCCGCGACCTGCTGGAGGCCGAGGCCGGGCGCATCCGCCCCGCGCCGGAGCGGCTGGAGGCGGGAACGATGCTGGAAATCCCCGCTTTGCTCTTTCAGCTCCCCGGCCTGCTCGCCGAGGCGGATTTCGTCTCCATCGGCACCAACGACCTGATGCAATTTTTATTCGCGGCGGATCGCGGCACGCCGGAGCTGGCGGACAGGTACGACACCCTCTCCGCCCCGGTGCTCGAAATGCTGGAAAAGCTGGTGGGCTACAGCCAGGAGGCCGGGGTGCCGCTTTCCGTCTGCGGCGAGGCGGCGGGGCGGCCTTTGGACGCGCTGGCCTTCGCGGCGCTGGGGGTGACCACGCTCTCCATGTCCGGCAGCGCCATTCTGGCGGTGAAGGCGGCGCTGGTAGAGGCGGATCTTTCCGCCCTGCGGCCCGTGCTGCGGGAGCTGCGGCGGGCGGGAGCGGCGGGCGGCAGCATTCGCGAGCCCCTGGCGGTGTGGGCGCGCGAGCATAATCTGGCGATTTGAGGACCGCGCCGATCCGGAGTAAGGGAAAGGGGCATGCCAGATTATCTGACCGGACCGGAGATTGCACCGACCGAGGCGCGCCCGCGCGCGGCCGAGGTGGGGGCGGGCCTGCGCGAGGTGCGCGAGAGGCTGGGCTGGCGGCTGGACGACGTGGCGGAGGGGCTGCGCATCCGCCAGGAATTTCTCATCGCCATCGAAAGCGGCGATTTGTCCTCACTGCCCGGCCCCGCCTACCGGGCGGGCTTTGTGCGCTCCTATGCCCAGGCGCTGGGGCTGGACGGGGAGGAGATTCTCCGCCGGTTCCGCGCGGCGGGACAGCTGGGGGAAGTGCCGAAAAGCGAGATCCAGTTTCTCGCCCCGGTGCCCGACCGCGCCGTGCCGAAGGGCGCGATGGTGTTGATCGGCATTCTCATCGTCCTGGCCGGGTATGGCTTCTGGTACCACCATACGGAAAAGGAGCGGCGGCTGGCCCAGGCCGTTCCGCACGTGCCGGCCGAGCTGGCGCCGCTGGCCGTGCCGCCCAAGGTGACCCCGCCCCCCGCCGCCGCCCCGGCCCA
>NZ_DAIEIF010000023.1 GCF_027352905.1 Acidocella sp.
CCATGTCAGTATCAAGCCCGTAATCGCGCTTGCCCATCAGGGCCTCGCCGGAAACCTTCAGCAGAACGCGCTTATATTGGGGGGTGCTGGTCATGTGACGTCCTTATAGGAAGGGCGGTGCCAAGCAAAATGCCCGGACCGCCCCATGGGTAGCGCAAAGGCGTAGAGGATTAAACCCCGGCAGCCGCCGCAACTTCAGCCGCGAAATCAGAGACTTCCTTCTCGATGCCTTCGCCGAGCGTAAAGCGCACGAAACGGCTCAGATTGGCGCCAGCCTTCTTCACCACGTCCTTCACCTTGCTCTCGCCGTCATGCACCCAGACCTGCTCCAGCAGCACCACATCCTCGTAGTACTTCTTCACACGGCCTTCGACCATCTTCTCGATGATGGCTTCGGGCTTGCCGGAGGCGCGAGCCTGCTCGGAGAGCACATTCTTCTCGCGCTCCAGCGCGGCGGGGTCGACTTCGGTGACGGACAGCGCATCCGGGCGGGTGGCGGCGACATGCATGCCAATCTGGCGGCCCAGCGTCTCCAACGCCTCGTTGGCGTTGCCTTCCAGGCCGACGATCACGCCGATCTTGCCCAGGCCCGGCTTCAGCGCGCCATGAATATAGGCGGCGGCGGTGCCGCCCGGCACGTTGATAACAGCCACGCGGCGGACATTCATGTTCTCGCCGATGGTGGCGACCATGTGCACAGCCTCTTCCGCGACGGTGCGGCCGGTGCCGGGATAGGCCGCGGCCTTCAGCGCCTCGACATCCTCGCCGGTGGTCAGCGCGACCTGGGCGACGGTCTCAACGAAGTTCTGGAATGCCTCGTTACGGGCCACGAAGTCGGTCTCGGCATTGATCTCGACCATGGCGGCCTTGCCGGGCGCCAGCGCCACGCCAACCAGGCCTTCGGCGGCCACGCGGCCAGATTTCTTGGCGGCGGCGGACAGGCCCTTCTTGCGCAGCCAGTCGATCGCGGCTTCCTTGTCACCGTCGGTCTCAATCAACGCCTTCTTGCAATCCATCATGCCAGCGCCGGTGGTCTCGCGCAGGTCTTTCACCAGGGCAGCGGTAATTTCGGCCATGTGTTCGCTCCTTGAAATATGTTCGCGCGAGGGCTGACCGCCCCCGCGCGTTCTTGAATAAAATCCGGCCCGGACGCGCGGGGCGCCCGGCGGGACTCAGGCTTGCGCCTCCGCCGGCACCCCATCCAGCACCGGCTCGGCGGCGGCGCCGAGATCAACGCCCGAGGCGCCGAGTTCGGCGGAGATGCCGTCCAGCACCGCCCCGGCAACCAGATCGCAATACAGGGTGATGGCGCGGATCGCGTCGTCATTGCCCGGAATCGGGTAGGTGACGCCCTCCGGGTCGGAATTGGAATCGAGAATGGCGACGACCGGGATGCCGAGCTTGTTGGCCTCCTCGATCGCCAGCTTCTCTTTGTTGGTGTCGATGACGAAAAGGATGTCGGGCAGGCCGCCCATATCCTTGATGCCGCCCAGAGCGCGCTGCAATTTCTCGCGGTCGCGGGTGAAATTCAGGATCTCTTTTTTGGAGTAGCCCTGGGTCTCGCCCGCCAGCATGTCATCCATCTGGCGCAGGCGTTTGATGGAGCCGGTGATGGTTTTCCAATTGGTGAGGGTGCCGCCCAGCCAGCGATGGTTGACATAATACTGGCCGCAGCGCTGGGCCGCGTCGGCCACGATTTCGGCGGCAGCCCGCTTGGTGCCGACGAAAAGCACGCGCCCGCCAGCCGCGGTGACATCGCGGATCGCCTTCAACGCCCGCTCCATCAGCGGGACGGTTTGCCGCAGATCGATGATGTGGACATGGTTGCGCACGCCATACAGATACGGCGCCATGCGCGGATTCCAGCGGCGCGTGTTGTGGCCAAAATGCACGCCCGCCTCAAGCAACTGGCGTAGGGAAACCTCTGGAAGTGCCATCGGCAATTCTCTCCTATCTCATCCGGTTGATCCTCCGCGGGGGAGCACCTTTCTAGAAGGCACCGGACCTTACAGGCTGCCGCCCGGACAGGCCCCCGCGTGTGAATTTGCCCGCACCATGCGGGCGCGGGCGATATGGCTTAATTTCGGCGGCAATTCAACCCGTTCGGGACGCAACACAGCAAACCGGCCCGGCTATGCTCAGCCAGGCCGGTTTATGTCCTTACGGATCGCGCCGAATTCGCTTAATTGGCGTAAATGTCAACGACGCTGCCATCCTTGCTGGCGGTGCCGTTCCAGCCGTTATGGACGGGGGTTTGCGCCGGGGCGGAGGTCGGTGTCATCAGCTCCGGGCGCGGATTGATCGCGGTCGGCGCGTAGGGGCTCATCTGGATCTCGCTATAACCTTGCTGGCGCAGCTGATTGGCGAGCTGGGCCTGGCTCTCCACCCCGTTGGTATTGACGTGGACGGCGGGAGCGCGGCAAACGAGCTGATTGCAGGCCGCCATTGCGGGTGTCACCCCGGCGAGCGCGGCGATAAACGCGGCTGATGCAAGAAAACGCATTGTATTACCCTTTCGATGAGATATAATTCTGAAGTGTCGCCGGGGCGCCATCCTCATGGAGCCTAGATAGGCCGGGACCCCGCCGGCGATAATGACAAAAATTAACCACACACTATGAACTGAATGTTCTTAATTTCTCATGGATCGTCTCGCCGAAATCACCGCTTTCGTTAAGGTCGCGCAGACGGGCAGCTTCACCGAGGCGGCGCGGCAGCTGCATGTGTCCGCCACCATCGTCAGCAAGCATGTGCGGCTGCTGGAGGAATGGCTCGATGTCCGGCTGTTCAACCGCACGACCCGCCATGTCTCCCTCACCGAGATCGGCCATGAGGTTTATGAACGCTGCGCGGACCTGCTCAACCAGTTTCACGACCTCGAATCCATGGCGGGGCGGTGGCGGGGCGTGCCCCGCGGCGTGCTGCGCATCAGCGCGCCGCTTTCCTTCGGCGGCGGGCCGCTGGCCTCCCGGCTGCCCCGCTTCACCGAGCTCTACCCGCATGTGACGATCGACCTCACGTTGATGGACCGGTTCGTGGATGTGGTGGAGGAAAATTTCGACGCCGCCATCGCCATTGGCGATCTCCCGGATTCCAGCGCCAAAACCCGGCTGTTGAACCGGCTCGAAAACGGCATCTACGCCAGCCCGGAATATCTGGAGGCGCACGGCCCGCTGCGCACCCCGGCGGATTTGGCGTCTCATAATTGCCTGCTGCATATTGGCGGGCCGCTGACGGATGTCTGGGACCTTACCGGCCCTGACGGCGAAACCCGCCATTATAAAGTGAGCGGGACGCTGCGCACCAACAGCACGGTGGCGCTGTTGACCTCCGTTCTGCTGGGCCAGGGCGTGATCCTGCTGCCCGAATATCTCGTGGCGGAGGCGCTGGCCCGGGGCCGGCTGGTGAAATTGCTGCCCGAATATAAAATTCCAGACCTGCCGGTCCGCGTGGTCTATCAGGCAGGCCGGCACGTACCGATGAAGGTGCAGGCCTTCATCGATTTCGTGACCGAGGCCTTTGGCCGCTCCTCCGCCTTCGCGGCCCTGGATTAGAGTGTTTTTTTATCAAATGAAAACACTCTAATCTTGTTTAACTCGCAATTTCAATCGGTTGATTTGAAGCCTTATTGCTCTAACCCAGGCGTTCGAGCATCAACTGCCTGATCCGGCCGATCGCCTGGGCCGGGTTGAGGCTCTTCGGGCAGGTCTGGGTGCAATTCATGATCGTGTGACAGCGATAGAGCTTGAAAGGGTCCTCAAGCGCGTCCAGCCTCTTGCCGGTTGCCTCGTCCCGCGAATCGGCGATCCAGCGATAGGCCTGGAGCAGCACCGCCGGGCCGAGATAACGGTCGCCATTCCACCAATAGCTGGGGCAGGCGGTCGAACAGCAGAAGCAGAGAATGCATTCCCACAGCCCATCCAGCTCGGCCCGCTCCTCCCGGCTTTGCAGCCGCTCGGCATCGGGCGGGGGCGGCGTCTCGGCTTGCAGCCAGGGTTCGATGGAGCGCAGCTGCGCGTAGGGCATAGAGAGATCGGGCACCAGATCCTTCACCACCGGCATATGCGGCAGCGGGTGGATGCGCACATCCCCCTCGATCTCCGCGATGGGCTTGAGGCAGGCGAGCGTGTTGGTGCCGTCGATATTCATGGCGCAGGAACCGCAAATGCCCTCGCGGCAGGAGCGGCGGAAGGTGAGCGAGCTGTCGATCTCATTCTTGATCTTGATGATCGCGTCGAGCACCATCGGCCCGCATTTGTCGAGATCGATCTCGAACGTGTCCATCACCGGGTTCTGCCCGTCATCCGGGTTCCAGCGATAGACCTTGAACGCCTTCACGCGCTTGGCGCCGGGCGCGGCCTTGTGGGTCTGGCCCTCGCCGACCTTGGAATTCTGCGGAAGTGAAAATTGAGCCATATCAGCCACCTTCCCTTAATAAACGCGCTTTTGCGGCGGGAACACGGAAACCTCGTTGGTGAGGGTCTGCATCTTCACCGGACGGTAGGTGAGCTTGACCTCGCCCTTATCCGAGACCCAGGCCACCGTGTGTTTCAACCAGTTCACATCGTCGCGCTCAGGGTAGTCGTCATGCGCCTGGGCGCCGCGGCTCTCCTTGCGGGCTTCCGCGCCTACCATCGTCGCCACCGCGTTGCCCATGAGGTTCTGCAATTCCAGCGCCTCCATGAGGTCGGAATTCCAGATGAGAGACTGGTCGGTCACGTTGATATCGTCCAGCCCGGCCCAAAGCGCCTGCATTTTCTGGACACCCTCACTGAGGGATTTGGAATTGCGGAACACCGCCGCGTGGCTTTGCATGGTCCGCTGCATCTGGTCGCGCAGCGCCGCCACCTTGGTGCCGCCCTTGGCATGGCGGGTCTTGTCGAACCGCGCCAGCGACGCCTCGCCCGCCCCGGCGGGCAAATTGGGCTGCGAGGCGCCGGGCGTGATGATCTGGGCGGCGCGATGCGCGGCGGCGCGCCCGAACACCACGAGATCGAGCAGGGAGTTGGTGCCGAGCCGGTTGGCGCCATGCACAGAGACGCAAGCCGCCTCCCCCACCGCCATCAGGCCCGGCACCACCGCGTCCGGATTGTCCGGCGTGGGCCGCAGCACCTCGGCATGATAATTGGTGGGGATGCCGCCCATGTTGTAATGCACGGTCGGCAGCACCGGAATCGGCTCCTTGGTCACGTCCACCCCGGCAAAAACCCGCGCCGTCTCGGAAATGCCGGGCAGGCGCTCGTGCAGGATATCCGCGCCCAGATGCTCAAGATGCAGTAGGATATGGTCCTTATGAGGGCCGACGCCACGCCCCTCATTGATCTCGATGGTCATCGAGCGGGAGACGACATCGCGCGAGGCGAGGTCCTTGGCGGTGGGGGCGTAGCGTTCCATGAAGCGCTCACCCTCGGAGTTGGTGAGGTAGCCGCCCTCGCCGCGCGCGCCCTCGGTGATCAGGCAGCCCGCCGGAAAAATGCCGGTGGGATGAAACTGGACGAACTCCATATCCTGCACCGGCAGCCCGGCGCGGATGACGAGGCCGCCGCCATCGCCCGTGCAGGTATGGGCGGAGGTGCAGGAGAGATAGGCGCGGCCATAGCCGCCCGTGGCTAGGACCACCATCTGGGCGCGGAAGCGGTGGATGGTACCATCCTCCAGGCACCAGGCCATCACGCCCCGGCAGGCGCCCTCCTCATCCATGATGAGATCAAGGGCGAAATACTCGACGAAGAACTCCACCTCGTGCTTGAGGCTCTGCTGGTAGAGCGTGTGCAATATGGCGTGGCCGGTGCGGTCGGCGGCGGCGCAGGCCCGCTGGGCGGGCTCCTTGCCGTAATATTTCATATGGCCGCCGAAGGGGCGCTGATAAATCTTGCCCTCCTCGGTGCGGGAGAAGGGCACGCCGAAATGCTCCAGCTCGTAGATGGCCGGCACCGCCTCGCGGCACATGAACTCGATGGCGTCCTGATCGCCCAGCCAGTCCGAGCCCTTGACGGTGTCGTACATATGCCAGCGCCAGTCATCCTCGCCCATATTGCCGAGGGCGGCGCCGATGCCGCCTTGGGCCGCCACCGTATGGGAGCGGGTGGGAAACACCTTGGTGATGCAGGCCGTTTTCAGCCCGGCGGCGCCCATGCCGAGCGTGGAGCGCAGGCCGGAGCCGCCCGCGCCCACCACCACCACGTCATAGGTGTGGTCGATGACGCGATAGGCGCCGAAGGAGGGTTTGGAAATCGCATTCATGATTGGCCCTCGTTCAGGAGAAAGCGAGTTTGAGCACGGAGGCGGCGGAGATCAGCGCCAGGAAGAGAATGACACCCTTGGCCACCAGCATCAGCATCAGCCGCGTGGCCTCGCTGGGCACGTAATCCTCCAGGATCACCTGCACGCCGAGGGCGAGGTGGTAGAAAAGCATGGCGATGAGCGCGAGGAACAAGGCGGCGTTCCAGGGCTCGGCCATATAGGCCGCCATGCGCGCCTGATCAGCGCCGAGCAAAAGGATGACCGAGACGACGAAATAGAGCGAGAGCGGCACCAGGGCCACAGCCGTCATGCGCTGGACCCACCACTGCCCGATGCCGGATTTGGCGGAGCCGAGGCCGCGCGCCCGGCCAAGCTGGCTGCGGCGGATCTTGATGGACAGGTTCTTGTCTTCAGCGTTCATGTCGATCACCACACCAGAAAAGCTATGACCCAGAAAACCGCCGTGAGCACGATGGCGCCCACAAAGACCAGCGTGCCGGTGCGGTGCATCGTGGGCAGGTCGAACCCCTTGCCCGCATCCCAGGCCAGGTGGCGCAGCCCGTTACAGAAATGGTAAAACAGCGCGAGCGTGAACAAAAACAGCAGCGCCAGCCCGACCCAGGAGGCGAAAAACGCCTGGATGATGGAGAAGGCTTCATCGCCGGAGACGGCGCAGACCAGCCACAGCGCCAGCAAAATAGTGCCGGCGCCCAGCGCCGCGCCCGTGATCCGGTGGAGGATGGAGGTCAGCGACGATATCTGGAAGCGGTAGGCATCGCCGAGCATAAAGGGAGAAAGCGGCCGGCGGACAAGCTTGCCCTCGGAATTGCGCCCAATCATCAGGGCTTCGCGGACATCCTTCATGGGAACCTTTCTTTCAGGTCGTTGCAGCCGTCAGGTTAAAGCTGCTTAGTCCCCGCCAGCAGCACGGTCAACGGAGCCGCGCCCCGCCCAGCCCCGCCCGTTATTCATGCCGCCACGCGGTAGATGGCGACGATCCGCTCGCGCCGGTCTTCCAATTCCAGGCTGGTCGGCACCTGGTATTCGGCGAGTTTTTCTCCCGGCGCGGCGGGAATGTATTTCCGCCCGGGATCGGCGAGAAGCACGATACTGCGTCTCGCCTGCCGCCGCAGCCAGGGGATGATGCGCGCGCTCATCCCCGCCTCGTAGCAGATATCGCCCGCGATCAGCACCTCCCAATCCCCCTCCTCCCCCACCACATCCCCGGCGCGGGCGGCGATCTCCACCCGGTTCAGCCCGGCATTGAGGCTGATCGCCGCCACCGCCGCCGGGTCGATCTCCGCCGCCGCCACATGGGCGGCCCCGGCCCGCGCCGCGGCGATGCCCGCCAGCCCGCCCCCCGCGGCGAAATCCAGCACCCGCCGGCCGCGCACCAGGCCGGGATGATCGGTGACATACCGGGCCAGAGCCTCCGAGCCCGGCCAGGCGAAGGCCCAATAGGGCGGGGCGATGTTGTGCTGCTCCAGGAACGCCTCGGTGGCCTGCCAGAGCGGCGTCAGCTCCGTGGCGAGGTAAAGGCGGATCTCCGGCACCAGGGCGGAACGCCCGGGGGCGAGATGCGTTGCGATGAACCCCTGATAATCCGCCATCATCTCAAGGCTTGGCGGATTTCAGTTCCTCCTCCAGCGCCGCGACGCGGCGCTCCAGCGCCTCCGCCTGGGCGCGGGCCCGCCGGGCCAGCTCCGCCATCGCCTCGAATTCCTCGCGGGGCACCAGATCGAGCCGGCGCACCATCTCCTCCACCCGCGCCCGCGCCAGGGCGCTGATCTCCTCGCGCAGCCCGGCGATGGCCGAGACGGCGCCGCCCGCCACCCCGGCGAGATCGTCAAAGAATTTCGCCCGGCCGCTCATGTCTGTGCCCCTTCTCTGTTGCCGTTTCTCTCCATATAACGCGCCGCATGATATTGGTCACGGGCGGCGCGGGATTCATCGGCTCCAACCTGCAGGCGGCGCTCACCGCTGACGGGGCGGAGGTCGCCATTGCCGACTGGCTCGGCCATGAGGGCCAGAAATGGCGCAACCTCCAGCATCACCCCCCCGCGCAGATCGTGGCGCCCGGGCAACTCGCCGAGTTTCTCGACCGCGACGTGCGGATCACCGCCATCGTTCATCTCGGCGCCATCTCTGAGACCACCGCCACGGATGCGGATCTGGTCTGGCACACCAATGTCACCCTGAGCCAGAAACTCTGGCGGTGGTGCGCGGAGCGGCGGGTGCGCTTCATCTACGCCTCCTCCGCCGCCACCTATGGCAATGGCGAGGCCGGGTTCGACGACGACATGTCCCTGCCCGCCTTGCAAAGCCTGCGCCCGCTCAACCTCTATGGCTGGAGCAAGCACGCCTTCGACCTCTGGGTGGCGCGCCAGGTGGCCGAGCGCGCCCATAACCCGCCCCATTGGGCCGGGTTGAAATTCTTCAATGTCTACGGGCCGAACGAATACCATAAAGGCGGCATGATCTCGGTGGTGAAGGTCAAGCATGACGAGGTCATGGCGGGCGGCCCGGCCCGGCTGTTCAAATCCACCACCCCCGGCCTGGCGGATGGCGCGCAGAAACGCGACTTCATCTACATCGACGATGTCGTGGCGGCGCTGAAATTCCTGCTCGCGGCGCACGAGGTCGGCGGAATCTTCAATCTCGGCACCGGCACGGCGCGCTCTTACGCCGAGCTCGCCCGCGCGGTCTGCGCCGCCAATGGCGTGCCGGAGCGGATCACCTTCATCGACATGCCCGCCGCGCTGCGCGGCCAATACCAATCCTTCACCGAGGCGCGGATGGACCGGCTGCGCGCCCTGGGCTTCAGCCACCGCTTCACGACGCTGGAGGATGGGGTGGCCGCCTATGTCCAGACCTATCTCCGCCAGGCCGATCCCTACCGATGAGCCATCCCATCATCCTGCCGGTCTTTCCGCGCGGCTTTCATCTCGGCCCGGTTTTCATCCATTATTACGCCCTGGCCTATATCATCGGCCTGCTGCTCGGCTGGCGGCTGGTGCGGCGCATGGCCGCGCGCCAACCCGTCGCGGCCAGCGGCCCGCTGGTGGATGATTTCCTCACCTGGGCCGTGCTCGGCGTGATTCTGGGCGGGCGCGCGGGCTATGTGCTGTTCTATCAGCCGCTTTATTTTCTCACCCACCCCCTCGCCATTCCCGCCGTGTGGGATGGCGGGATGAGTTTTCATGGCGGGTTTCTCGGCGTCACCGCCGCCATCCTGTTATTCTGCCGTAAATACGGCCTCCATCCGCTGCGCTTTGCCGATCGCATCGCCGTGGCGGTGCCGATCGGCCTCTTTCTCGGCCGCTGCGCCAATTTCATCAATGGCGAATTATGGGGCCGGGCCGCGCCGCCCGGTTTTCCCCTCGCCATGGTCTACCCCGCCGACCCCTACCAGCTGCCCCGCTACCCCTCGGAGCTGATCGAGGCGAGCCTGGAAGGCGTCGTGCTGTTTTGCGTCATGCTCGCCTGCGCCCGGTCGCATTCCATCAGGGCGCGGTCCGGGCTGCTGACCGGCATCTTCCTCACGGGCTATGGCATCGCGCGCATCATCGGCGAATGTTTCCGCGAGCCGGACCCGTTTCTCGGCTTCCTGCCCTTCGGCACCACGATGGGCCAGCTGCTCTCCATCCCCATGGTCCTCGCCGGGCTGGGGCTCATCCTCTACGCGCTGTGGTCCCGGCGTGCCGCCGCCTGAGCCCGAGCGTTTCGACCATTTCATGGCGCGGGCCAACGCGGCCTATTACGCAAGCGGGCGCTTCGGGCGGGATTTCGCCACCGCGCCGGAGATCACCCAGGTCTTCGGTGAATTGCTGGGCGCCTGGGCCAGGATCGTCTGGCAGATGCTGGGCGCGCCGGAGAATATCCTCCTGGCCGAGGCCGGGCCGGGGCGCGGCGTGCTGATAGCGGATGCGCTGCGGGCATGGCCCGCGCCCCGCGTGCATTTCATCGAGACCTCGCCCGCCCTGCGGGCCGAGCAGGCGCGGCGGGTGCCGGGCGCGGTCTGGCATGAGGGTCTCGCCACCATCCCGCCCGGGCCGCTCATCCTGCTCGCCAATGAGTTTCTCGACGCGCTGCCGGTGCGCCAGTTCATCCGCCGCGAAACGGGCTGGATGGAACGCCATGTCGCCCAGGGCGCCTATGTGGAATTGCCGGCGGACTACCCCCTGCCCGACGATCCGCCCGGCAGCGTGCGGGAGGTGAACGAGGCGGCACTCGCCTTTTGCCGCCAGTTGGCGGCGCGCGGCGGCATCGGCCTGTTCATCGATTACGGGCCGGCGGAAAGCGCCGCGGGCGAGAGCGTGCAGGCCATCCGCGCCGGGCGATACGCCGATCCGCTGACGCATCCGGGCGAGGCGGATATCACCGCCCATGTGGATTTCGCCGCCATCAGGCGGGCCGTGCCCGCCCAGGGGCCGGTGAAGCAGAACGCTTTTCTCACCGCGCTCGGCCTCTATCAGCGCAGCGATCAGCTGGCGCAGCGCCATCCCGCCCGGGCGCTGGATCTGCGCCTCGCCGTGCAGCGCTTGACGGCGCCGGAAGCCATGGGCAGCCTGTTCAAGGTGCTGGCGGTTTGTCCGGCGCATCTGCCGCCTCTGCCAGGATTCGCATGACCGCCTTTCTCGCCGCCGCCCTGCCCGCCCGGCACGGTTTCTTCACCCGCCAGGGCGGTGTCTCCACCGGCCCCTTCGCCAGCCTGAATTGCGGTTTCTCCGCGGATGATCCGGCGCGGGTGCGGGAAAACCGGGCGCGGGCGGTGGCGGCGCTGGGCCTGCCCGCGGCGGCGCTGCTGGGGCTCAAACAAGTGCACGGGGCCGAGGTCGTCACCGTCACCGCCCCCTGGGCCGAGGGCGAGGGCCCGGTGGCGGATGCGTTGGTCACCGCCCAGCCCGGCCTCGCCCTCGGCATCATCACCGCCGATTGCGCCCCGGTGCTGCTCGCCGCCGATAACGGGGCCGTCGGCGCGGCGCATGCGGGCTGGCGCGGGGCGGCCGCCGGTGTGCTGGAGGCGGCGGTGACGGCGCTGCGGCGGCTGGGGGCGCGGCAGATCGCGGCGGCGATCGGCCCTTGCATCCATCAGGCGAGCTACGAGGTGGGCGAGGATATGCGCGCGCAAGTGGCGGGGGAGGACGCGGAGGCCGCCAGCTTCTTCGCCCCGGCCCGGCCCGGCCATTACTGGTTCGATTTGCCGGGCTATTGCGCGAGCCGCCTGGGCCGCCTCGGCATCGAGGCGGACATCCTGCCCCACGACACCTGCGCCGACGAGGCGAATTTCTTCTCCTACCGCCGCAAGACCTTGCGCGGGGAGCCCGCGACAGGGCATCAGATCGCCCTCATATGCGCGTGAAACATTTTTCCCTGGCCGCCGCCCTGCTGCTGGCGGGGTGCGGCACCTTGCCCCAGCCTTTTCATGGCAATCCCGGCCCGGAGGCGGCGCGGCTGGCGGTGCCGCCCCCGCCGGTGCTCTACGTGCCGCCCCCCACCGGGGCGCTGCTGGGCGACGATACCGCCCCGGTCTTCGCGCAGGATCTCGCCGCCGCCCTGGCAAATTACGATGTGCCGAGCGTGGCGGGCGCGCCGCCGAAACATAATTGGCGGTTGCGGGTGACCGCCGCGCTTACCGGCGATGAGATCGTCCCGGCCTATGAGGTGCTCGGCCCCGACGGCAAAAGCTATGGGAAGATAACCACCGCGCCCGTGCCGGCGCAGGGCTGGGCCGAGGGCGGCTCCCCGGTTCTCGCCGGCATCGCCAAGCGGGACGCGCCGGCGCTCGCCCAGCTGATGACGCGGGTCAACGCCACCATCCAGCAGAGCAACCCGCAATCCCTAGCCAACCGCACGCCGCGCATCTTCATCGGCACCGTCGCCGGCGCGCCGGGCGATGGGAATACATCGCTGCCCGCCGATCTCGCGCGGGCGCTGCCCAGCCCGGATCTGCAAGTCGTCACCGACCGGAGCAAGGCGGATTTCACCGTCACCGGCACGGTGAAGAGCAGCCCCGCGCCCCAGGGGCAGATCCAGGTGGAGCTGGACTGGGTGGTGCGCGATACCAATGACCGCATCGTCGGGCAGGTGACGCAGATCCACGCCCTCAACCCGGGCGATGTCCAGCCTTATTGGGGCGATGTCGCCGCGGCGGCGACGCAAGAGGCGGCCGGGGGCATCCAGACGGTGGTGGAGAACGACCGGCTTAAGAAAGCCAAGGCCGCCCTCCCCGCGCCGCACGCGGACTAATTTATCGACTATATTTAAAGCCTTATGATTTTATGTAATCTATTACTGCGTCGCTCCTATTAGAGAGAAATACTATAAAAAAATTATCTGAAGAATATCTAATTTCGCGTTATTGGACTTTTGGCCATAAGAACAAGGCACCTGTAACCCATTTTCTTAGATTTCTCTCGGATGGTACAATCGGACGGTATGATCATCCCAACGAAAAATTATGGAAATTAGAGGATGATACTTTAACGTTAATGAATAAGGATCGACAACCCACCTCGCATTTCCTCGTAACAGCCGGAGAAGAGGACGGCTTGGAATTGTCCGGCAAAAACATTGCCAACGATAAGATAGCCCTTTTTATTAAAGAAACGAACGAGGCATGTTGGCCTCGACGTCCTGGCACAAAAGATCATTTTTTAGACCAAATCGTAAAACATGGGTGGGAGATCGGGGATCATAGCTATGGTAAGCCAGCCCTTATTGATCCAACACCCGCGACAAAAGTTAAAATAGGCCGATTTTGTTCTTTCGCTGGCGGGATAAGATTTGGCATGTCCGACCACAAGACTGATTTGGTTACAACATATCCTTTTAAAGCGTTAGCCAATTTTTGGCCTTCAGTTCCTAATGTTCAAGATCATGTGTCTAAAGGCAATATAATCATAGGCAATGATGTTTGGATCGGGTCAAACGCATTTATAATGTCTGGCGTAACGATAGGGAACGGAGCTGTCATAGCTGCAGAAAGTGTTGTGACAAAAAATATACCTGCTTATGCCATTGCGGCTGGGGTGCCGGCTCGCATTGTTAAATATCGTTTTGATCAGA
Source organism: Acidocella sp. (assembly GCF_027352905.1). Classification (GTDB taxonomy): domain Bacteria; phylum Pseudomonadota; class Alphaproteobacteria; order Acetobacterales; family Acetobacteraceae; genus Acidocella. Next base: position 13,312 of record NZ_DAIEIF010000023.1, read on the forward strand.
AAACCATAGAAGCATTAGAAGATATTCGCTGGTGGGATCTACCTGATCCCGTAATTGATAGTTTTTTGCCTTTAATAATGTCTAATAACGTTTGGATACTAATCGACGCTGTACGCAACTGGCGTGTCACTAATAATAAATAATTATTATTACTCCCGCCGCAAAAGCTTGCCGTTGATGAATTCCGCCACGCGTCCGGCCCGGAAGGCCTGGCGCAGCTCGTTTTCATCATAATCCTCGCGCACCCAGTCCAGAAACGGTTTCCGCCCTTCCCCCGTCTGCTGGTAGAGCCGGAAAAACGCGTCCAGCACCCCGGTTTTGGAGTGGCGGAGATGGCCGTGGCGCAGCGATAACTGCCGCATCGCCGCCGCCGCGCCGCCGCCCTGGATGAGGATATAGAGCCCTGCCGCCAGCCCGGCGCGGTCCGCCCCGGATTTGCAATGGATCAGCGCTGGCGCGCGCATGGTGGCGAAGATCTCCGCCAGGCGGAGAATCCGCGCCTTGTGCGGCGGCCCGCGCGATTCCATCGCCATGTCATAGAAATCCAGCCCGAGGCGCCGCGCCTCCTCGCGAGAGAGCGCGTCCGAGCCGTTTTTCGCCTGCCCGCGCAGATTGATCACGCTCCTGATGCCCGCCTTGCGGGCGAAGGCGCGCAGATTGCCGGGGGTGGGGTGGTTGGAGCGGTAGAGCCGGCCCGGCGCCACGACGGCGAAATTGGTCCAGAACAGGCGGAAGATGGCGTGATCCACGAAGAGCGCGTCCACCCAGGCGTTGCGCCGGCCGCGCGGGGTGGAAAGATCGCCCTTGAAGATGGTGTCCATGGCCGGGTCTCTAGCGCATTTCTGTTCCCTCCCAAACTGTGCTTAACGCTGCGCCATGACCGCCGCCACCGCCTCGACGCCTTATCTGATCCGCCGGCTCTGGCGCGAGCATGTCCGGCATTATCGCGGCCGCATCGCGCTCATCATCCTCGCCACGCTGGTCATGTCCGGCGCAACGGCGCTTTACCCGGTGCTGATCGACTGGGCTTTCACCATGTTCGCCCGCAAGGACCCGCGCATCCTCTATCAGGTGCCGGTGCTTGTCCTCGTCGTCACCTCCATCAAGGGGGTCTCGATGTATGCCCAGGCGGTGCTGACCCAGGACATGGTGCTGCTGATCATCCGCCGGCTGCAAACGGCGATGTTCGCCCATCTCACCACCGCCACCCTGGCGCGGGTGGAGCGCGAGGCTCCCGCCCAGCTCGCCGCCCGCTTCACCACGGACGCGACGGTGATCCGCGAGGCGATGACCCGCGCCGTCAACGCCGTGGCCGACGCGGCAACGGTGGTGGGGCTGGTGGTGACGATGATCACCATCGACTGGAAGCTCAGCCTCATCGCCGCGCTGATCTATCCGCTGGCGGTGATTCCGGTGCAGCGGATCGGCAAGCGCATGCGCCGGGCCTCGGGCGGCATGCAGGAACAGATCGGCCAGGCCGCCGCCATGCTGAACGAAAGCTTCGCCCAGGCGCGCACCGTGCGCGCCTACGGGCTGGAGGCGCGTGAGCGCGAGCGCGCCGACAAGACCTTCGCCCAGCTCTATCAGGCGCTGCTGCGCATGACCCGGGTGCGCGCCCGGCTGGACCCGATGCTGGAGGTGCTGGCCGGGCTGGCCGTGGCCGGGGTGATCGGGCTGGAGGGTTGGCGCAACGCCACTGGCGGGGCCGGTGTGGGCAATTTCATGGGCTTCGTCTCGGCGCTGCTCATCGCCGCCCGGCCCTTGCGCGCGCTCGGCACCATGAACGCCGCCCTCCAGGAGGGCCTGGCCGGACTCGCCCGCGTCTTCGCCGTGGTGGACGAGCCGCCCTCCATCGCCGACGCGCCCGGCGCGGCGCCGCTGCCTCCTGGCCCGGGCGAGGTGGTCTTCGAGCATGTCGCCTTTTCCTACCCCGATGGCCGGCCGGGGCTGAAGGATCTCAGCTTCCGCGCCGAGCCGGGGAGCATGCTCGCCCTGGTCGGCAGTTCCGGCGCGGGCAAATCCACCGCCCTCGCCCTCCTTCCCCGGCTTTACGTGCCGGATGCGGGGCGCATTCTCATCGACGGCGCTGACATCTCCCGGGTCACGCTGCGCTCCCTGCGCGCCGCCATCGCCTATGTCAGCCAGGAGGCGCTGCTCTTCGACGACACGATCAGCGCCAATATCCGCCTGGGCCGCCCGGAGGCGACGGAGGACGAGATCGCCGCCGCCGCCGAGGCCGCCGCCTGCGGCTTCGTCCATGACATGCCGGAGGGCCTCGCCACCCGCGTCGGCGTCAATGGCCAGCGCCTGTCCGGCGGCCAACGCCAGCGTGTCGCCATCGCCCGGGCCATTTTGCGCAACCCGCGCATCCTGCTGCTGGACGAGGCGACGAGCGCGCTGGACACCGAGAGCGAGGCGCTGGTGCAGACGGCGCTGGCCCGGCTGCGCCAGGGTCGCACCACCATCGTCGTTGCCCACCGCCTCTCCACCGTGCGGGATGCGGACCAGATCGTGGTGATGGCGGATGGCCGCGCCGTGGAGACCGGCACGCACGAGGCCCTGCTGGCGCGCAATGGCGCCTTCGCCCGGCTGGTGCGCGCGCAGGCCTTGGCCGCGTGATGCCCTGGCGGATCATGATCGCCGTCAGCGCGGCGTTCCTGGGCGCGGGCGCGTTCTGGATGTTCCTGCCCCTTCTCTCCGTCGCCTTGCGCGGCGAGGGCGTGCCGGATGCCTGGGTCGGCCTCATCTCCGGCCTGCCCTGGGCGGGGCTGCTCGCCATGTCGGGCTTCATCCCGGCCATCATCCGCCGCATCGGCCTGCAACGCATGGTGCTTTGCGGCCTCTCCGCCTCGGTTTTCATTTTCCTCGGCTTCGCGCTGACGCGCGACGTGCGGATCTGGAGCCTGCTCTGCCTTCTCCTCGGCGCGGCGCTGGCTTTGCGCTGGGCCGGGCTGGATACCTGGATGAATGGCAGCTTCCCCGCCCATCTGCGCGGGCGGCTCACCGGGCTTTATGAGCTGATCCTCAGCGGCTCGATGGCGGTAGGGCCAGGCGTGCTCGCGGCCTCCGGCAGCACGGGGCGGGCGCCCTTTTTCGCCGCCGCCGGCATTACCGCCGCCGCCACGCTGATGATGAGCCTGACGGGGCGGGAGCCACCCCAGGTTACCCAGCCCGGCGGCCAGGCCGCCCGGCGGCGGGACATCCTGCGTGGTGACCCCGCCGCCTTCATCGGCATTTTTCTGGTCGGCTTCACCGAGGCCTGCAACCTTTCCCTGCTGCCGCTTTTCGGCCTCTCGCGCGGGCTATCGGTTCATCTCTCGGCCCTGCTCGTCGTCATCGTGCAGGCGGGGGTGGCCTTCGGCGCGCTGCTCATCGGCGCGCTCGCCGATCATCTCGACCGCCAGCGGCTGCACCATGGCACCGTGCTGGCGATGATCGCGCTGCCGCTGGGGCTGCTTCTGGGGTTTGGACGGGGGGTGTGGCCCTGCCTCGCCTTGTGGGGCGTGGCGCAGGGCGGGCTGTTCACGCTGGGCATCGTGTTCCTGGCCACGCGTCATTCGGGGCTGGGTCTGGCGAGCGCCATGTCCCTTTCCATGGTGGTCTACACGCTGGGCGGCATCGCCGGGCCGCCCTTGCTCGGCGTCCTGATGTCCCTGGCCGGACCGGCGGGCTTTTCCCTCGGCCTCGCCGGGGTGGCGCTGGCCTGCGCGCTGGCGGGGCGCTCCCGCCAATTAATATCCAGGGCTTGACCTTGCTGCGCCGCACAATCACATGCAGCGCGTCTTTCGGGTGATTTTTCGGCTATGAACATCAAAACGGCAGGCGGGGGTCATACCGGGCTGGCGCTGTTCGCGCTTTCCATGGGCGGTTTCGCCATCGGCACCACCGAATTCGGCACGATGGGCCTGGTGCCATATTTTTCGCAAGGGCTTCACATCGGCATCGAGCGCGCGGGGCAGGTCATCAGCGCCTATGCGCTCGGGGTGGTGGTGGGGGCGCCGATTCTGGCTGTCGCCACGGCGCGGCTGGCCCGGCGCACCGTGCTCATCGGGCTGATGCTGTTTTTCGCGGCGGGAAATCTGCTCAGCGCCCTCGCCCCTGATTTCGGCTGGATGATGGCGTTCCGCTTCATCGCCGGCTTGCCGCACGGCGCCTATTTCGGCGTGGCCGGGCTGGTGGCGGCGGGGCTGGTCTCGCCCGCCAAGAGGACGCAGGCCATCGCCAGCGTGCTGATCGGCCTGACGATCGCCACCATCCTCGGCGTGCCGCTGGCCAATGAGATCGGCCAGGTCTTCAACTGGCGCTGGGCCTTCGCCCTGGTGGGCCTGCTGGCGGCGGCCACGGCGGGGCTGGTCTATGCGCTGGTGCCGCCGCGGGAAGACGCGCTGCACGCCCGCGACCCGCTGGCGGAACTGCACGCCCTGGGCAACCACCGCGTCTGGCTGACGCTTGGCATCGGCGCGGTCGGGTTTGGCGGGATTTTCGCCATCTACACCTATCTCGCCTCCACCCTGCTGCAAGTCACCGGGGCGCCGCCCTACATGCAGCCTGTCGTGCTGGCCATTTTTGGCCTGGGCATGACGCTGGGCAATCTCCTGGCCGCCCGCTTCGCCGACAAGGCCCTGCTGCCCACCATCGCGGGGGTGCTGGTCTGGGGGGCGGCCTCCATGGCGCTGTACCCTTTCATGACCGCCCATGTCTGGAGCATGGCGGTGGCGGCCTTTCTCATCGGCAGCGCCGGCGGGCTGGGCTCGCCCTTGCAGGCGCAGCTGATGCGCGTGGCCGGCAAGGCGCAGACCCTGGCGGCGGCGCTCAACCACAGCGCCATGAACACCGCCAACGCGCTAGGCCCGGCCTTGGCCGGGCTGGCCATCGGGGCCGGGTGCAGCCTGCCTTCCATCGGCTGGGTCGGCTGCGCCCTGGCGCTGGGCGGGCTGGGATTCTGGGGGGCGGCGGTGGCCGCCGAAAGGGCGGTCCCGTTTGGCGGGGAGGCTTCGCGCCGCAGCGCCGCCCGGGATTGATTTATGGAACGCCCTTGGTGGTGGAATATTCGAAATGCAGGGCCTTGCCGGGGTTGACGACGCCATAAATGGCATGGGCCGCCACCGCCCCCTCGGCGAAGCCCTGGAGGATGAGCTTCAGCTTGCCGGGATAGGCGGCGATGTCGCCGATGGCGAATAGGCCGGGCCGGGAGGTCTGCATCGTCGCCGGATCGACGCTGACGCGGTGCTGGGCCAGCTCCAGCCCCCATTCCGTGATGGGCCCCAGCTCCATGGCGAGGCCGAAGAAGGGCAGCAGCACATCGGCGGGCAGGCGGCGGGTCTGGCCGTCGAGATCGGCGACCTCCACCGCCGTCAGCACGCCCGCGGCGCCGTGGAGGGCATGAAGCTGGTAGGGAATCACCATCTCCACGCGCCCCTCCGCCGCCAGCGCGTCCAGCCGGGCCGCGCTCTCCGGGGCGGCGCGGAACTTAGGCCGGCGATGCACGACGGCGACGCTGGCGGCGATGCCTTGCAGGGCCAGCGCCCAATCCACCGCCGAATCCCCGCCCCCGGCGATGACCACCCGCTGGCCGCGCAAATCCTCGCGCCGCCGGACATAATAGCGCACCGCGCCCGATGCCTCATAGGCTTCCAGCCCGGCGAGAGGCGGCCGGTTGGGGCCGAAGGCCCCCGCCCCCGCCGCCAGGATCACCGCCTTGGCCTCGATCTCGTCTCCGGCGCTGGTGGTGAGCGTGAAATCCCCTGATCCGCCAGCCAGCCCGGTAACCTGGCGGCCCAGCAGCCGGGCGCAGCCGAAAGGAGCGATCTGCTCCTCCAGCCGGGCGATCAAGGCCGCCGCCTCGATGGCCGGATGGGCGGGTATGTCGTAGATCGGCTTCTCAGGATAGAGCGCCACGCATTGGCCGCCCAGCTCGCCCAGCGTATCCACCAGCACGCAGGAGAGTTGCAGCATACCGCATTCGAACACCGCGAACATGCCCGCGGGGCCGGCGCCTATGATCGCCACATCGGCGGAAATCCGTTCCATGGAACCCTGCTTTGCCCCGCCCCCCTTTCGCGATCAAGCGTCCCGCTTCAAAACATGGCATGCGGATCTTGCTGCGCGACGAGTCGGAGACGGAGAGGCTGGGAGAGCGGCTGGCGGGCATCGCCCGGCCGGGAGATGTGTTTCTGCTGGAAGGCCCGCTCGGCGCGGGCAAGTCCAGCCTGGCCCGCGCCTTCATCCGGGCGCTGATGGGCGATGCCCGCCTGCCCGTGCCCAGCCCCAGCTTCACCCTGGTGCAGGGTTACGAGACGCCGGGCGGGGTGATGATCTGGCATTATGATCTTTGGCGGCTCGACGGCCCGGCGGCGCTGCCCGAACTCGGCTGGGACGAGGCGCAGGCGGGCATCGTGCTGGTGGAATGGCCGGAGCGGCTGGGGGCGCTGGCCCCGCCCGAGGCGTGGCGGGTGCGCCTTTTCTTGGCCGGGGCCGGGCGGGAAGCCCGCATCAGCGGCGATTTGAGGAGGCTCGGCGATGGCGGCTGAGGCGCCGCGCCATTTGCGCCTGGGCGCCTTTCCGCCCGAGGCGGCGTTTCTACCCGCCCTGGCGCGGCTCTGGCTCGCCGAGACGGCGGCGCCGGAGGGGCTAATCATCCTGCCCAGCCGCCGCGCCGCCCAGGCGCTGGCGGCGGCGTTTCTCGCCGCCAATGGCGGGCGGGCGCTTTTGCTTCCGCGCATTATCGCCCTCGGCAATATCGACGAGGCCGGTCTGCTGCTCACCGCCGGCATCTCGCTGCCCCCCGCCATCGCCCCGGCGCGGCGGCAGGCCCTGCTCGCCCGGCTGATCATGCGGAAGCCGGAGGAAAGCGGCGCGCCCCAACGCCTGCCCGCGGCCTGGACGCTGGCGGCCGAACTCGCCAGCCTGCTGGATGAGGCCGACCATGCCGGGGTGGATCTGGCCGAGGCTTTGCCCGGGCTGGCACCGGAGGATTTCGCCACGCATTGGCAGCACACGCTCGCATTTCTCAACATCGTCACCCATGCCTGGCCAGCGATCCTCGAAGCGGAGGGGATGATGAATCCGGCCAGGCGTCTGGCGCGGTTGATCGAGGCGCAGGCGAGCGCCTGGGCGGCGGCGCCGCCGGCGGGGCCGGTGTGGATGGTCGCCGCCGAGGGCACCCCCGCCATCGCCCGCATGGCGGGGGTGGTGGCGGCTCTGCCGCGCGGGCGGCTGATCCTGCCTGGCTTCGACCCCCATCTCGGCGACGCCGGCTGGGAGGCGGTGGAGGATTCGCACGCCCAGGGCGGCATCGCCCGCCTGCTCGCCGATATCGGCGCGCGGCGGGAGGAGGTGGAGGCGCTGCCTGCCCAGGCCGGGGCGGTGCCGGCGGGGCGGGCCGCCCTGCTCTCGCGCGCTCTGTTGCCCGCGGCGGCGCTGGAGCATTGGCAGCATCCCACCGCCCTGGAGCTCGACGGTATGTCCCGTCTGGAGACCGGCGATGAGGCGCAGAACGCCATCGCCATCGCCATGGCGCTGCGCGACGCGCTGGAGGTGCCGGGGCAGAGCGCGGCGCTCATCACGCCGGACCGCGCCCTGGCGGCGCGGGTGGCGGCGGCGCTCAAGCGCTTCGGCAT
>NZ_DAIEIF010000028.1 GCF_027352905.1 Acidocella sp.
ACTGAACGGCGCCGCCGCCATCATCCTCGACCCGCCCTTCACCGGCGCGGGCCCGCAAATCCGTTTCATTATCAAATCAGATGTCAAGCGCCTGATCTATATCAGCTGCAACCCCGACGCGCTCAGCACCGACGCCGCCCAGCTCCACCACGCCGGCTTCGCCCTCCTCCACGCCACCCCGATCGACCAGTTTTTATATTCGGATAATCTGGAAAGCGTGGTGGTGTTCGAGCGGTGATTTACCCAGAAAATAGAGCCCCAGTACTGCAAATACCCGGCAATCGTTTTATTTACATTCTAAATAAAAATTTTTCATTTCAAATATGACATGACCATGTCACGTCATATAGAAGCGTTATAGTGAGTAATACGGGCGACCTCCAAAAATTGCCGCTTGCTTCGGAAAAGATGAATTTTTTGTTCCAAAAACATTTTTACATTTTGCTAAAAAAAGAAATTGAACAAAAGAAAATTCTACCGGAGACAATATTTTTGTCAAGCCGTCTATATTTAACGGACAATTCGATTTAGTTCTTATCTTTTCCAAATACTCACTATCGTCACTAAAAATAATTTTCGGGCCATTCAATAGGCTAATTTTTTCACACATTTTCTCAACACTAATATCTGCTTCCGGGTAATATTTCATTAAATTTCCCCGTCTAATTGAAACACCATTTTCGATAACAGGCAGGCTTTCTAGCATTTCTTTCCATCGTCCCGCCGGTTGAAAATTTTCTTGATAAATTTGGCTCATCAACATCTCTTGAAAAGACTCCATATGAGGTAGCCGTAACTCCAACGAAGTTTCTACCAAAATTATATCTGCAGAACTTGAAGCGATCTCAGAAGCATCTTGAAACGGTTCTGCTCGCTTACTTTTTATTCTATGATCGAAAATTAAATGACTTTGAGCCGTCGACTGCTCCTTATACCAACCATCATCCGGCATCCATTCAGTAAAACACACATCAACATGTGTCCCCTCAAACAAAGGAATTTTAATGTCAAAAAAATGAGTAGGATCCGTTTCCTTCATGTAATTAACATGATCAACAATGCTTAAAGCCGAATCCTTAATCCAAAAATGATAAACTTCTCGGCCAGTCAGAAGCCCCAATAGCTTCGCAGAACAAAGAGCTCTCAGCCTATTGCCAAATCCCGCCTGAGGAGAAATAATCAATTTCTTTTTACTCATTTCAGTCATCCGATGCTCAGCTTATTTTTACGGAGTTCAGAGAAAAAATTTCTCAAAAACGTCTTTTTTAAACGCAACACAGACACCGTCTCTCACCTCCAAAATATGGCTCAAATTTATTTTTCTTGCCCCACACGAATCAAGAAACCCTAAGTTATTTTGTTGTTTTACAAAACTATCCCTGCTTCCAGGGCAGCCCCTCAACCTTCCAGCCCGCCACCGTGCCGCGGTGCCCCCTCGCGTCCAGCGGCCCCTCGAATCCGTCCTTGATGTTATAAACCTGCCGATATCCGGCCGCCCGGGCCACCAGCGCCGCCGCCTTCGAGCGCACACCCGACCGGCAGAGAAAATAAACCTTGGCGCCAACCCCAATATGCGCGGCCTTCAGCCCGTCCACAAATTCCGGGTTCTCCGTCACCGTCACCGGCCCCGCCCAGGAAATCAGCACCGGCTGCTTGCCCGCCTCGCCCAGTTCCGGCACGCCGACAAAATTCCACTCCGCCTGGGTGCGCACATCCACCAGCACGGCGTCGGGGTCGCTCATCAGCGCCTCCCACACATCCCGCGGCATGACGTCTTCAATCATCGGGCCCTCCGTCGTATAGAGTTTGGCACAAACATAGCGAGGATGAACGCTCATGGGAACAGCAGTGGCGGACGGTCTGGTTGGCGCGATCGGTAACACCCCGCTCATCCGCCTCAAACGGGCCTCGGCGGCCACCGGGTGCGAGATTCTGGCCAAGGCCGAATTCTGCTCCCCCGGCGGCTCGGTCAAAGACCGCGCGGCCCTCGCCATCATCCAAGATGCCGAGGCGCGCGGCCTGCTCTCGCCTGGCGGCACCATCGTCGAGGGCACGGCGGGCAATACCGGCATCGGCCTCACCTTGGTCGCCAATGCGCGGGGCTATAAAAGCATCATCGTCATGCCCGAAACCCAAAGCCGCGAGAAGATCGACTTCCTGCGCATGATCGGCGCCGATCTCCGCCTCGTGCCCGCCAAGCCTTTCAAGGATCCAGGCAATTACGTGCATGTTTCGCGCGCCCTGGCCGAGGAGCAAGGCGCGCTCTGGGCCAACCAGTTCGATAATCTGGCCAACCGCGAAGGCCACCGCCGCACCACCGGCCCCGAAATCTGGGCTCAGACCGGCGGCAAGATCGATGCCTTCACCTGCGCCTGCGGCACCGGCGGCACGCTGGCCGGTGTCTCGTTCGCGCTCAAAGAACACAACCCCCATATCAAAATCGTGCTGGCCGATCCTGAAGGTTCCGGGCTTTACGGGTGGGTGAAGCACAACGACCTCACCGTCACCGGCTCCTCCATCACCGAAGGCATCGGCCAGTCGCGCGTGCCCGGCAATCTCGATGGCGCCCCGATCGACGACGCCGTGAAAATCCCCGATCCCGAAGCCCTCGAACAGATTTTCGACCTGATGATTCATGAAGGTTTGAGCATCGGCGGTTCGGCGGGCATCAATGTCGCCGCCGCCATCCGCGTCGCGCGCGATCTGGGGCCGGGCCACACCGTGGTCACCATGCTCTGCGATTCCGGCGCGCGTTATCAAAGCAAATTATTCAACCCCGACTTCCTGAAATCGAAAAACCTGCCGGTGCCGTCATGGATGTAAGCGAACCCGCCCTGCTCGACGCCACCGAGCTGCTGAGCGCCTACCAAACCCGCGCGCTCACCCCGCTCGCGGCCTTGCAGGCGGTGATGGAGCGCATCGCCCGCCGCAACCCCGAAATCAACGCCTTCTCGGTCATGAACCCCGAGGCGCTCGATGCCGCGCGCGCCAGCACCGCGCGCTGGGCGCAGGGCACGCCGTGCGGCCCGATTGACGGCGTGCCTGTCACAATCAAGGATTTTCTCGACGTCAAAACCCTGCCCACGCGGCGCGGCAGCAAGGCCACCAGCGCCGCCCCCGCCCCCCATGATGCCCCGGTGGTCGAGTTTCTGCGCGCCGCCGGGGCGGTCATCATCGGCAAAACCACCGCTCCCGAATTTGGCTGGAAAATCGCCGGAGATTCGCCCCTCACCGGCGTCACCCGCAACCCGTGGGACAAATCGCGCGACACGGGCGGCTCATCTTCGGGGGCGGCGGCGGCGGCGGCGGCGTTTTTCGGCCCGCTCCATGTCGGCACCGATGCTTATGGCAGCATCAGACTTCCCGCCGCCTGGTGCGGGGTGGTGGGGGTGAAGCCAAGTTTCGGCCTCACGCCGCAATGGCCGCTCGGCGCCTTCGGCCATGTCGGCGCCGCTGGGCCAATCGCGCGGACTGTCAAAGATGCCGCTTTGCTGCTGGGAAGTTTGGCGGGCTATCACAAAGCCGATCCGTTCTCCCTCGATCTGCCCCGGCGCGATTACACCGCCACCCTCGAAGATGGTGTAGCGGGGCTCAAGATCGGCATTCTGCGCACGCCCGGTTTCGCCGCCCCGGCCGATGACGAACAATGGCAGGTGCTCGACCAGGCGCGCCAACTGCTCGAACAGCAAGGCGCCATCATCAGCGATGTCACCCTCCCCCTCCCCGATGTTTCGCGCCTGCTGGTCACGCTCTGGGGCATCGCCCAGGCCCGCCAGCTGGCGCTCATCACCCCCGAAAAACACCCCGAACTCGACCCGCTCTTTGTCGAAACCGCCAGGAAATTCCAGAATGTTTCGGGGCTTGACCTGCTCGATGCGGAAGCAAGGCGGCTGCGCGCCGCGCATGACATGGCGGCGCTCGGGCATGATGCCCTGCTCTGCCCCGCCGTGCCCCACGCCGCGCCGCTGGCCCAGGCCCTGCTCGAAGACCCGCCGCACGCCCTGGTGCACAACTGGGCGCCCTGGAGCTTTTTGTTCAACCTCACCCGCCAACCCGCCCTCACCCTGCCGGTTGGTGTGAACACAAACAATCTGCCGCTCGCCGTGCAAATCGCCGCGCCGCTCTACCGCGACGATCTGGCGCTCAAAATCGCCCGCGCCATCGAGCGCGCGCTGGGCTGACCCGCGCATAACATCACGCCCCCACACAAACCCACATTTTTTGTGGTTTTGTGTGGGTTTGGCGCCCAATTGGCGTGGGCGGGCTATTCGCCCGTGTCGCGCGCCACTTTCACCCGCTCCACCCGCCGCCCATCCATCGAGAGCACCTCGAATTTCCAGCCGCCGAAGATCAGCGCATCGCCCCGGCGCGCCGGGCGCAGCAGCAGGGCGAGCAGCAGCCCGCCCAGCGTGTGGTAGGTGCCCTCGGAGGGGAGGTCTGGCAGATGCAGCCGGGCCTTGATTTCATCGATGGGGGTGAGCCCGTCCAGCTCATAGCTCGAATCGGTGTCGGGTTCGGGGGCATGGGCCGGGGGGCCCTGGGCCTCGGCATCGCCGACGATCGCCTCGAGCACATCGGCGGCGGTGATGATGCCCTCGAAGCTGCCATATTCGTCGAGCACCAGGGCAAGGCCCAGCGGGTCGGCCTTCAGCCGCTCCAGGGCTTCCAGGGCGGTCACCGAATCGGGCAGGGCGATGGGCTGGCGGATGGCGCTGGCCAGGCTGACATCGCGGCCATCAAGCACGCGGTCGAGCACATCCTTGGTCAAAACGATGCCGGTGACGTTATCGACCGTGCGGTCGCAGACCACGAAGCGCGAATGGGGGGCGGTGCGCAGGCGGGCGATGATGTCGGCGCGCGGCGCGGTGCGGTCGATCCAGACGATCTCGGTGCGCGGGGTCATGATGGCGCGCACCGGCTTGTCGGCCAGGCGCAGCACGCGCTCGATGATGTCGCGCTCCTCCGTCTCCAGCACACCGGTTTCGGCGCCTTCCACCAGCATCGCCTTCAACTCCTCTTCGGAAACGCCGCGCCGGTCCTCCTGCTCCGGGCCGAAGAGGCGCAGCACGAGATAGGTGGTTTTGCGCAACAGCCATATGGCCGGAGCGGCGATTTTGGCGAGCAGCGAAATCGGCCCGGCCGCCACGACGGCCAGCCGCTCCGGATGGCGCAGGGCGAGCTGCTTGGGCACCAGCTCGCCAAAGACAAGAGTGAGATAGGTGATGACGATGACGGTGAGAATGACGCCCAGCGGGCCGGCATAAGGCTGGATGTAGGGGAGTTTTTCCAGCGGTCTTTGCAGCCGCTCGCCCAGCTGATCGCCGCCGAACACGCCGGTGAGAATGCCGATGAGAGTGATGCCGAACTGGGTGGTGGGCAGGAAACTTTCAGGGTCGTCCGCCAGCATGCGCGCCTGGGTGGCGCCCCGCACGCCCTGGCGTTCCATCAGGGTCAGCATCGCCCGGCGGGAGGAGACGAGCGCCAGCTCCGCCAGGGAGAAGGCGCCATTGAGCAGCACGAGAAGGGCGAGGATGAGAAGCTGCAACACCAAAGGCATGATGAACCTTGTAGCTGGATTTGCGGCGGGGAGCGATTGCCGTGACGGGGAGCGGCTTGGCTCAATTGTGAAATGAAGCCAACAAGGGAAATAATTGATAAATTTGGAAACACAACCGATCTGACCGCGTTAAGAGTTACAACATTAAAATTTGTTTGCCTTAGTTGGGCCACAATCGCGCCCATACGCCGCCGTACTGAATGCCGATGTTGAGGCTCGACCGGGGCTTGTCCCGGGCCAGCTCGGACTTCGCCATGACGTACCAGTCGCATATCCATCGCCAGGACGCTTTGATTTCCACCCGCAAGACCCGCCGGGGCTGGGCCTCGCCCGGCTCCTGGGCCGCCGCCTTGGGCGTGGGCGCGGTGGCGCTCGGCCTATGGGCCGGATTCAACCGTCCGGCGACGGATATTCCCGCCTATAAAGGCGATATTGGCGGTTTCGCCTTCTCGCCCTTCCATAAGGGTGAAAGCCCGGAAACCGGCGACTACCCCACCCCGGCCCAGATCAAAGCAGACCTCGCCCAGGTGGCCAAATACACCCATAACATCCGCACCTATACGGTGGAGGGCGATCTTGGCCAGATTCCCGCCCTGGCCGAGGGGCTGGGGCTGAATGTCACCCTCGGCGCGTGGCTGGACCGTCACCCGGACGCCAACGCCAGGGAACTCGCCAGCGTCATCCAGATCGCCAACGCCAATCCCGATGTGAAACAGGTGATGGTGGGCAATGAGAGCGTGCTGCGCGGCGACCTGACCGTGCCGGAGCTGGTGGCCGACATCCGCGCCGTGCAGAAACAGGTGCACGTGCCGGTCTCCACCGCCGAGCCCTGGCATGTCTGGCTCAAACATCCCGAACTCGCCAACTCGGTTGATTTCATCACCGTGCATCTGCTGCCCTATTGGGAGGGCGTGCCGGAGAAAATCGCCGTGCAGGACGCGATGCACCGCTACGAGCAGGTGCATGCGCGCTACCCTGATAAAAAGATCGTCATCGGCGAGATCGGCTGGCCCTCGGATGGCATCGATATTGGCGCCGCCCGCGCCAACACCATCAACCAGGCCCGCTTTCTGCGCGATTTCTTCAATCTGGCGCAGCAAAAGCATCTCGATTATTTCGTGATGGAAGCATTCGACCAGCCCTGGAAAACAAGTTTCGAGGGCCGCGCCGCCGGCTATTGGGGCATGTTCACGCTCGGCCGCCACGAGAAATGGTCGCTGACCGGCCCGGTCGAGAATCACCCGGAATGGAAATTCTATGCGCTGGGCGCGGCGCTGATGAGCCTGCTCGCCACCATGGCGCTGCTCTCCCGCCGCCCGGATATCCGCCTGCCCGGCAAGCTGCTCTTCGCCGTGCTGGTGGAGGGGTTCACCACGGCGCTGGCGATGCTGCTGATGAATATGGGCCAGACCTATCTCTCCTTGGCCGCCGCCGCCGTGTGGGGCGCGCTGGCGCTGGGGCAGGGGCTCCTGCTCTTCCTGCTCATCGCGGATAGTTTCGATCTGATGGAGACCGTGTTCGGCCGCGTCGTGCGCCGGCATTACGAGCCGATGCCCGCGCCTCATGGCACCCCGCTGCCCAAGGTCTCCCTGCATCTGCCGATCTGCAACGAGCCGCCGGAGATGGTGAAGCAGACGTTGAACAGCCTGGCCGCGCTGGATTACGAGCGGTTCGAGGTGCTGGTGATCGACAACAACACCACCGACCCGCGCGTATGGGAGCCGGTGGCCGAGCATTGCGCCCGGCTGGGGCCGAAATTCCGCTTCTTCACCCTGGGCAAATATCAGGGATACAAGGCGGGGGCGCTAAACTTCGCGCTGCGCGAGACCGCCGCCGACGCGCAGATCATCGGCGTGATCGACTCCGATTATCTGGTCGAGCCCGATTGGCTGCGCTCGATGGCGCCGGCCTTCGCCGACCCGGCGGTGGGCTTCACCCAGTCCCCCCAGGACTACCGGGATAACGATGGCTCGCTGTTCAAGCGGATGATGTTTTGGGAGTATGCGGGCTTCTTCCATGCCGGCATGGTGACGCGCAACGAGCGCAACGCCATCATCCAGCATGGCACGATGACGCTGATCCGCAAACAGGCCCTGCTGAACGAGAATGGCTGGGCGGAATGGTGCATCACCGAGGACAGCCAGCTTGGCCTGCGCCTGTTCCGCGCCGGGTATGAGGCGGTCTATTCCAAGAAGAGTTTCGGCAAGGGCGTGATGCCGGATGACTATAATGCTTTCCGCAAGCAGCGTTACCGCTGGGCCTATGGCGCCATGCGCATCGTTCGCGCCAATGCGGGCCCGCTCTTCAACCCTTTCAACAAGGAGCTGACGGCGGGCCAGCGCTGGCATTTCATCACTGGCTGGCTGCCCTGGTTTGGCGATGCGTTGGGGCTGGTCTTCCTCGCCATGGGGCTGGCCTGGTCGGCGGGGCTGATCTTCGACCCGGTGCGGTTCGAATTCCCCATCGCCCTGTTCATGCTGCCCTCCATCGGCCTGTTCCTGTTCAAGATCGCGCAGATCCTTGCCCTCTATAAGAGCCGGGTGCCCTGCGGGTTCATGGACCGTCTGGGCGCGGCGGTGGCGGGGCTGGCGCTGTCCCATTCCATCGGCAAGGCGGTATGGAAGGGGCTGTTCTCCAATAAACTGCCCTTCCTGCGCACGCCGAAAATGGAGGATGCCCCGGCGCTGGTGCAGGGGCTGGTGATGGCCCGCGAGGAGCTGGTGATCCTGGTGCTCACCTGGGCGGCGGCGCTGGCGGTGGGGTTTGGCCATCATTGGGCGACGCTGGAGACACGGCTTTGGGTGGCGGTGCTGTTCACCCAATCCATGCCGTATCTGGCTTCCGTGGGGGTCTCCATTCTAGCCGCGCTGCCCGCCAAGATGGTCAAGCCCGTCGCGCTGCCGGCTCTCCGGCCCGTGCCTGCCGCGCTGCTGCATCCGGCCGCCGGGGATTAAAATCCTGGAGCCAGGAGCGATTCGTCAACGCGCGGGGGCTTTTCAACCGCCCCCGCAGCCGGTATAGAGGCCGCCGTCTGGCATGGCCAGGCGGCGAGGGTGCATAGCTCAGTTGGTAGAGCAGCTGACTCTTAATCAGTAGGTCCAAGGTTCGAATCCTTGTGCACCCACCATCAAGCTTTCAAATTCCCACACATCAGGAAACCTCACCCGGTTTCAGAGCTGGCCCAGGCGGCGGAGGTGGACACCACGACCCGCACGGGCCGCATGACCCCTGCTGCAAGCCCGAAACCTGCGGAGGCGGTTTGGCGCCATCATGGCGCTGGACGATGTGTCCCCTCTCCTTGCGCCGCCATGAGATCCTCCCATCGTGGGCGAGAGCGGCTCGGGAAAATCGACATTGTTGGACGTTCTCTCCGGCCGCATGGAAGCGGAGTCCGGCGAGGTTCTCACGCCAGGCGCTGCGGCTTTCCGTGACGGCGGGGGGCAATATCGGCGAGCGGCTCATGGCAGCGGGCAACCGCCATTATGGACATATCCGCGCGACCGCCACCCATTGGCTCCACGCGGTGGAAATTGACCCGTCCCGCATCGATGACTACCCTCTGTATTTTTCGGGTGGCATGATGCAGCGTTTCCTGCGCGCCATGCCCCGCGGCGCGGCGCTGGTGGGGATTTTTCATGATAAGTTCGTCCGTGACGCGGCCCCGGACCGGGAACGATGCCTGGAACCGTTGAAAGAGGATGCATGACGAGTTTTGCCAATGCCCGTCTCGTTCTGCCGGAGGAGATCCGTGAAGGCGGCCTGACGGTCGAGAACGGGGTTATCACCCAGCTGGAGGCCGCTGACGGTCATGATTGCGAAGGCGATCTCCTCATGCCGGGAATGATCGACCTGCATACGGATAATCTTGAACGCCAGGCCCAGCCGCGCTCCAGCGCGCGCTGGCCGTCCCGCTCCGCGCTTTTGATCCATGACGCGCAATGCGTGGCGGCGGGTATCACCACCGTGTTCGACGCTCTCTGTCTCGGCGATATCGGCTTCGAGAAAGAGCGCAACCAGACTTTCCACGATGGCTATAGGGATCTGAGCGAAATGCAGCCCAGCGGCGCGCTGAAGGCCGAGCATTTCCTGCATCTGCGTTGTGAACTGCCGGCGGCTGAGATGGCCGCCATGCTGGCGGATGTGATCGGCCATCCGCTGGTCAGGCTGATTTCCATCATGGATCACAGCCCCGGCATTGGCGGCCAATACAAGGATGCGGCGCGTTACCGGCGCATGCGCGCGGCCGAAGGGTTTGGCGAGGACGAGATCGAGACCATGATTCTTGAGCTGACCGCTTCCCGCCAGGCCTATTACCATTCCAACCGCGACTTCGTATTGGCGCGGGCGAGTGCGCATGGCGTCCCCATCGCCTCGCATGACGACCATAGCGAGACTGATATTCTCCGCAACGAGGCGGATGGCATCTCCATCGCGGAATTTCCCGTCTCGCTCGCCGCGGCGCGGGAAGCCAAATTACGGGGCATGCGCGTGATCGCGGGCGCTCCGAACATCGTCCGGGGAGGCTCGCATTCCGGCAATGTCGCGGTGATGGATCTGGTGCGCGAGAGGCTTTTGGATGCCCTGGCTTCGGATTATGTGCCCGCCTCGATGCTGGAGGCCGCCATGAGCATCGCGACGCAAGGATGCATGTCTCTGCCGGGCGCGCTGGCGTTGGTGACCTCCGGGCCGGCCGATATCGCCAGGTTGCATGACCGGGGGCGCCTCGTCCCCGGCCAGCGGGGAGATCTGGTGCAGCTGCGGATGTATGAGGGGTTTCCCGTCATTCGCTCCGTCTGGCGGGAAGGAGTCCGGATCGGCTGAGTTCGCATGACCGGGCCTTCTAGACTGGAAATAAGCCCGGTCTTCTAACGTGCAGTCATCATGGCTGGCCATGGGGATACCCGCCTCGCGCGCCGCCGCCGCCAGGCGCCGTTGCGCCGCTTCCATCGCCGCCTGGGGGATGTTGGCGGCGCGGCGGGCATCCGCGCAAAACGCCTCGTGGCTTTGGCCGGAACGTTCGGCGAATTTCGCCGCTGCCGCCGGGTTCGCCAGCTTTTTCAAAATGCTCGGCGTATGGTGCCGAAATCGCCTCATTTCAATCCGGCGATGTCAGCGCTTTCTGCGCCCGCCATCATCCCGGCGCGGGCTGCGCCTCTTAAAGCATTTCCATTCACTCGGTTGATCGAAAACGCTCTAACGTTTTGTCTGGGCGAGCATGTTGTTCTCACGCTCAGGCGGTTTGCGCCATCGCATGGATGCGCTCCACCATCGCCGCCACGCCATTGCCCCGGTTGGTCGAGAGCGCCCCGATGAGGCCGAGATCATGAAGAAATTTCGGCGGGGTGGCGAGAATCTCCGCGCGGCCGCGGCCCGAATAGACACGCAGCACCAGCGCCACCAGCCCGGAGACGATGGCGGCGTCCGATGCGCCGGTGAGCCAGAGCTTGCCATCCCGCTCCTCCGCCGCCAGCCAGACCTGTGATTGGCAGCCGCGCACCCGGTGCGCCTCGTCCTGCCATGCGGCGGGGTAGGGAGGCAGGGTCCGCCCTTGTTCGATGATGAATTCGTAGCGGTCCATCCAGTCATCGAACAAGGCGAGCTCCTCCCCGATGGCGGCGATGGCCTCCGCCGCGCTCGTCTCGCGCGGTATGTAGAATTCCGTCATATCCAGCCTCTTTTGCGGAACCAGAGCAGCGGGGCGATGGCCGATACGACCATCACGCCCCAGGCATAGGCATAGCCAAATTTCCAGCTCAACTCGGGGATATTCTTGAAGTTCATTCCGTAAATTCCTGCGATCAGCGTCGGCGGTATGCCGACGATGGACACGACGGTGAGAACCTTGATGAGGCTGTTCTGCGCGATATTGATAAGTCCCAGCGTCGTATCCAGCAGAAACTGCACCTTATCCGTGAGGTGGGTGGAGAACTCGTTCAGCGAGGACACGTCCTTCTGAATGGATTTAAGCCGCTCGCGCACCGTTTTCGGCATCCATTCGACGGCGCTGATCGCATAAGGCGCGATGCGGGCGACGCCGAGCTGCGAATCGCGAAGATAGGAGATCGTATCGTAATCCTGCCCCAGCTTCACGAGCAGCGCCTGCAATTCACGCTCCGCGTTGCGGGCCCCGTTGCGGCTGCCGAACCGGTGGTGAAAAATCCGGTGGCTCAATTCGTCCAGCTCCTCGCGCAGCCGTTCCAGCGCGTCCGCCAGCCGGTCGACAATCCCCTCCAACAGTCCCGAAAAAATATCCGCGCTGGCGAGCTGGCCCTCGGGCGGAGCGGAAGCGGAGAATTGGGTGAACAGCGTGCTGGGGGCGAAGCGTATGGTCACGAGATATTTGGGGGAGAGGACGAAACCGCATACCCCGTCCTCGACGCTATCCGGGAGGCGCACCACCACCGGCAGGGAAAGAGTGAGGATATCGCCCTTCACGGAGAGGCGCGAGGAGGTTTCGATCTCCGCCAGCTCCGCGTGATGGGGCAGGGGAAAGCCGGTGATGCGGGTGACGAGGGCATATTCCTCGGGCGCTGGCGTCTCGAGGTCGAACCAGATCGCCTCGCTCGCCTTCTCGGGGGGGAGGCAGTGCAGATGCCCATCTTGGCAGGCATAGGCTTTTAGCATTTCCGCTCCCCTCCGTCCGGGCCAGCCATATCAGCGGCGCGGGCGCGGGCCAAGCCGGGCGGCTCAGCCCGGCCCCAGCAGGCGGCCGAGCACGCGGGCGGTGTAATCCACCACCGGGATGATGCGGCCGTAATTGATACGGGTCGGGCCGATCACGCCGATGGCGCCGACGATCCGGTCCTGGGCGTTGCGCGCGGGGGCGACGATCATCGAGATGCCGGCGGTGCCGAACAGCCCGGATTCCGCGCCGATGAAAATTCGCACCCCGTCGGATTCCTCGGCGAGTTCGAGCAGTTTGAGCAGGGTTTCCTCGGTCTCCAGCCGCTTGAACAGCGCCTGGATCGCGCTCAGCTTCTCCAGCTGGTCGATATCCTCCAGCAGCCGCCCTTGCCCCCGCAAGATCAGCGAGCTGGAGCGGCCCTCCCCCCGTCCGGCATGGCCCCAGGTGGCGAGCCCGGCCTCGACCACGGCGCTGGTCAGCTCGTCCAGGGCCGAGCGGTCGGCGGCGAGCTCCGCGCTTACGCGGCGGCGCAATTCCGCCAGGGTTTGGCCGGAGAGCCGGGCATTGAGGAAATTACTGGCCTGTTGCAGGGCGCTGGGCGGCAGGCCGGGCGGGGTTTCGATGATGCGGTTTTCCACCTGCCCGTCCGCGGCCACCAGCACCACCAGCGCCCGGCCGGGGGAAAGCGGCACGAATTCCACATGCTTCACCGGCCCGTCGCCCTTGGGCGCCAGCACCAGCCCGGCGGCGGCGGAAAGGCCGGAAAGCAGGGAGGAGGCTTCCGTCAGGGTTTCCTGCAGGGAGCGCCCGGCGCGGGCCAAGGCCAGGTTGATGTTGAGCCGCTCCTCCTCCGATAATTCGCCAAATTGCAGCAGCCCGTCGACAAAAAGGCGCAGGCCGCGCTCCGTCGGCAGCCGCCCGGCGGAGGTATGGGGTGAAAACAGCAGCCCGGCCTCGGTCAGATCCGCCATCACGTTGCGGATGGTGGCGGGGGAGAGTTTTTGCGGCAGCAGGCGGGAGAGCGTCCGGCTGCCCACCGGCTCGCCGGTTTCCACATATTGCTCCACGATCTCGCGCAGCACGGCGGCGGAGCGGATATCGAGCCCCGGCGGCAGGCGCTGGGGCGCGGATTTCGGTCTATGGTCCATTTGGCGTTGCTCGGATAATAGCACCTCAAACAGGTATTGGAGTATATAAGTATGCGGCCCTCAGGCAGAGAATTCAACGCGCTGCGCCCGGTTTCCATCGAGACCGGCATTTCCCGCCATGCCGAGGGCTCGGCGATCATCCGTATGGGCGATACCGAGGTGCTGTGCACCGCCAGCGTGGAGGGCAAGGTGCCGCCCTTCATGCGCGGCCAGGGCGAGGGTTGGGTGACGGCGGAATACGGCATGCTGCCCCGCGCCACCCATACGCGCGGCGACCGTGAGGCGGCGCGCGGCAAGCAATCCGGCCGCACCCAGGAGATTCAGCGTCTCATCGGCCGCAGCCTGCGCGCGGTGGTGGACCGCAAGGCGATGGGCGAGATCACCATCACCCTGGATTGTGACGTGCTGAACGCCGATGGCGGCACGCGCTGCGCCTCCATCACCGGCGCCTATGTCGCCCTGGCCCTCGCCTTCCGCAAGCTGCGCGCGGCGAATGTCATCAAGGCGATGCCGCTGAGCGGCCAGGTGGCGGCGGTCTCCTGCGGCATCTTTCAGGGCCAGCCCGTCCTCGACCTCGATTATGCCGAGGATTCCGCCGCCGATGCCGACGCGAATTTCATCCTCACGCAAAGCGGGGGTATCGTCGAAATCCAGGCGACGGCGGAAAAATCCACCTTCGACGAGGCTGCCTTCAACGCCCTGCTCGGCCTGGCGCGCAAGGGCGTCGCGGAATTGTTCGCCGCCCAGAAAAAGGCGCTGGGTTGAGCGCGGCGGCGTGAATATTGGCTTGATCGTCGCGGCGGGGCGCGGCTACCGGCTGGGCGGGCCGCTGCCCAAGCAATATCTGCCGCTGGCGGGCCGGCCCGTCCTTCGCCATACCATCGCGGCCCTCACCCGCCACCCGGCCATCGGCGCGGTGCAAGTGCTGATCCATCCCGATGACCAGGCGCTCTACGCGGAGGCCGCCGCCGGGTTGGAGAAGCTGCTGCCGGTCCGCTTCGGCGGCGCGGAGCGCCAGGATTCGGTGCGGTTGGGGCTGGAGGCCATCGCGGCGCTGCAGCCGCAGGCGGTGCTGATCCATGACGCCGTTCGCCCCTTCATCGCGCCCGAGACCATTTCCGCCGTGCTGGCGGCGCTGGCGCGCGGACCCGCCGCCATCGTGGGCGTGCCACTGGCCGATACGCTGAAGCGGGTGGAGAACGGCGCGGTGACCGGCACGGTGAGCCGGGCCGGGCTGTGGCGGGCGCAAACCCCGCAAGGCTTCCGCTTCGCGGAGATTTTGCGGGCGCACCGCCACGCGGCGGCCAGCGCTCCGGCCATCCAATTCACCGATGACGCGATGGTGGCCGAACATGCCGGGTTGCGGGTGGAGATGGTGGCGGGCTCGGAGGATAATTTCAAAATCACCACCGCCGCTGATCTGGCCCGGGCGGAGGCGATGCTGCTGCAAGACTGAACCGGAGACATTGCCCATGCTGTCCATGCTGCCCAGGCCCGCCGCTCTCGCCCTCATCATCTCGGTATTCGCCTCGCCCGCCGCCGCCCAGACGGTGCTGACCCTCGGCGCGGAGGGCACCGCCCTGGCCACGCCGGACGAGGCGGTGGCGCAATTCCTCGTCCAGGCGGAGAGGCCGGATGCCGCCAGCGCCCAGGCGGCGGTGAACCAGGCCGTCAGCGAGGCCATCGCCGCGGCGCGGTCCGTGCCCGGCGTGGTGGTCACCACCGGCGGCTATGATAGTTTTTCCTCCCGCGCGGATAACGGAGCCAAGCCGCAATTCACGGCGCAGCAAAACCTGACCCTCACCCAGCCCGCAACGGAAGGCGTGCCCGGCCCCGCCTTCGCCGCTCTCCTGGGCCGGCTGCAGGCGGCGGGCTTGCTGCTCAACGGCCTGCGGGGCGATCTCTCTCCGGCCGGGCGGGTGCGGGCGCGCGACGAGGCGATAAAGGACGCGCTGGCGCAATTGCGGGCGGAGGCCGGGGTGGTGGCCGAGGCTCTGCACAAGCCGGTCACTGCCCTCAAGACGCTGACGGTGAACGCCGATGGCGGCGGCCCCCCGCCCATGCCGATGATGAAGGCGCTCGCCGCCGCGCCCGCGCCGCAATCGGCGCCGGATCAGATCACGATCACCGCCAGTGTCAGCGCCGAGATCGTGCTGGGCGGGACGCAAAAACAGCAAGGCGGGACATAAAAATGGCCGGGACATTGCCCGGCCATTGACGTTAGAACGCCCGCTCGCGCCTCAGGGAAACCGCTTCCGCGTGTAAACATAGGCGAGGTAGCAGAGCCCCAGATAGAGGAAGGGGATGAAGAAAATCAGACTTTCCAGTTCCGCCGGCATCAGACCTCTCCATTTCCGTTCTGGCGCTGATTGTCGAGCATGATCGCGCCGCACGCGGCGATCAGCACGATCATCACCGTGCCCACCATCCAGGCGAAGTACCAGGGGCCGTAATCCCCGGCCACCACCGCCAGCAGCAGCGCCAGGCAGAGCACGAGAAACAGGCCGATAAAGGTGAAAGTTTTACCCATTTGCGTGGCTCCTTAATAGCCGTGATCGTCGTGGGTCACGTAATCCATCTTCACCTTGCCGCGCATCACATAGAAGCACCATGAGGTGTAGCAGATGATGATGGGCGTGAAGACCAGGGCGAAGAGCAGCATCCAGCCGAGATTATAGGCGCTGCCCGAAGCGTTCCAGACCGTGAGGCTCTGGCTGGGATTGGTGGTGGAGGGCATGAGGAAGGGGAACATGGAGGCGCCGGTGGTGAAAATCGCCCCCACCCAGCCGATCGCGCCCAGCCACCAGGCGATCACCGGTTTGCGCGCCGCGTTCATCAGCACCGCGCCCAGCATGCCGACCACGCCGAGGAGCGGCAATGCCCAGAGCAGGGGGTAGGCGGCGTAATTATGCATCCAGGCTCCCACCACCGGCGCGACGCTCTGGCCGGTGAGGGGGGTGGCCGGCGCGCCGGGATTCACCGGCGCGGTCATGGCGAAGCCTTTGAGATGCGCGACCCAGAAGCCGCCGACGATGAACAGCGCCACGCCAATGATGCCGCCCCAGATGGCGGCGGCGCGGGCGCGGCTGAAAATCGGCTCCTCGCCGCGCAGCATCAGCATGGTGCCGCCCTGCTGGATGGAGAGCGCCAGCGACATCACCCCGCACAACAGGGCGAAGGGGTTTAGCAGATAGAAGATGAACGATTCATCCTGATAATATTGCCCGGTCCAGTCGTAATGATAGCCGACCCCCTGCATGACATTGCCGAAGGCGGCGCCATAGACGATCATCGGCAGCGCGCCCGAGATCAGGAAGGCCCAGTCCCAGGTGGCGCGCCATTTGCCCGTCTCCACCTTCGAGCGGTACTCGAAGGCCACGGGGCGCATGATCATGCTGAACAGCAGCAGGATCATCACCACGTAAAAGACCGAGAAGGAGGTGGCGTAGAGGGTGGGGAAGGCGGCGAAGATCGCGCCGCCGCCCAGGATGAACCACACCTGGTTACCGTCCCAATGCGGGCCGATGATGTTGAGCGCGACGCGGCGCTCGGCATCGGTCTTGCCGACAAAGCGCAGCAAGGTGCCCACTCCCATATCCATCCCCACCATCACGGCGAGGCCGGAGAGCAGCACACCGAGCAGCACCGCCCAGACGAGTTTCAGAATTACATAAACTTCCATAGGACGGGGCTCCTATCACTCGGCCGGGGCGAACATCGGCGACGGGCTCGATTCCGGCGCGCCGGTTAAATGCGGCTGCGGCCCGAGGCGGGCATATTTAAACATCAGGTACAGCTCCGCGGCGATGAAGGCGCTGTAGAGCACCGCGAAACCGATGAGGGAGAAGATCATATAGCCGAGATTATGGCTGGAGGCCGCCTGGAAGGTCGGCAGCCAGCCAAACACCGACCAGGGCTGGCGCCCGGCCTCGGCGGTGATCCAGCCGAACTCGCAAGCGAGAATCGGCAGCGGGATGGACCAGACGCAGAGCTTGAGCAGGAAAGGATGCCGCTCGAGCTGGTTTTTCAGGCTGTAATAGGCCGCGAAGGAGAACAGCCCGACGAAGAAGAAGCCCAGCGCCATCATGAGGCGGAAGGACCAGAAGGTGACGAAGACATTGGGCAGCGTGTCCTTCTCCGCCTGGGCGAGCACCGCGTCCTGGTTGGCCGGGGTGATCTGGCCGAGATCCTGGTTGGGCGCGTAGCGCTGGGCGAGGAAGCCGTAGCCCATATCGCTTTCATGCGCTTTGAAGGACGCCAGCGCCTGGGGGTCGTGCGTCTGGCCATAGGCCTTCAGCGCGTCGAGCGCCTGGATGCCGCTCTGAATCCGCGGCCCCACCTGTTTCTCCAGCGTAATCAGCCCGGGAATGCTGGTGTTGAAGGAATGGGCGATCAGCGGGTCCAGCACATAGGGCACCCCGATCTCGAAATGGTTGGCCTGGGCCTGCTGGTCCGGCAGGGCGAAGAGCAGCCAGGCGGCGGCGCCGGCGGGGCCGTTCGCGTCGCTATCCTGCCATAGCCCCTCGACCGCCGCGATCTTGGTGGGCTGGACGAGATAATCGAGCCTGCCCAGCGCGTCGCCCAGAGTCACGACCGCCAGCGAGGAGATCACCCCGAACAGCGCCGCCATGCGGAAGGAGCGCGCGGCGAATTCCCGGTGCTGCTTGCGCAGGATGTAAAAGGCGGAGATGCCCATGACGAACAGCGCGCCGGTGACGAAGCCCGCGATTGAGGTATGGACGAATTTCGCCTGCGCGTCCTCGCTGAACACGAGGTTGAGGAAGGAGTTGAATTCCAGCCGCATCGTGTCCGGGTTGAAGGAGGCGCCCTTCGGGCTCTGCATGAAGCCGTTGGCGATGAGAATCCATAAAGCGGAGAGGTTGGAGCCGAGCGCGGTCAGCCAGGTCACGGCCAGATGGCCGGGGCGGGACAGCCGGTCCCAGCCGAAGAACATCAGGCCGATGAAGGTGGATTCCATGAAGAAGGCCATCAGACCCTCGATGGCGAGCGGCGTGCCGAACACGTCCCCGACGAAATGCGAGTACATGGACCAATTGGTGCCGAACTCGAATTCCATGGTGAGGCCGGTGGCGACGCCGATGGCGAAGTTGATGGCGAAGAGCTTGCCCCAGAACTGGGTCATCTCCTTGTAGATCTGCCGGCCGGTGATGACATAGACCGTCTCCATCGCCGCCAGCAGGAAGGTCATGCCGAGCGTCAACGGCACGAACAGGAAGTGGTAGAGGGCCGTCAACGCGAATTGCAGACGCGACAGATCGACGACACTCGGATCGATTAACGGCATGACCGCTCTCTCCAGTTTTGTGAAAGCCTTGTAACCAAACAGCGCCGGTATAGGGATTAACGTCAATAAGCGGGTTGATCTCGATCAAATTCCGCCCGGTGCGTCCGGCATATACGGGCATGGGTTATTTCCGCGCCCTGGGGCCAGGATGGCCCAATCAGCGCCGCCGTGTGGCCCGGCCGTCCCGCAGGGTGTAAACCTCGTCCATCAGCGCCAGCCCGGCGGGGCGGTGGGATATATAGAGCACGGTCCGCCCGGCCAGCACCGGGAGGAGGTCGCGGAGAAAGGCCCGCTCGGTCTCATAGTCCAACCCTTCGGTCGGCTCGTCCAGAATCAGCCAGGGGGCGGGTTTCAGCACCGCCCGCGCCAGTGCCACCCGCCGCGCCTGGCCGCCAGAGAGTCTGGCCCCTCCCTCGCCGGCGAGGCTGTCCAGCCCCTGGGGCAGGGAGCGCACGAATCCCGCCAGCTGGGCCACCTCCAGCGCGTGCCAGAGCGCCGCCTCATCCGCCCTGGCATTGGCCAGCAGCAGGTTATCGCGGATGGTGGTATGGAAGATATGGCTGCGCTGGGAGATGACCGTGACATGCCGGGCGATGTCGGCGCTGCCATAGGCGCGCAGATCATGGCCGCCGAAGCGCGCCGTGCCCTCCTGGAACTCATGGAAGCGCAAGATGAGGTTGATCAGCGTGGACTTCCCCGCGCCGGAAGCGCCGGCGATGCCGAGGCGCCGCCCCTCCGGCACTGAGAGGCTGAGGCCGTTCAGCGCCGGGGGCGCGCCCGGGGCGTAGCGCAGGGTGACGGCGTTGAGCTCCAGCCCGTAGCCGCGCGGCTCCGGGGCGGGAAGGGCAGGCGGGGCCACGGGCGGGGGCGTATCCGCCAAAGCGAAGATCCGCCGCGCCGCCGCCTTGATCTGGCCGAGATATTGCAGCGCGCCGGGCAAAGGCGCCGTCGCCTCGAAGGCGGCCATCGCCCCCAGCACCAGCATCGGCACATTGGCGGCACCTATGCCGCCCTCCTCGAACCGCCTGGCGCCGCAAAGCAGCACCGCCAGCAGCGTCACATTGGCGGCGAGGCCGGAAAGGGCGAGGCCCAGCCCCGCCACCCAGCCCATCCGCGCCTGGGCCGCGGCCAGCTCGTCATTGAGGGCCGCGGCGCGCGCCTGCATCTGCGGCGCGGCGCCAAACACCAGCAATTCGCCCAGGCCTTGCAGCGCCTCGACATATTCGGCGCGCAGCCGGGCGGTGAGGCGGTTGATCTCCGCCCCCGGCCGGGCGCCGAGCCGGGCCGTGAGCAGGGGCGTCAGCATCCCGTTCAGCGCCAGGCCGAGGATGAGCGCCAGCGCCGCCGGCCAGGAGAAGAAAGCGAAGAACGCCGCCATCACCAGCCCGGCGGCGAACGCGGTGAGCACCGGCACGAAGACCCGCAGATAGAAAAGGTTGAGCGTGTCGATATCGGAGACGATGCGGCCGAGAAGATCGGCGGCGCGCTCGGCCTGCAGCGCCGCCGGGGCCAGCGGTTCCAGCCGCGTGTAAAACCACACCCGCAGATCCGCGAGCAGGCGGAAGGTGGCCTCATGCGTCACCAGCCGCTCGGCATAGCGCGAGCCGACGCGCAGCGTGGCGAAGAACCGCACCATGGCCGAGGGGGTGAAGAAATTGAAGGCGTTCTGCGCCGCGTAACCGGCGAGTCCGGCCAGGGCGGTCGCCGCCAGGAACCAGCCGGAAATGGCGAGCAGGCCGAAATTCGCCAGCACGGTGAGGGTGGCGAGGCCGAGCCCCGCCAGCATCCAGCCGCGCCGGGGGGCGAGCAGGCGGACCAGCCGCCAGATATCAGACATTCGCCGCTTCCCCCGCCCGGGCCAGCTCCCGGTAGGGGCCGGCGACCGCCAGCAATTCGGCATGGGTGCCGCTCTGCATGAGCCGCCCCGCCTCCAGCACCAGAATCTGGTCGGCGCGCTCGGCCACGGCGAGACGGTGGGCGATGATGATGGTGGTGCAGCCCTCGTTGAGGGCGGTCAGCGCGTCCAGCACCGCCGCCTCGGTCTGCGGGTCCAGGCTGGCGGTGGCTTCGTCCATGATCAGCACCCGCGCGTGGCGGGCATAGGCGCGGGCGAGGGCGAGGCGCTGGATCTCACCGCCGGAGAAATTGCCGCCGCCCTCGCCCACCGGGGTGGCGAAGCGGCCGGGCAGGGCCTCGATGAAATTATAGGCCTGCGCCCGCGTCGCCGCCGCCCGCAGCCGGGCGAAATCCACCTGCGGCAGGCCGAGGGCGATGTTCTCCTCGACACTGCCCGGGAACAGGCGCGGCGTTTGCGGCACCCAGGCCAGCGCCCGCCACCAGCTCTCCGGAGCAATCTCCGCGAGATCCTGGCCGTTGACGAGAATATGCCCGGCGGTGGGGCGGAGAAAGCCGAGCAGCAGGCGGGCGAGGGTGGTCTTGCCCGCCCCCGAGGCGCCGACGATAACCGTGAGCTTGCCCGCCGGGAACTTGGCCGAGACATCCTCCAGCACCTTCCGCCCCTCATAGGCGAAGCTGAGCTGCGCGCAGACGATCTCGATGCCCGCCGCCGCCGCCAGCTCCGCCGTGCCGCGCGGCGGCGCCGGCGCGTCGAGTACCGCGAAAATCTGCCGCGCGGCGGCGATGGTGCTCATCCGCGCATGGTAATGCACGGCCAGCCCGCGCAGCGGCACGAAATATTCCGGCGCCAGCAGCAGCACGAGAAAGGCGGGATAGAAGCCGAAATGCCCATGGATCAGCCGCGCCCCGAACAGCACCGCCACCAGGGCGATGGCGAGAGAGGCGAAAAATTCCAGCACGGCGCTGGTGAGAAAGGCGATGCGCAGCCCCTCCATGGTGGTGCGCCGGTACTCATCCGAGATGCGGGCGATGATGCGGATCTCGTCCCGCGCCCGCCCGAACAGCTTGAGCGTGGTCAGCCCTTGCAGCACGTCGAGGAAATGCGCGCCGAGGCGCAGCAGCTTGTCCCATTGGCGCTGGTTGGCGGCCTCCGCCCGGTAGCCGACCAGCACCATGAAGAAGGGGATGAGCGGTCCGGCGAGCAGAAGTACGGTAAAGCTGATCCAGTCGAGCGGCAGCACCACCGCGAGGATGGCGAGCGGCACCGCCACGCAGAGGGCCATTTGCGGCAGATAGCGGGAAAAATAGGGGTCGAGCGCCTCCACCCCGTCGAGCAGGGTGGCGGCCGTCTCGGCGCTGGCGGCCTCGGCGGCGGGGCCGCGCGCGAAAAGCCTGGCCAGCAGGGCGGCGCGCAGCCCGGATTTGATGGCGAGGCAGGCGCGGCTGGCCAGAGCCTCCGCCGCGTGGCTGAGCCCGGCGCGGAGGAGGAACAGCGCCGCCAGCCCGGCGATGAGCGGCATGAGCGGCGGCAGGAGGATATGGCGGAAGGAGATGGCCTCCACCAGCCGGGCCAGGATCACCGCCTGGCCGATGACAGCCCAGGCGGAGACGAGGCCGAGCGCGATGCTGCCATAAAGCGCGCCGCGGGCGCGCCGCCCTTCGCGCATCAGGCGCGGATCGATCCTCTCGCTCATGCCGCGCAGCTAACCCGCGCCTCACGCCCTGCCAAGAGGGGCCGGCCGCGCCCCACCGCCGAAACCCCGGCGCCTCTCAGCGTTGGGAAAAGCGCCGTCCCACCAACTCACTGGTGATATTGACCTTTTGCAGGTCGATATGGCCGCCGCCAATGCCCCAGAGCCAGGCATCGCGCATTTTCTGCTCCATCGGGTAGGCGGTGGAATAGCCGCAGGCTCCCATGACCTGCGCGCCATGCGTGACCACCCGGCGCACCGCCTCATTGGCGAAGCATTTCGCCAGGCTGGTATCGAGCAGGGAGGGCAGGCCGTCCTCGGCGTTCTGGGCCGCCCGGTGGATGAGCAGGCGCGACGCCTCGACATCCATCTTCATTTCCGCCAGCCGTAGCTGCACCGCCTGAAAATCGACGAGGGGCTTGCCGAACTGGGTCCGCTCCTGGGTATAGCGGAGCGCCACCTCGAGCGCGCTGGCGGCGATGCCGAGCGAGCAGGTCGCATTGCCCAGCCGCTCCATATTGAAGGAGCGCATGAGATTTTTCAGCCCGCCCGCCGGTACGATGATATTCTCCACCGGCACTTCCACATCGTCCAGATAGATCTCGGCATTGTGGAACCCCCGGGCGCCCATGAATTGCTCGGGCTTGCCGAAGGACACGCCCGGGGTATCCTTCTCGAAATACACCGCCCCGACGCCCGCCGCGCCCGGCTTGTCGGCCAGGCGGCAATAA
The DNA here is from genome assembly GCF_027352905.1 of Acidocella sp. Taxonomy (GTDB): domain Bacteria; phylum Pseudomonadota; class Alphaproteobacteria; order Acetobacterales; family Acetobacteraceae; genus Acidocella. The sequence goes on from NZ_DAIEIF010000028.1 coordinate 22,915, forward strand.
AGAACATAACCCTGGGCGTGGCCGGCGCCGCTGCACCAGCGCTTGACCCCGTTGATGATAATGCGCCCGTCCTTGATGACGGCGCGGGTGGTGAGGTCGGTCATCGCGGTACCGACATCCGGTTCCGACATCGAGACCGAGACCATCATCTCGCCCGCGCAGACCTTCGGCAATACCTGTTTTTTGAGCCATTCCGGGGCGAAGTAGAGAAGGGTCTGGGCCGGGCCGCAATTGGCTTCGAATACCGGAAAGGCGACCGCCGCCGAGATTTTCGCGAATTCCTCCAGCACGAGGAGGGCGTCGAGTTTTCCCGCGCCGACCCCGCCATATTCCTCGGGAATGTTGACGCCGAGGAAGCCGAGTTCGCCCATGCGCCGCCGCACGTCATCGGGCACGGGCTCGCTGGTGCGCTCGCAATGGCGCGCGACCTCCGGCAATTCCTCCTGGGCGAACCGGCGGGCCGAAAGCTGGAATTCCTGCTGGCGCGCGTTGAGCTGGAAATCCATTCTCAGGTGACCGTGAAGCCACCATCCACCGGCAGCGAAACGCCCGTGATCGCCGCGGCGTCGTCCGAGCACAGGAACAACGCCGCCCGCGCGATCTCGTCTGCTCCTATGAACCGTCCCATGGGCACGCGGGAAAGAAAGGCCTTCTCCAAATCCTCGGGCGCGATCACATCCGGGTTGCGCCCCACGAAGGCGGGCCAAAGCGGCGTCTGCACCGGCCCCGGACAAATGGAATTGGCGCGGATATTGTGCTTGCCATAGGCGAGGGCGATGCACTCGGCCAGCATGCGCAGGCCGATCTTGGCGATGGAATAGCTGGGCGAGGCGGGGGAGGGCTTGATGCCCGAGCCGGAACTGGTGAACAAAATGCTGCCGCCGCCATTTTTCTTCATATGGGGCAGCACATGCTTGGCGCCGAAGAACCCGCCCTTCACATGGGTGGCGATTTGGCGGTCGAACTCCTCCTCGCTGGTCTGTTCGATGGCGCCCGCCCCGGCGATGCCGGCGTTATGCCAGAAAATGTCTATCTTGCCGAACGCCTTGATCGCCTCGCCGGCCACCTTCTTCATCGCCGCCTCGCTGCCGGTATCCGCCTGCACGAAAACCGCCTCACCCCGGGAGGCGATGTCCCGCGCGACCGCCTTGCCATTGGCCTCATTGAAATCGACGACGACGATCTTGGCGCCTTCATTGGCGAACAGCTCCGCCGCCGCCTTGCCGATGCCGGAACCGGAGCCGGTGATGATGGCCACCTTGCCTTGTAATTTTCCCATGACGATGTCCTTCCTGACGGTTGTTCTGAACCAGAAACAGAACGCCGCAGGCCACGCTCGCCACGCGGCGTTCCGCGCCCCTCAAGCGTAGGGATAAGGATATTTGCCGCTGAGGCTGATCATGGTCACTCTGGGCTCGGTATATTCCTGCAATGCCTCCGGACCATTCTCGCGGCCGATGCCGCTCAGCTTGAAACCGCCATAGGGCAGGCGCGGATCGAGGATGCGGAACGTGTTCACCCAGACCGTGCCGGTTTTGATCGCGCTGGACACGCGGTGGGCGCGGCCGAGATCGCGGGTCCACAGCCCGGCGGTCAATCCGTATTCGGTGCCGTTCGCGATCTCGATGGCTTCCTCCTCCTCATCGAAGGGGATCATCGCGACGACGGGGCCAAAAATTTCCTCCTGGGCGATGCGCATGTCATTCCTGACATTGGCGAAGACCGTGGGCGTGACGAAATACCCGTTCTCGAGCCCGGGCTCGGTCAGGCGGCGCCCGCCGGTCACCAGCTCCGCCCCCTCCGCGCGGCCGATCTCGATATAGCGCAGCGTTTTTTCCAGCTGGGCGCGGTGGGTTTGCGGCCCGATATGGGTGGTGGGCTCGTGCGGGTTGCCCACGCGCAGCTTCTCGGCGCGCTGGCGCACCTCCTCCACCATCCGGTCATAGAGCTTGCGCTGGACGAGAATGCGCGAGCCGAGCGTGCAGCTCTGCCCGCAGGCCATGAACCCGGCATGGGATACCGCGTTGGTGGCCTGCTCGATATCGGCGTCATCGAAGACGATATGCGGCGCCTTGCCGCCGCACTCGAACGATACGCGTTTGAGGTTCGCCGCGCCGGCGCGCATGATGTCCTGGGCGATGCGGTGGTCGCCGGTGAAGGCCAGCTTGTCCACGCCGGGATGCGCCGCGAGATGCGCCCCCGCCACCGCGCCGTAACCCGGCACCACGTTGACCACGCCTTTGGGGAATCCGGCCTGCTCGATCAGCTTCGCGAATTCATACATGGTGACCGGCGTATGCTCGGCCGACTTGACGACCATGGTGCAACCCGCGGCGAGGGCGGGGGCCAGCTTCATCGTCGTCACCAATGTCGGCGCGTTCCACGGCACGATGGCGCCAACGACGCCGATCGGCACGCGCGTCGTATAGGCGACCGTATCCTGGTTCATCGGGATCATACGGCCTTCGATCTTGTCGGCCATGCCGGCGAAATAATAATACCACTGCGCCTCGATCGCGATATTGGCGCTGGTTTCGCGCAAGGGGCGGCCGTTATCGTAAGTTTCGAGCTTGGCGATACGGGGGGCGTTCTCCTCCACCAGCGCGGCGAGTTTGCGCAAGAGCGCCGCGCGCTCCGTCGGCGCCATGCGCCCCCAGGGGCCTTTCAACGCGGCATTGGCGGCGTCTACCGCGCGGTCGATGTCGCGCTTGCCGCCGAACGCGGTCATCGCCCAGGGCGCGCCGGTGGTCGGGTCGATCGAGGCGGCTTGTTCACCATCGAGGGGATCTACCCACTCGCCTCCGATGAACAGCTTGTCCTGAACGTAAGCAAATGGCTGGTCCATTGGGCGTATCCTCTACACTCGGGGCGGCTCCCGCCTTCCGGCGGCGCCGTTTATTTTTGGACGGATGCGCCTATTCACCAACCTTCGCAAAAATCTGTCAAGGCGAATCCTTGTATTTCTGATATGTTCGCCTGCTCGAGAATTTTCCATTCACTTCGGGTCATGGAAAACGTTCTAACAATTTCTCCGGCGAGCAACTTTATCCGATTAAATGAAAATCCATTTGACCGGATGTCGCTCCAGCTCGGGACGCCGGGCGCGGCGAGCGATGCGCCAGCGCGCCGGCCCCGGATGTTTTTATTTCACCAGGCTTTTTTCTCCGTCCGCCAGCGCTATTTCCGTGATGCGCAGGTCATGCTTGGTTTGGCGCGAGGGGAAACGGTCTTTCAACCCTTCCTCATGGATCGGTATGACCCGCCGGCTTTCGTGCCCAACCCGGCCGAGCATCTCATGGGTGGTGAAGACAAGATTGGCCTGACTGCCGGCGGCAAGCCCGACCGGCACGTAATACGGATCATCCGGCGTGCCGCCATCGAGATTTTCGAACTGGTAGACGAGATCGCCCGCGAACACCCAGGCATCCGCGCTCTGCCGCTTGCCGTCATTGCGAATGACGATGTACTGGCTGGCGGGGGTGTGCGTTTCATAGGCTGGATGAAGATCGATACCGGGAAACACGTCTTCCATCGGCCCCTTGACCAATACCAGCCGGCCCTGCTTCGCCAGGTCGACGGCGCGCATGATATCGCCCGGATCGGTCGCGCCCATCAGCCAGCGGAATTGGCGGGGCAGCGCCATATAGGAAACCCAGGTGGTGATTTCCTTTTCCTGCACGTAGAATGTCGCGTTGGGGAACAGCGCGATGCCGCCCATATGGTCGAAATGCGCATGGGTGATGATGCAATCCGTCACATCCTCGGGGCGGATTCCGCATTCCCCCAGCACCTCGTCCGGGCCGTGCCAGTTGCTGCTGCCGAAAGCGGTATGAAAATACGCGCCGTAATCAACGTTGTTATATCCCACATCGAGCAGGATGGTGCGGCCTTTTCCTTTCAGCAGGACATAGCAATAGGGCAGTTTGGATGTGCCCTTGTTATGGGCGCCATACACCACAGCGCTGCGCGGCATCTGGGTGATTTGGGAATATTCCAGAACCCATATCGAATAATCGGTCATGCGCCTATTTCCTCACTTTGTTTTGTTTGCGAATTTCTTAGATCGTTCAAAAACCTGCCCCGGTATTCCCAACCGTCAATTGTCACGCGCCAGGGCGTTGCGGTGCACGGCGCAACAAGCGCCGGAGAATTGCACCATCTCGAAACCGGGCAGCGCGGCGGCGGCATGGTGCATCTCCCGCCAGCCGGATTTGAGTTGTGCCAGCGCCAGATCGCGCCGGGCCGGGTCGCGGCACTGCCGCGCATCGCTCAGCTTGCCGAGAACCGCTTCGATCGCGGCTTCCGCGCGCCGGAGATGATGGTGATGATGGGCGGCCCGCGGCGTGGCGCGCACGGAACGGATCGTTTCCGCGGCCTCCGCGAAAGATCTGCGCGCCGCGGCGAGCAGGGGGTGATCCGGCCCCTCCGCCTCTCCGCCCGTCTCGGCTAGGATGAACCACGCCGCGATCTGCGCGCCCGCATGGTGCAGCGTATCGAAGGCCGGACGAATTTCCAGCACATAATTGACGGTCGGCCCGTCCGGCGGCGATTTTACCTCGGGAGACACCTCCCCGCACAGCAATGCGCTCGCGGAGGCGGCCTCGGCCTCGGCCGTGGTCAGCGTCTGGAAGCGCATGGCGTCACGTCCACTCGAATTCGAGCCTTGGTGCTCCATGTTTCCGGGGCTGGAATCATCTCATCATTCGGCGTTTCACCGCTCCCTTGAGTTTTTGGCTTGCTCAAGCCTATCGTCATCCGGCCATCGAGGTCAATCTCGTTCCGGCTTTTATTTCGCCGGCGGTGGCATTTGTCGCATCCAGGCGCGGGCGATGTCGATGCGCCGCGCCACCCAGACATCCGGCAGCCCCGCCACGTGGTCCAGCAGCCGGCGCAGCGCGCCGATACGTGCCGGGCGGCCGATGATCCGGCAATGCAGTCCGACAGAGAGCAGTTTCGGGCACGCGGCACCCTCCGCCCGCAACGCCTCGATCGCGTCGCGCACATAGCGGAAGAAATGCCCGCCGGTATTGAATCCCTGCACGGCGGTAAAGCGCATGTCATTGGTGTCGAGCGTATAGGGCAGAATGAGCTGCGGGCGGCCCCAGCTGGGATCGTAATACGGCAGATCATCCGCATATGAATCGGAATCGTAGAGAAACCCGCCATCCTCCGCCACCAGCCGGGCGGTGTTGGGGCTGGTGCGGCCGGTGTACCAGCCGAGCGGTCTTTGCCCGGTGAGGGTGGTGATGATCTCGATGGCGCGCTGCATATGCTCGCGCTCCACCGCCTCCGGCACGTATTGGTAATTGACCCAGCGATAGCCATGGCTGGCGATCTCCCAGCCCGAATTCAACATCGCCTCCACCGCCGCCGGGTTGCGCTGCATCGCCATCGCCACGCCGAAAACGGTGAGCGGCAGCCCCCGTTCCGCGAATAGCGCCCGTACCCGCCAGAACCCCGCCCGCGCGCCGTAATCGTAGAGGCTTTCCATGGAATGGTGGCGCAGTCCGGACACCGGCGCGGCATTCACGATCTCGGAGAGGAACGTCTCCGCCCCGCTATCGCCATGCAGAATGGAATTCTCCGCCCCTTCCTCGTAATTGAGCACGAAGCTGAGCGCGAGCCGCGCCCCGCCCGGCCAGGAGATCACCGGCGGCCGCCCGGCATAGCCGGCAAGGTCGCGAGGATAGGCGGGGGTGTTAGCCGCCGCGATAGGTGGTGTAGCCATACGCGCTCAGAATCAACGGAACATGATAGTGCCGCTCCGGCTCATGCACCAGGATGCGCACGGGGATGATGTCGTAGAACTCCGCCGCCCGCCGGTAGGCCGCCGCGTGGAAGCGCAATTCATACACCCCCGCCACCAGCGTCTCCGCCAGCGTGGCGCGGCCGCCCGCATCCAACGTAGCGGTGAGATGCTGCCCGCCCGGCGCGCGCAGCTCCACCTCCATTCCCGCCGCGCCGCCGCCCTTCACGATATCCAGCACATGGGTGGTGATCCCCCTCATGGCGCCATATCCTCCAAACGTAGCCAGACGATCCCGGCGATCTCCCGCAGCGCCTGGGATTTTTCCGCCTCCGGTTCGTTTTGCAGCCGCCGCGCGAAGCTGTCCAGAATCGCCGCCTTGTTCTTCTGCCGGCGGACGCAGATGATGAAGGGGAAGCCGAATTTCTCCCTATAGGCGGTGTTCAGCGCCATGAAGCGGTCATGCTCTTCCGGGCTCAGCGCGCGTAGCCCGGCGCCCTCCTGTTCGCTGGCGGAGGCGGCGGTGAGCGGCGCTTGCCCGGCGCCAAGTTCCGGGTGGGCGCGGATCAGCGCCAGCTGCTCCGCCGGGGTGGCGTCCTCCACCACCCGCATCAGCGCCGCGTGCAGCGCCGCCTTGTCCGGAAACGGCGCGGCGGCGAAGGCGCGCTCCACCACCCAGGGGGAATGCTCGAACAGGCTAAGAAACGGGGCCGCTTCAGTAATCAAGCCGGACTCCATGCATTCAACCAGAGCGCGGCCTCATACTGGCCCGCGCCGCGCCGCCGCGCAACGGTTCTTCCGGCCTCACCGAAAAGCGGCTAGCCTGGAGAGGAGATGACCCACCTCGTTGAACTCGTGGATGCCCACGCCGCCACCCAGGCGGAGTTTCTCGCCCGGCTGGTGCGCCAGCCCTCCGACAATCCTCCGGGCGATTGCGCTCCCCATGCCCGGCTGGCGGCGGACCTGCTGGAGGAGCTCGGCTTCAAGGTCGAGCGGCATAGCGTGCCGGAGCCGCTCGTGCGCATGCATGGCATGGTCAGCTGCGTCAATCTCATCATCCGCCACGGCTTCGGCCCCGGCCCCACCATCGCCCTCAGCGCCCATGGCGATGTGGTTCCCCCCGGCGAGGGCTGGACCGCCGACCCCTATGGCGCGGAAATCCGCGAGGGCTGGATGTATGGGCGCGGCGCGGCGGTTTCGAAATGCGACATCTCCACCTACGCCTTTGCCCTGCGCGCCTTGCGCGAGAGCCGGCTGCCCCTGCGCGGCACGGTCGAGATTCATGTCACTCACGACGAGGAGACGGGCGGGGCGATCGGTCCCGCCTGGCTGCTGGCGCAAGGGCTGACCAAGCCGGATTACGCCATCGCCCCCGGCTTCTCCTATAGCGTGGTCACCGCCCATAATGGCTGCCTGCATCTGGAGGTGACGCTGCTGGGCCGCTCCGCCCATGCCGCCCGGCCGGAAACCGGGATCGACGCGCTGGAAGCCGCGGCCATCGTGCTGAGCGCGCTTTACGCGGAGCGGGCGCGTCTTGGCACCCATGTCTCGCGCTTTCCCGGCATTGGCGCGCCCGGCCTCACGGTCGGGCTCATCGCGGGCGGCATCAACACCAACGTGGTGCCAGACAAGGTGACGCTGCGGCTGGACCGGCGCCTCACCCCGGAGGAGGACCCGGCGGCGGTGGAGGAGGGGCTGCGCGAACTCATCACCCGCGCCGCTTCCATGGTGGCGGGGGCGCGCGCGGAAATCCGCCAGGTTCTTTTCGCCCAGCCGCTCACCCCTTTGCCCGGCGCGGAGAGGCTGGCGGCGGCACTCGCCCGCCGCGCCAGCGAGGTGTTCGGCGAGCGCATCGGCACCGCCGGCGTGCCGCTTTACACCGATGCCCGCCATTACGCCGCCGCCGGCATTCCCACCGTGCTTTACGGCGCCGGGCCGCGCAGCCTGGAGGAGGCCAATGCCCACCGCGCCGATGAGCGCCTGCCCCTCGCCGACCTCAACCGGGCGACGCAAGTGGTGGCGCTGGCCTTGGCGGATCTCCTGGCCGGCTGAAGCGGTTCCATTCACCGCCGCTCCAGGCGGCCGAGGAAATCCAGCATCACCCGCGCGGCCATTTCCGCATCCGCGGCGCTCACGGATTCGGCGGGGTTGTGACTCACCCCGGCGCGGCAGCGGATGAACAGCATCGCCACGGGGCAGAGCGCCGCCAGGCTCATCGCGTCATGCCCGGCGCCGGAGGCGAGGCGGAAGGGGTGCAGCCCCAGCCCGGCGATGGCCTCCGCCAGCAGGCTCTGCGCGGCGGCATCGCACAGGCAGGGGGCGAGGCGCTGCACCAGCCTGACCTCCTGGGCGATTCCCCGCCGCGCGCATAATTCCGCCAGCCCGGCGCGGAACTCCGCCTCCGCCCGGTCCCGCGCCTCGGCCAGCGGCGCGCGCAGATCCACGGAGAATTGGCAATGTCCAGGAATCACATTGCCCATGCCCGGCTCGACGGTGAGCGCGCCCACCGTGCCGGTGATCCCCGCGGCGGCGGCGATGCGCTCCACCAGCAGCACCGCTTCCGCCGCCGCGGCCAAGGCGTCCCGGCGCAGAGGCATGGGCGTGGTGCCCGCATGGTTGGCCATGCCCGCCAGGCGGACGGCGAGGCGCGTCTGCGCGGCGATGCCGGTGACGATTCCAACCGGCAGGCCCTCCGCCTCCAGCACCGGCCCCTGCTCGATATGCGGCTCGAGATAAAGAAACACATCCTTCCGCGCCGGCGCGGCTTGCAGCGCCGCCGGGTCCAGCCCGAAGCCGCGCAGCGCCGCCGCCATCGTCACCCCCGCCTCATCCACGAGGCCGGCGGGATCGGCGGCGAGCGTGCCGGCGAGATAGCGGCTGCCGGTCATGGAGGCATGGAAGCGCGACCCCTCCTCATCCCCGAAGGCCAGCACCTCGATGGCGAAGGGCAGGCGGCGGCCCTGCCGCGCCAGCTCCTCCACCACGCCCAGCCCCAGCATCACGCCGAGCGCGCCGTCATAGGCGCCGCCATCGCGCACCGAATCGATATGCGAGCCGATCAGCAGCGTCCGTCCGGGCTGCGTGCCCTCATAACGGCCGATCAGCGTGGCCGCCGGGTCCAGCCGCACCGCCATGCCCGCCGCCTCCATCCAGCCTTGCAGCGCCGCCAAAGCGGCGCGATGGGCCTGGGTGAGAAAGCGGCGGGTGAGCGCCCGCGGCTCCTCGCTGTAAGGCGGCCGTTTGAACAGGTCGCATCGGGAAAGGGCAATTTCGCCCAAGCTGGCGGGCGGAGCGTCCGGCATGCCTAAAATCTAGCCGGATAAAGCGATTGCCGGCAATGCGCCGCGCGGTTAGGCTTGGTTTTGAACCTTCATGAAACTGGGGTTGCCGGACATGGATCATGCCAATCAGCCACGTGCCAATCAGCCGCTCGCTTCGGCGCTGGCGGCGCTCTCGGCGCGGGTGCGGCACGATCTCGAATGCCTCGACTACCCGGCCCGGCCCTGGGTCCGCCCGCATACCAGCCCGGAAGGCCATGTGCATGACGTGCTGATCATCGGCGGCGGGCAGAGCGGTCTCGCCTGCGCCTTCGCGCTGCTGCGCGAGAAGGTGGAAAACATCCTGGTCATCGACGAGAACCCGCCCGGCCAGGAGGGCCCCTGGGTCACTTATGCCCGCATGGTGACGCTACGCACGCCCAAGCATCTCACCAGCGTCGATCTCGGCATCCCCTCGCTCACCTTCCGCGCCTGGTGGGAGGCGCAATACGGCCCGGAAGGCTGGAAGGCCCTGGGCAAGATCCCGCGCGGCGAGTGGATGCGCTACCTCGTCTGGTACCGCAAGACGCTCGGCCTGCCGGTGCGCAACGAGACCCGCGCCACCCTGATCGAGCCGGTGCGGCGCGGGCTGTTCCGGGTGCGGGCGGCGGGGCCGGGCGCGCCGGAGAGCGGGTTTTTCCTCGCCCGCAAGGTGGTGCTGGCCACCGGCATCCAGGGCGGGGGGGAGTGGCATACCCCGGATTTCATCAAGGCCCTGCCGAAATCGCGCTACGCCCACACCGCCGAGGCGGTGGATTACGCCGCCCTGGCGGGACGTAAAATCGGCATTCTCGGCGGCGGGGCCTCGGCCTTCGACAACGCCCAATACGCGCTGGGCGCGGGGGCGGCGGCGGTGGATGTGTTCATCCGCCGCGCGGCGCTGCCGCGCGTCAATCCCATCCGCATCATGGAGTCGGCCGGGTTCCTTGGCCATTTCTCGGATCTTTCGGACGCCCAGCGCTATGACGGCATCTCCCATTTCCTCTCCTTCAACCAGCCCCCCACCAATGACACCTTCAGCCGCGCCGCCGCCTATCCCGGCTTTACCTTTCACCCCGGCGAACCCTGGCTCGCGGTGCGCGAGACGCCCGCCGGGGTGGAGGTGACGACGCCGAAAGGGGGTTACGTCTTCGATTTCCTCGTGCTGTCCACCGGGCTGCTCACCGATGCCCGGCTGCGCCCGGAACTCGCCCTTCTGGCCGGGGACATTGCCTGCTGGCGGGACAAATACCAGCCGCCCAAGCCGAATCCGCTGGTGGATGACCATCCCTATCTCCAGCCGGATTTCGCCTTCACCCCCCGCAGCCCGGCGGCGGCGGCGCGGCTGCACGGCTTGTTCAATTTCAACTACGCCGCGCTGGCCAGCCTGGGACTTTCCGCCTCCGCCCTCTCGGGCATGAAATTCGCGGTGCCCAAACTCACCTACGGCATCGTCTCGCAGCTTTTCACGGATGACGCGGCGGAGATCCTCGCCGATTACAAAGCCTATGCGGAGGAGGAGTTCACCGGAACCTGGCCTTGAGGCGGGACGGCGAGCCCATGCAGAAACATCTGGATGCAGGCGTGGATATGCTCCACCCGCTCGGCGCCGGCGGGGTATTCCACCTCGCCCGTGCTTTTGACGATGATGGCGCCATAAACCATGTCCATCAGGATATTGGCGGCGCGGCGCGGGTCGCAGGGCTTGAGCCGCCCCCTCGCGCTTTGCCGGGCGAGCCAGCCCGCGAGCTCCGCGCGCGAAACCTCCGCCCCGCATAGCCGCACCGCCTCCCGCAATTCCGGAAAATGTCCGCCCTCGGCCACCACCAGATGCAGCAGCCCGAGCCGGACGCGGTCCGCCTCCTCATCCAGCGAGGCCTGGAACATCCGCTCCAGCGCCGCGTCCAGCGGCAGCGTCTCGTCCACCGGAAAATTCAGCCATTTGGCCCGCGTCGCGGCGATGACTTCCTTGAACAGCCCGGGCTTGCCAGGAAACAGGCGGTAGAGGGTCTGCTTGGAGATCTTGCAGGCGGCGGCGATCTCGTCGGTGGTGGTGGCGCCATAACCCTTTTCGAGGAAAAGCTGGCAGGCCATTTCGACGATGGCGCGCCGCTGGGCCGCGTCCGGCCTGGTTTTCGGCCGTCCCCGGCAGCGCCCGGCATCGCCCATCCTCGCAGGAACCGTGGAATTCATTTGAGTTTCGACCCCCGGTATGTCTGTTGCCCTGGACGCTCGGCTTGACAGCGCCATGAAGGCCATATTACCAGTACCAGGAAGTACTGTAAATGTAACGGGGCTTATTTCGTTTGTCTGGCGCCTTGTTTGTGGCCACGGCCTGGCGTCTCTCTGCTGCTTTTCCATGAGGCTTCGGGTCTGAGGTGAATATGCCTGCGAACATGTCTTCCCGTCCGCGCGCGCGGCTGCCGGCGGCGGCGTCCCTGTTGATTTTCGGCCTGATGTTGGCGGGGTGCGGAAAGAAGCCCGCCCCGCCGCCGCCGCCGCCGCAGGTGGGCGTGGTCACCCTCCACCCGCAGGCGGTGCAACGCACCACCGATCTGCCGGGGCGGACCAGCTCCGTGATGATCGCCCAGATCATCCCGCAGGTGAGCGGCGTGATCCTCAAGCGCCTGTTCATCGAGGGTGGCGACGTGGAGGCCGGGCAGCAACTCTACCAGATCGACCCCGCCCCCTATCAGGCGACCTATGACAACGCGGTGGCGACCCTCAAGCGCTACCAGGCCCAATTAACCGCCGACCGGGCGCAGGCGACCCGCTACAAACCCCTGGCGGCGGCGCAGGCGGTCAGCCAGCAGGATTACGATAACGCGGTGGCCGCGGTCGGCGAGGATGAGGCGGAGATCGCCTCCGCCAAGGCGCAGATCGAATCCGCGCGCATCAATTTGCAATACACCAAGGTCTACTCGCCCATTTCCGGCACCATCGGCGCTTCATCGGTCACCCCCGGCGCGCTGGTCACCGCCTATCAAACCACGCCGCTCGCCACCGTCACCACGCTCGATCCCATCTATGTCGATGTCAACGAATCGACGACCGACTGGCTGCGGCTGAAACAGGAGGCGGCGGCCGGGCGGCTCGTGCTCGCCCCGGATGGCTCGGCCAAGGTGACGCTGACGCTGGAGGATGGCAGCACCTATCCGCTGGACGGGCGGATGCAATTCGCCGAGGTCAATGTGGATCAAACCACCGGCACGGTGCTGGTGCGGGCGCTCTTTCCCAACCCCCAGCATCTGCTTCTGCCGGGCATGTATGTTCATGCCAAGCTGGATGAAGGCACCGACAAGGCGGCCATCCTCGTCCCGCAGCAGGCCGTTTCCCGCAACACCCATGGGGATCCGGTGGTGCTGCTCGTCAACGCGCAGAACGTCGTCTCGCAAGTGGTGATCCAGACCGGGCAGAATGTCGGCAATTATTGGCTGGCGACGAGCGGTTTGAAGGATGGGGACCGGGTGGTGGTGGACGGGCAGCAGAACGCGACCGTCGGCAAGGCCGTGACGCCCGTGGACGAGACCGCCCAATTCGCTGCCAATCCCGCCGCCTGAGCCGCAAGCAGGAAGCCCGCCATGTCACGCTTTTTCATAGATAGGCCGATTTTTGCCTGGGTGATGGCGCTGATCGTCATGATGGCGGGCGGCATCGAGATGCTGCAATTGCCCATCGCGCAATACCCCAGCATCGCCCCGCCCTCCGTCAGCATCACCGCCAACTATGCGGGAGCCTCGGCCACGACGGTCGCCAATACGGTCATCCGCCCGATCCTGCAGCAGATGACCGGGCTGGACGGGCTGGAATACATGAACGCGACGGCGCAATCCACCGGCGCGGTGTCCATCCTGCTCACCTTCAAGCAAGGCACGGACCCCAACATCGCCCAGGTGCAGGTGCAGAACAAGCTCGCCGTGGCTGAGAGCACGCTGCCGACCGAGGTCACCCAGACGGGTGTGACGGTGCAGAAGGCGGAGAAGAACTACATGCTCTTCTTCGCTCTCGTCTCCAAGGATGGGCGGATGACGCGCGGCGATATCGCGGATTACATCGCCTCGAATATCGAGGCGCCGATCACCCGCGTGCCGGGCGTGGGCGATTACACGCTGTTCGGCTCCGAATACGCGATGCGCATCTGGCTCGACCCGGACAAGCTCTATAAATACAAGCTGACCGTCACCGATATCGCCAGCGCCATCGAGGCTCAGAATATCCAGGTTCCCTCCGGCGAGCTGGGCGGCTTGCCCTCGGTGAAGGGCCAGCGCCTGGACGCGCTGATCAACGGCCCGTCGGAATTCAGCGATCCCGAGCAGTTTCAGAACATTTTGCTCAAGGTCCAGACCAGCGGCGCCCAGGTACGGCTGCGCGATGTCGCGAAGGTGGAGTTGGGGCCGCAGAGCTACGCCATCAGCTCTCTCTATAACGGCATGCCGGCGAGCGGCATGGGCCTCAAGCTCAGCCCCGGCGCCAACCAGCTCACCACCGAGAAGGCGGTGAAGACGGAGCTGAACACCCTGGCGCAGCGTCTCCCGCCAGGGCTGGAGCTCGTCTATCCCTACGACACCCAGCCTTATATCGTCCTCTCCCTCAAAGAGGTGGCGATCACCCTGCTGTAGGCGATCGCCCTCGTCTTCCTGGTGATGCTGCTCTTTCTGCAGAATTTCCGCGCCACGCTCGTGCCGACCATCGCCGTGCCGATCGTCCTGCTCGGCACCTTCGCGGTGCTGGCCTTCATGGGCTATTCGATCAACACGCTGACCATGCTGGCCATGGTGCTCGCGGTCGGGTTGCTGGTGGATGACGCCATCGTCGTGGTGGAAAACGTCGACCGGCTCATGCACACCAAAAACCTGCCGCCCAAGGAGGCCGCCCGGCAATCCATGGGCGAGATCTCGGGCGCTCTGGTCGGCATCGCCATGGTGCTGGCGGCCGTGTACATGCCGATGGCCTTTTTCAGCGGCTCCACCGGCGTCATCTACCGCCAGTTCTCCGTCACCATCATCTCCGCCATGGCGCTTTCGGTGCTCACCGCGCTCACCTTCACCCCCTCGCTCTGCGGATCATTGCTGCGGCCGCAAAAGCCGGGGGCGGGCACGCGCGGCTTCACCGGCTGGTTCAACCGCAATTTCGAGGCGACCCGCAATCATTACCTGCATGGCGTCGCGCGGATGACGAAGCGGCGGCGGCTGAGTATGGTGGCGCTGGTCTGCATCACCATCCTCATGGTGTTCCTGTTCACGCGCCTGCCAAAAGGCTTTCTGCCCGATGAGGATCAGGGATTGCTGCTCGGGCAGGTGAGCCTGCCGCCTGGCGCCACGGCCGAGGAGACCGAGGCGATGAACGCCCAGGTGCGGCAATATCTCGAGCAAGCCGAAGGCAAGAACCTGAAATCGATGTTCACCGTCACCGGCTTCAGCTTTGCCGGTCAGGCCCAGAATCAGGGCTTTCTCGTCCTGCTCACCACCCCCTGGGACGAGCGGACCAAGGCCTCGCAGAGCGTCGCCGCCATCGCGGGGCGGGCCAACAGCCATTTTCTGGGCAATCGCGGCGGCCAGGTCTTCATCGTCCAGCCGCCGCCGGTGCTGGAACTCGGCAACGCCACGGGCTTCGACATGGAGCTGATGAACACCGGCAATCTCAGCGACGCCGATTTCTATGCCGCCCGCAATCAATTCCTCAAACTCGCCGGAGCGGATAAGATGCTCGTGGCGGTGCGGCCGAACGGTCTGGGCGAGACGCCGCAATATGCTCTCGATGTGGATCGCGAGAAAGCCTCCGCGCTCGGGCTTGCCATCAATGACGTCAACACGACGATCCAGGGGGCGCTGGCCTCGATGTATGTCAATCAGTTCTTCCGTGATGGGCGCGTGAAGGATGTCTATCTCCAGGGCCAGCCGGATGCCCGCATGCAGCCGAGCGATCTGGAGAAATGGTATGTGCGCAACAACCAGAACCAGCTGGTGCCCTTCAGCGCCTTCACCTCGGGGCATTGGACCGTGGGGCCGCAATCCGTGGAAATTTATAACGGCATCAGATCCTATGAATTATTGGGTCAGCCCGCCCCCGGCGTGAGCAGCGGCCAGGCGATGACCGAGGTGCAGAAACTCGTCTCCAAGCTGCCCAAGGGCGTCACCATGGAATGGACCGGGCTTTCCTATGAGCAGGAGAAGGCCGGATCGCAGACCGGAGCGCTTTATACCATCTCCATCATCTTCATCCTGCTCTGCCTGGCCGCCCTTTATGAAAGCTGGTCCATCCCGGCGGCCGTGATGCTGGTGGTGCCGCTCGGCATCATCGGCGCGGTCACCGCCAATTTGCTCCGCGGGATCGACAACGACGTCTATTTCCAGATCGGCCTGCTCACCACCATGGGCCTCTCGGTCAAGAACGCCATTCTCATCGTCGAATTCGCGCGCAATTTCTACGAACAAGGCGAGAGCCTGATAGATGCGGCGATGCATGCCGGGCGGGAGCGTCTGCGGCCGATTTTGATGACCTCCATCGCCTTCGTGCTCGGCACCTTGCCGCTGGCGGTGGCCTCCGGGGCGGGGGCGGGGGCGCGCCAGGCCATTGGCACCGCCGTGGTGGGCGGCATGGTCACCGCCACCGTGCTGGTCACCCTGTTCGTGCCGGTCTTCTTCGTCACGGTGCTCACCTTGGCCAAGGTCAAACGCCGCTCGGAAAAACTGGCGGAGGAAGCCGCCGCCGGGCAGGGGAACAGCCATGCGTAAATCGAGCCTGGCGGCCTGTCTCTCCCTCGTTCTCTCCCTGGTCCTGTTGTCCGGCTGCATGTTCATACCGGACTATCACCGGCCGGGCCTGCCGGTGGAGAACCAATATCCGGTGGCGGGCGGCGCTGGCCCCGCCGCGGCCGATATGGGCTGGAAGGTGTTTTTCGCCGATCCGGCGCTGCAGCAGCTCATCGCCTTCAGCCTCGCCAATAACCGCAATCTGCGCATCTCGGCCCTCAACGTCCAATCCGCCGAGGCCCAGTACCGGGTGAGCCGCGCCAGCTTGTTCCCGACGCTGCAAGGGGTGGGCACCGCGCTGGAGGAAGGCATTCCCGCCGACGCCAGCACCAGCAATCCGGCTGGCTCCGGTCAGGGCGTCACGCTGCATGAATACAGCCTTGGCGCGGAGGCTGTCTCCTGGGAGCTCGATCTCTTCGGCAAGATCCGCTCCCAGGCCGAGGCCGCGCGCCAGACCTATCTGAGCGATGCCGAGACGGCCCTCAGCGTGCAGATCGCGCTCGTCGCCCAGGTGGCGGCGGAGTACGACACCTGGCTCGCGGATCGCGAATCCCTGCAAATCGCCGAGAACACGGCCGCCACCAACCTGAAAAGCCTCCAGCTCACCCAGCTCGAGGCCCAGCACGGCACCGGCACGGCGCTGGACGTGGCGCAGTCACAGGTCAATTACGACACCGCCCGCGCCTATATCTCGCAATATCAGCGGATGGTGGCGCAGGATATGGATGAGATCGTGCTGCTGGCGGGGGCGCCGCTGCCGCCCGCCTTGGTCCAACAGATGCAGCAGGTGGCCGGGCTGTCCAACGAGCCGCCTTTGCCGGAGGTGCCCGCCGGCCTGCCCTCGGATCTGCTCACCCGCCGGCCGGATATCCGCGCCGCCGAGCACCAGCTCCTCGCCGCCAATGCCAATATCGGCGCGGCGCGGGCGGCCTTCTTCCCCTCCATCTCCCTCACCGCCAATGGCGGCGTGGCCAGCAACAGCCTCAGCAGCCTGTTCGATGGCGGGCAGGGCTCCTGGATGTTCGAGCCGCAGATCACCCTGCCGATTTTCACCGGCGGCGCCAATCTCGCCAATCTCGACCTCGCCAAGATCGAGAAGCGGGTGCAGATCGCCAATTACGAGCAGACGATCCAATCGGCCTTTCACGATGTTTCGGACGCGCTGGCCGGGCGGACGACCTATTCCGCCCAGCTCCAGGCGCAGCAGGATCTGGTGGCGGCGGATCAACGCTATTATCAACTGGCCTCGATGCGCTTCAACACGGGCATCGACAATTATCTCAACGTGCTGATCGCGCAGAACGCCCTGCTTAACGCGCGGCTCAACCTGGTGGCATTGCGATTGGCCCAGCAGCAGAACGAAATCACGCTGTACAAGGCGCTGGGCGGCGGCTGGGAGGCGGAGAACACGCCGGTGGCGGCGGCACAGCCCGCCGCGGCGCCGAAGCCCGATTAACCCGCCGCCGGGGCTGGAGCTGGAGGGCCTCACCCTTGGCTACCAGGGGCGGCCGCTCTTCGCGGGGCTGGATTTGCGGGTGGCGGCGGGGCGTTGCACCGCCCTGCTTGGCGCCAGCGGGGTGGGCAAGACCAGCCTGCTGCGGGTCATCGCCGGGCTGGCCGCGCCGGAGGCCGGGCGGGTCGCCGCCTCGGACGGGCTGCCCCTGCGCCAGCGCATCGCCTGGATGGGCCAGCAGGATCTCCTCTACCCCTGGCTTCGCGTCGTGGGAAACGTCACGCTGGGCAGCCGCCTGCGGGGTGAGAGGCCGGATACGCCCCGCGCCCTGGCCTTGCTGGAGGCGGTGGGGCTCGCGGGCCGGGCGCGAGCCCTCCCGCGCGAACTCTCCGGCGGCATGCGCCAGCGCGCCGCCCTGGCGCGGACCTTGTATGAGGACCGGCCCATCGTGCTGATGGATGAGCCCTTCTCGGCCCTGGACGCGATCACCCGCGCCCGCATGCAGGAGCTCGCGGCCCGGCTGCTGGCGGGGCGGACCGTGCTGCTCATCACCCATGACCCGCTGGAGGCCTGCCGCCTCGCCCATGGCCTGCACGTGATGGCGGGCCAGCCCGCGCGGCTCGGCCCGCTCATCTCCGTGCCGGGCGCGCCGCCCCGCGCCGTGGATGACGAGGCGCTGCTGCACGCCCAGGCCGAGTTGATGCGCGCTCTGCTCGCCGGGGGCGGGGCGTGAGCCGCATCCTTCGCCCGCTCTACACGCTGGCGGGGCTGGTCCTGGCCTGGTGGCTGCTTGCCCGCTTCGCCGGGATTCCCGCTTTCCTGCTTCCCGGTCCGGGTGCGGTGGCGGCCACGCTGGTCACGCGCTGGGGGTTTCTCTGGGCCAACATGCTCGTCACGCTGGTGGAAATCGCGCTGGGCCTGGCGCTGGGCACGCTCGCCGGGGCGCTGCTCGCCCTGGTCATGGTCTATTCCCGCGGCTTGCAGCGCTGGGTGCTGCCGCTGCTGCTGCTGAGCCAGGCCGTGCCGGTATTCGCCCTGGCGCCGCTCCTGGTGCTGTGGCTGGGCTTCGGCCTCGCCTCCAAGGTGCTGATGACCATGCTCATCATCTTCTTCCCCGTCACCGCCGCGTTTTACGACGGGCTGCGCCGCACCGAGCCGGGCTGGCTCGACCTTGCCCGCACCATGGGCGCCTCCAGCCTCGCCCAGCTTCTCCATGTCCGGCTGATGGCGGCGCTGCCCGCCTTTGGGGCGGGGCTGCGCATCGCGGCGGCGGCGGCGCCCATCGGCGCCATCATCGGCGAGTGGGCGGGGGCCTCGGCCGGGCTGGGCTATGTGATGCTGAACGCCAATGCCCGGATGCAGACCGATCTGATGTTCGCGGCGCTGGCGCTGCTGGCCGCTCTCACCATTCTGCTCTGGGCGCTGGTGGATGGGCTGCTGCGCCGGCTGCTCCGCTGGGCGCCGGATAGCGGCTGACCCGCCTCATTGCTGGCGCAGCAAAGCGGCCAGGGCGCCGGGCGGCAGGTTGAGCGGCATGAAATTGGCGGGCGGGGTGAATTCATCCGCCGCCACCGGGCCGTAGCTCACCGAGGTGGCGGTGATGTCCGCGCCGCCATGCGCGTTCTGCCCGGCGAAGTGCAGGATCACCCCATCCGGCGTGATGCAGGCCCGGGCGGTGCCGTTCTTGTCCGTCACCTTGTAGTCCCGGCAGTCCAACCCGGCGTAATGCCCGGTGCCGATGGGGGTGAAGCTGGCGTTATCCGCCTGGTAGAGCTGGGTGGTGAGGCTGGAGAAATCCGGCGCCTGGACGATGGCGTGCAGGGCGGGCACCACCACCTGGGCCTGCCCCTGGGGCAGGTTGGCGAGAACGTAAAGGCCGGTGACGCTATCCAGCCGCGCTTGCTGGCTGGCCGCGGCATAGCTCAGCCGGTAGGTTTGCGGCGGCTGGCCTGGGCTCGCCACGCTGTAATCCACCGAGACATCGCGCGTCGGCAGAAAGGCTGGCGCGGCAGCGGCCAGGGCGGGAGTGAGGGCGGCCAGCATGGCCAGGGCGGGGAGAAGCGGGCGTTTCATGGAACCTCTTTTCGCATGGTCTCGAATTCACGCATCAGCGCCGCCGGGTCCGGCGCGGCGGGAAAGCGCGCCGGCTCTTCCAGCGCTTCCGCCAGCATGGTGTGGTAGGTGCCGCGCGGCACCTCCCGCGCGCCGAACCGGAGGAGATGGCCGGTGATGAATTGCGTGTCCAGCAGAGTATAGCCGCCCAGGCGCAGCCGCGCCACTAGATGCGCCAGCGCCACCTTGGAGGCGTCGGCGACGGTGGAGAACATGCTCTCGCCGAAAAACGCGCCGCCCAGCGCCACGCCGTACAGCCCGCCCACCAGCTCGCCCCCCAGCCAGCTTTCCACGCTATGGGCGAACCCCATCCGGTGCAGGTCGATGAAGAGCCGTTCGATCTCGCGGTTGATCCAGGTCTCCGGCCGGCCTTCCCGCGCGGCGGCGCAGCCGGTGATGGTGGCGGTGAAATCCTCATCCGCCGTCACGGTGAAGCGCCCGGCGCGCAGCGTGCGCATCAGGCGGCGGGGGATATGGAAGCCGTTGAGCGGCAGCACGCCGCGCATGTCCGGGTCCAGCCAGTGCAGCGTGCTGCTCTCGCGCGATTCCGCCATGGGAAACAGGCCCAGCCGGTAGGCGCGCAGAAGCAGATCCGGAGTGAGGATGAAAGGCCGCGCGGACATGGGCCAAGTTTCGCACCCAAGCACGGGCTTTGCCAAGCCGCTCTTAGGGCGCGCCAAAAGCCCCGGAGCATGGCTCCGGGGCTGGCACCTCCCTAAACTTGGCGCTTATTGTTAGCGGACGGTGGAGGACATGGCCCAGAAATGGCCATGAACCAGCCCGTCATCGTGGTCATTCTCCGCCGGCTGGCGGTCATAGGCGGGCTCTACCCGATGGCGCGTTGAGGAGGGCTGGGGCGCGCGGGAGCCGAAGCCGGCGTCACGCACGGCCGCGCCATTCCCGCCCAGGCCGTCAGGGGAGAAATTCGGGGTCGTCTGGATGCGCATGGTGACACTCCTATGGGAATAAAAACCGGGTCCTCCACGAGACGGCGGGGTTGGCATGGGGAGAAGGCCGCGCCGTGAAGGACTGAAGTGAAATTATTTACATCGCCCCCGATAATCCAGCGCGAAACCGCGAAGCCCGGCGAAATCTGTGGGTGACTTTACGGAAGATTTTTGCGATTTGTAAAACATGTCAAAAATCATGATCGGCAAGACCGTCCGGCGGCTGCGCATGGAACAGGGCTTCACCCAGCAAGGCTTCGCCCAGAAGCTGGGCATTTCAACGTCTTATCTCAATCTCGTCGAGCACGACCAGCGCAACGTCACCGCCTCCCTGCTGTTCAAGCTGACGGAGGCGCTCAAGGTCGATCTCGCCGCCCTGTCCGGCACGCAGGAGCGCGAGTTCGAGGTCTCGCTGCGGGAGGTGTTCTCCGACCCGCAACTGGCCCTGGACCCGGTGCCGGAAAGCGAGATCCAGTCCTTGGCCGCCGCGCCGGGCGCGGCGCGCGCGGTTCTGGCCCTGCACCGGGCGCTGGCGGCGGCGCGGGAGGAGGGCTCGGGCGGCATCACCCTGCCCTCGGGGCGGCGGATTCTCGGCCCCAACGAGGAGGTGCGGGATTTTTTCCACGCCCATGAAAACCATTTCCCCGCGCTGGAGACGGCGGCCGAGGAGATCGGCAGAACCCTGGACGTCGCCTCTTTCGGCTCCAGCCACGCCTTGGCCGAGCGTTTGCGCCGCCAGCACGGGCTGGTGGTGGCGGTGCGGCCCTTGCCGGGCGCGCTCAGGGTGTTCGACGCCGCCAACCGCCTCCTCACCCTCTCCGAGGATCTGCCGCGCGAGAGCCGCGGTTTCCAGATGGCCTTCCAGCTCGCCTTGCTGGAGGCGCGCGCCCCGGTGGAGGCCATCGTCAAGCGCGCCGAGCCCACCACCCAGGATGCCGGGGAATTGCTGCGCATCGGCCTGCTCAATTACATCGCCGCGGCGCTGATGATGCCCTACGAGCCCTATCTCAACGCCGCGCGCGAGCTGCGCTACGATGTGGAGGCGCTGGCGGCGCGCTTCGGCGTCTCCTATGAGCAAGCCTGCCAGCGCCTCTCCTCCATGCAGCGGCCGGGGGCGCGGGGCCTGCCCTTCTTCTTTCTCCGTGTCGATCCGGCGGGCAATGTCAGCAAGCGTTTCTCCGCCGCCGGCTTCCCCTTCATGCGCTATGGCGGCACCTGCCCGCGCTGGGTGCCCCATGCCGCCTTCGCCACGCCAGGGCTCATCCGCGTGCAGGTGGCCCAGCTTTCCGCCACCGAGACCTTTCTCTGCTTCGCCCGCGCCATCACCGGCCGCCCGGCCCGCTGGGGCGAGCCCGCGCCCGTCCATGTCATCGCCATGGGCTGCGACGTCTCCCACGCCCGCGAGATCGTCTATGGCGACGGGCTGGACCTGGAGCGCGCGGCGGTCGGCATCGGCCTTTCCTGCCGCCTGTGCGAGCGCCAGGAATGCCGCTCTCGCGCCTTCCCGCCCATCGCCCACCGGCTGGCGGTGAGCCCGGAGACCACCAATGCCAGCCCCTATAAATTCAAAACCCTGCCGGGAGAGAGGCGCTGATGCCCCGCCA
Source organism: Acidocella sp. (assembly GCF_027352905.1). Classification (GTDB taxonomy): domain Bacteria; phylum Pseudomonadota; class Alphaproteobacteria; order Acetobacterales; family Acetobacteraceae; genus Acidocella. The sequence continues at coordinate 44,825 of NZ_DAIEIF010000028.1, forward strand.
GCGCGCGGATCAGGCGCTGGTGGCGCGCGGCCTGGCCGAATCCCGCGCCAAGGCGCAGGCGCTCATCATGGCCGGGCTGGTCTATTCCGGCACGGCGCGGGTGGCCAAGGCGGGCCAGCCGGTGGCGGAAGACGCGCCGCTGACGGTGAAGGGCCAGGAGCACCCCTGGGTCTCGCGCGGCGGCCTCAAGCTGGCCCACGGCCTCGCCCATTTCGGCCTCGACCCCGCCGGGCGGGTGGCGCTGGATATCGGCGCCTCCACTGGCGGCTTTACCGATGTGCTGCTGAGCCACGGCGCGGCGCGGGTCTATGCGGTGGATGTCGGCCATGGTCAGCTGGCCTGGAAGCTGCGCGCCGACCCGCGCGTGGCGGTGCTGGAAAAGACCAATGCCCGCCATCTCACCCCGGAGCTGATCCCGGAGCCCATCGGCGCGCTGGTATGCGATGCCAGCTTCATCGGCCTGCGCACGGTGCTGCCCGCCGGGCTCGTGCTCTGCGCGCCGGGAGCCTTCGCGCTGGCGCTGATCAAGCCGCAATTCGAGGCCGGGCCGGAGCAGGTGGGCAGGGGCGGGGTGGTGCGCGACGCGGCGGTGCATGAGCAGGTCTGCGCGCGCATCGCGGATTGGTTCGCGGCCCAGCCCGGCTGGGAGGTGCTGGGCCTCACGCCGAGTCCCATCAAGGGCCCGGAGGGAAATGTCGAGTTTCTGATCGGGGCGCGGCGCTTGCCCTTAGCGGCTTCCGGGGTTTAACCCGGGCGCCACGCGGGGCCGCGGTTCAGCCTATGCCGCCCGCGCGCAGCACCCGTTTCAGCCCCTCCAGCACGTCTGGGCGCGCCCGGTGCTGCGGGTCGTGCCCCACCCCGGGCAGCGCCGTCACCTCCAGCCGCATGCGGCCATTGCCCACCAGCAGCCCGGCGCTGGCGCGCCAGCCATAATCGTCATCCTGGCCGAACAGCGCCGCCACCGGGCAGCCCACCTCCGCCACCTGCGCCGCCATCGACCATTGGGCGGCGGCTTCCTCGGCCCAGGGGTTGTACCAGGCCCAGAACATCGCATCGGTCTTGTCGCCATGGTGGCGCATCAGTTTTTCGCGCAGCCCGCGATGCTCGAAGGCGTCCCGCGCCCCGGCCATCGCCCGGATCATCGGCAAATCCACCGCCACGGTGGGCGAGCAGGCGCACACGCACCGCACCGTCTCCGGATGGGCGGCGGCGGCGAGAACGGCCATGGCCCCGCCATCGCTATGGCCGAACATCACCGCCTCGCCAATGCCGAAATGGGCCAGCACCTCGCCCAGCACCGGGCCGGATTCCTCCATGCGGTAGGAGCGTTCGCGCTGTCCGGTGAACGCCTCCGAGCCGCCATAGCCCCAGCGGTCATAGGAGAGCACGGCCAGCCCGGTCGTGGCGGCGATGCTCTCGGGCAGGTCCTTCCAGGTGCTGGTGCAATCCAGCCCGCCATGCATCATCACCACCACCGGCGCGCCGCCCTCCACGCGCCCCCACGTAAAGGCGGCGAGCTGGTGCCCGCCCGCCATGATCATATGCCGGTCCATTTTCCCCTCCCAGGTCGCTTGTCTTTACGCCGCGGCCTTGATCGCCGCGGCCTTCACCTCGTCATCCACATGCTCGGCGAAGGTCTCGAAATTCTCGATGAACCGCCCCACCAGCCCCCTGGCCGCCTCGTCATAGGCCGCCTTGTCGGGCCAGGCGGCGCGGGGGTCCAGCACCTCGTCCGGCACGCCGCTCACCCGGGTGGGGATGGCGAGGCCGAAGAACGGGTCGGTGCGGTACTCCGCCTTGTCCAGCTCGCCGGAGAAGGCGGCGCGCAGCAGCGCCCTGGTATGGGTGATGGACATGCGCCGCCCCACCCCATAGGCGCCGCCGGTCCAGCCGGTATTCACCAGCCAGCAATTGGCGCCATGCTCGCGGATGAGCTTTTGCAGCAGCTTGCCGTAAACCTGCGGGTGGCGGGGCAGAAAGGGCGAGCCGAAGCAGGTGGAGAAGGTCGCCTGCGGCTCGCTGCCCAGCCCCTTCTCCGTCCCCGCCACGCGGGCGGTATAGCCGGAGAGGAAATGGTACATCGCCTGCGCCGGGGTCAGGCGCGCGATGGGGGGCAGCACGCCGAAGGCGTCGGCGGTGAGCATGACGATGTTGCGCGGCTGCCCGCCCCGGCCGGAAAGCTCGACATTGGGGATGTATTCGACCGGGTAGCAGGCGCGGGTGTTCTCGGTATAGGTGCCGTCGGAGAGGTCGAGCACGCCGCGCGGGTCCGCCACCACGTTCTCCAGCACCGTGCCGAAGCGGTGGGTCGCCGCCCAGATCTCCGGCTCGTTCGCCTCGCTGAGGTCGATGACCTTGGCGTAGCAGCCGCCCTCGAAATTGAACACGCTCTCCGCGCCCCAGCCATGCTCGTCATCGCCGATGAGCCGCCGCGCCGGGTCGGAGGAGAGGGTGGTCTTGCCGGTGCCGGAGAGGCCGAAGAACAGGGCGGTATCCCCCGCCTGGCCGATATTGGCCGAGCAATGCATGGGCAGCACGTTCTCGGGCGGCAGCAGCCAGTTCATCACGGTGAAGATGGATTTCTTGATCTCGCCCGCATATTCCGTGCCGGCGATGACGATCAGCTTTTCCGCGAAGGAGAGGGCGATGGCGGTGCTCGACCTCACCCCGTCGATCTGCGGATCGGCCTCGAAATCCGGCGCGTGGAGAATGACGTAATCCGGCTCGAACCCGGCGAGATCCTCCTCCGCCGGGCGGATGAACATGTTGCGCGCGAAGAGGGCGTGCCACGCCCCGGTGGTGACCAGCCGCACCCGGATGCGGTGGGCGGGCTCCGCCCCGGCATATAGATCCTGGGTGAACAATTCCCGCCCTTGCAGATAGGCCTGCACCCGCGTCTTCAGGGTCTGGAATTTCTCGCGCGGCAGTTTCTGGTTGACCTTGCCCCACCATATCTCGGCCGTGGTCTCCGGCTCGTCGGCCACGAATTTATCCGCGACCGAGCGGCCGGTATGCACGCCGGTGCGGACGATGAGCGCGCCATCCGCGGAGAGCCGGCCCTCCTCCCGGCGCAGGGCGTGCTTCACCAGGGCCGGGGCGGAGAGATTGGCGTGCAAGGCGGCGGCGAGGCGCACCCCCGTCCCCTTGAGCGGAGCGGCGTCGCGGAGCGCGGGTTTTTCGGTCATTGGCGGGGCGAGTCCTCTTCTATCACGTCGATATGAAACATTAATACGCACCGGCTGGGGGGTCTTTCAATCGCCGCGCGCGCCGCTTGGGCCAAATTCTCGCCGGGCTCTTGATTTGCCGCCATAATCCGGTCACTCCCTGGCGGCACAAGGCCACGAACCGCGTGAAGGACTGGGTCCGCCCCGATGAAACAGACGATCGCCCTGGTCGATGACGACCGCAACATTCTCACCTCGGTGCAGATGACGCTGGAGGCTGAGGGGTTCGCCGTCCGCACCTATACGGATGGCGAATCCGCCCTGCAGGGGCTGCTCGCCAAGCCCGCCGATCTCGCGGTGCTGGACATCAAGATGCCGCGCATGGACGGGATGGAGCTGCTGCAGAAGCTGAGGGCGCGCTCCGCCATGCCGGTGATCTTCCTCACCTCCAAGGATGACGAGCTGGACGAGCTGATGGGCCTGCGCCTCGGCGCGGACGACTATATCACCAAGCCTTTCAGCCAGCGCCTTTTGCTGGAGCGCATCCGGGCGCTGCTGCGCCGCAATGAGGCCAGCCGGGCCGAGGCCTCGGGCGCCGCTCCGGCCGCCGTGCTCACCCGGGGGGATCTGACGCTGGACGAGACCCGGCATCAATGCCTCTGGAAGGGCAAGGACATCCAGCTCACCGTCACCGAGTTCCTGCTGGTGAAGGCGCTGGCCCAGCGCCCGGGGATGGTGAAATCGCGCGACCAGCTCATCGACGCCGCCTATGGCGAGAACGTCTATGTGGACGACCGCACCATAGACAGCCACGTCAAGCGCCTGCGCAAGAAATTCCGCAATGTGGATAGCGAGTTCGACCAGATCGAGACCCTCTACGGCATCGGCTACCGCTATAAGGACGCCTGAATCTGGCCCGTAAACCGCGCCTGTCGCGCCTGCTGCGCGACATTCTCCTCGTCAACCTGCTGCCGCTGGTGCTGATCTTCGCCGCCCTGCTCTATCTGGACCAGTACCAGCAGGGGCTGGTGGCGGCGGAGGTGTCGGCCCTGCGCGAGCAGGCGCGGATCTATGCCGGCGCCATCGCGGAGACGGCGGTGCAGGAGAATAACGGCCAGCCCTCGCTGGATGCCGATCTGGCGCAGCCCTTGCTCTATTCCCTCACCGAGCCCACCCCCAACGCCCAGGCGATGATCTACGGCCAGGATGGCGAGCTCATCGCCAATTCACGCGTCCATCCCGGCCCGGGCGGGGCCATCGTCACCCAGCCTTTGGCGGCCCCGCCCAGCCCCGGCCTGTTCCCGCGCATCGTCAGCTTCATCTACGACCACCTCTTCGGCTCGGTGGTCGGCAGAAGCCAGCCCGCCCCGGCCGGCTCAGGGGCGGGGGAGGGGCCGGACACGCTGGGCTGGCAACCCGATGCCCGCACCGTCCTCCAGCTCACCTCCACCCCGCAAAGCGGCCAGGAAATCCCGCCTCTGATCCGCCGCGACCCCCATGGCGTGCTGCTCATCACCGTGGCGGAGCCGATCCAGCGGGGCCAGCAGGTGCTCGGCACGGTGCTGCTGACGCGCGAGGCCTCGGAGGTGGACGCGGCGGTGCTGGCGGTGCGCGTCTCCATCCTCATCCTCTTCGCCCTTGCCCTGGCCCTCACCGTCATCGTCTCCTTCTACCTCGCCCGCACCATCGCCAGCCCGCTCTCGCGCCTGGCGGCGGCGGCGGAGCGCATGCGCGCCGGCCGGGCGGGGGCGCAGGCCCTGCCCGCCGCCATCACCGGCCGCAATGACGAGATCGGCACCCTCGCCCGCACGCTGGAGGGCACCGCCCAGGCGCTCTGGTCGCGCATGGACGCGATCGAGAAATTCGCCGCCGATGTCGCGCATGAGATCAAGAACCCGCTTTCCTCCATCCGCTCGGCGGTCGAGACCCTCTCGCGGGTGGAGGATCCGGCCCGCGCCTCGCGCCTGCTCGCCATCGTCACCCAGGACGTCGCCCGGCTGGACCGGCTGATCACCGACATCTCGGATAGTTCGCGGCTCGATTCGGAGCTGTCCCGCAGCCGCTACGAGGTCGTGGACATGGCGCGGATGCTGGCCACCCTGGCCGAGATCCACGACGCGACCCGCAAGGAGGGCGGCCCCTTTGTGGTTGTGGAGGCCCCCGCCTCCGGCCTGCTGGTGCGCGGCTCGGAGACGCGGCTGGTGCAGGTGCTGCGCAACCTCATCGGCAACGCCATCTCCTTCAGCCCGCCGGGCGGCAGGATCACCCTGCGCGGGCGGGAGACGGGCGGCGTCATCGAGCTCGCGGTGGAGGATGAGGGGCCGGGCATTCCCGAGGCCAAGCTCGAGTCCATCTTCGACCGTTTTTATTCCGAGCGGCCGGAGAGCGAGCAATTCGGCAGCCATTCCGGCCTCGGCCTCTCCATCTCGCGCCAGATCGTCGAGGCGCATCAGGGCCGGATCTCGGCCGAGAACCGCCGGGACGAGGCGGGGCGCGTCATCGGCGCCCGTTTCGTCATCCGCCTGCCCAAAGCCGGAGACTGAACTTCCATGCTCACCGTCATCGACCACCCGCTGGTGCAACACAAGCTGACCCTGCTGCGCAAGAAGGAGACCACCACCGGCGGATTCCGCCGCCTGGCGCGCGAGATTTCGCTGCTCCTCGCCTATGAGGTGCTGCGCGACCTGCCGCTGGAGCCGGTGATGATCGAAACCCCGATGGAGGAGATGGAGGCGGTGCAGGTGCAGGGCAAGAAGCTCTGCTTCGTCTCCATCCTGCGCGCCGGGGCGGGGATTCTCGACGGCATGCTCGACCTCGTGCCCGCGGCGCGGGTCGGGCATATCGGCATGTACCGCGACCCGGTGACGCATGAGCCGGTGGAATATTACTTCAAGGTGCCGGAGGCGCTGGAGGAGCGGCTCTGCGTGGTCGTGGACCCAATGCTCGCCACTGGCCATTCCGCCGCCGCCGCCGTCACCCGGCTCAAGCAGGCGGGGGCGAGGCAGATCAAATTCGTCTGCCTGCTGGCCGCGCCGGAAGGGGTGGCCGCCTTCAACGCCGCGCATCCGGACGTGCCGGTCTTCACCGCCGCGCTCGACCGCCAGCTGGATGAGAACGCCTATATCCTGCCCGGCCTCGGCGATGCGGGAGACCGGCTCTTCGGCACCAAATGAGCCGCGAACCGGCGACCCCCGCCGCCTCGCCGCCCATGCGCAAGGCGGATATCCCCGCCTTCCTGCGCGCCATCGCCGCCGGCAACGAGACCCCGCGCACCGAGCTGGATTACGCCACGCCGTTTCAGCTGCTCGTCGCCGTGGTGCTCTCGGCCCAGACCACGGACCGGGCGGTGAACAAGGTCACCCCCGCCCTCTTCGCGGCGGCGCCGGACGCCAGGGCGATGGCGGCTTTGGGCGCGGAGGGCATCGGCGCGCTGATCAAGAGCATCGGCCTCTGGCAGGCCAAGGCGCGCAACGTGGCGGCGCTCTCCCGCCTGCTGGTGGAGCGCCATGGCGGCGAGGTGCCGGATAGCCGCGCCGCGCTGGAGGCGCTGCCCGGTGTCGGCCGCAAGACGGCAAATGTGGTGCTGAACGAGATTTTCGGCCAGGCCACCATGGCGGTGGACACTCATATCTTCCGCCTCGGCAACCGCACCGGCATCGCCCCCGGCCCCACCCCGCGCGCGGTGGAGGAGGCGCTGCTCCGCCGCATCCCCCGGGACATGCTCAAGCCCGCCCATCTCTGGCTCATTCTGCATGGCCGCTATGTCTGCAAGGCGCGCCAGCCGGAATGCTGGCGCTGCCCCGGGGCGGCATGGTGCACCTATCCGGGCAAAACCGCCGCGCCGGCGCTCACAAAGGCGCGCTCTCGCCCACATCCAGCGTGAAGAACGCCTCCGGCGCCAGCCCCGCCCGCTCCCGCGCCTGGGCCAGCTCCCGCTCCGGCGCGTCGATCGCCTCCTGGGTGAGCTGAAACGTGCCGAAATGCATGCCGATGGCCCGCCCGGCGTGCAGATCCTGGAAGGCCCGCACCGCCTCGGCGGGGTCGGTATGCACGGTGGCCATCACCTCGCGCGGCTGATACGCGCCGATGGGCAGCAAGGCGAGATCTGGCGCGCCCAGCCGGTGGCGGATCTCGCTGAAGAATTTCGTGTAACCCGTGTCGCCTGCGTAATAAATCCTGCGGCCATGCCAGTTGAGCATGAACCCGGCCCAGAGCGTCTCGTTGCGGTCCCACAGCGTGCGCGCCGAGAAATGCCGGGCCGGGGTAGCGGTGACATGGGCGCCATGCAGGGTCACGCTCTCCCACCAATCCAGCTCCACCGCGCCGGCCAGGCCCTGGCGGGTGAGAAACCCGGCATTGCCCAGGGTGGTGATGAGCCGGGCCGCCGGGAAGCGCTGGCGCAGCCGTTTGAGCGAGGGCAAATCCATATGGTCGTAATGATTATGGGAGAGCAGGATGAGATCGACCGGCGGCAGCGCCGCGATGGCGAGTCCCGGCGCGCGTACCCGCGCCGGCCCCGCGAAGCGCACCGGCGAGCAGCGCTCGGAAAAAATCGGGTCGGTGAGCACGTTGAGCCCGCCGAGGCGGAGCAGAAACGTGTTATGGCCGATCCAGGTGACCGAGGGGCGGGCCGGGTCGGGCGGCGGGTAGGGGCGGTTTTCCACCCGGGCGGGCCAGCGCGCCCAGGCGGAGCGCCCGGACCGCCGCTCCCTTAGCATTTTCAGCATCCGCATCAGCCCGCCACGCGGGCTCATCTCCGGGTGGCGGGGCGGTTCGGGGTTGAAGAAGCGTTTGCCGTCGCAATGATCGGAGACAGGATAAGCCATAGGCGGGATATGGGAGCGGCGAAACCGTGCCAAAGGCCCGGCAGGGGAGTCTTGATACAAGGGAGTCTTGTATAGGTGCGGGATGAACAGATATGTAATCTCGGCATAATGATGAGACGAAATTTCGATGGCTGAGACGAGAAAAACCCGGGTGTTGATCATCGGCGCGGGCCCGGCGGGCTACACCGCGGCCATCTATGCCGCCCGGGCCAATCTCGCCCCGGTGCTCATCGCCGGGCTGCAACCGGGCGGCCAGCTCACCATCACCACGGATGTCGAGAATTATCCCGGTTTCGCCGCTCCCATCCAGGGTCCCTGGCTGATGGAGCAGATGGCCAAACAGGCCGAGCATGTCGGCACCGAGATCATCTACGATCTGGTCACGGGCGTGGATTTCTCCGCCCGGCCCTTCAAGGCCCGCACGGATGGCGGGCTGGTTTTCGCGGCGGAGAGCGTCATCATCGCCACCGGCGCGCAGGCGCGCTGGCTCGGCCTGCCCTCGGAGCGCAAATTCATGGGCGCCGGCGTCTCGGCCTGCGCCACTTGCGACGGGTTTTTCTTCCGCGGCAAGGAGGTGGCGGTGATCGGCGGCGGCAACACGGCGGTGGAGGAGGCGCTCTACCTCACCCATCATGCCCGCCACGTCACCCTCATTCACCGGCGGGATACGCTGCGCGCCGAGCGCATCCTCCAGCAGCGCCTGTTCGAGAATCCAAAAATCTCGATCGTCTGGGATCACACGGTCGAGGATATTCTGGGCGGCGGCACGCCGGAGGCGGTCACCGGGCTGCGCCTCAAGCACACCGTCACCGGCGAGACGCGGGACATGGCGGCGCAGGGCGTGTTCATCGCCATCGGCCATTCTCCCAGCACCGCCCTCTTCACCGGCCAGCTGCAAATGGACGCGGAGGGCTATGTCGTCACCCGGCCGGGGACGACCGAAACCTCCGTGCCGGGCGTCTTCGCCGCCGGCGACGTGCAGGACAAGGTTTTCCGCCAGGCCGTCACCGCCGCGGGCACGGGCTGCATGGCCGCGCTCGAGGCGGAAAAATTCCTCGATCATCTTCCCCTGCACGTCAACGAGGCTGCATAAATCATGGCCGGACAAAAAATGGATTGGGACAAGCTTCGGGTCTTCCACGCGGTGGCCGAGGCGGGCAGCTTCACCCATGCGGGGGATGTGCTCAATCTCAGCCAATCCGCCGTCTCGCGGCAGATCTCCGCGCTGGAGGAGGCGCTTGGCGTGCCGCTCTTCCACCGCCACGCGCGCGGGCTGATCCTCACCGAGCAGGGCGAGACGCTCTACCGCACGGTGCGCGACGTTTTCGCCAAGCTGGCGATGACCGAGGCGATGCTCGCCGAAAGCAAGGAAAAACCCGCCGGCCGCCTCAAGGTGACCACCACCCATAGTTTCGGCGTGGTCTGGCTGGCGCCCCGGCTGAAAACCTTCCTCAACCAATATCCCGAGGTTTCAATCTCGCTGCTGTTGGACGATACCGATCTCGACCTCGCGATGCGTGAGGCGGATGTCGCCATCCGCATGCATCCGCCCCGCCAGCCCGATCTCGTGCAGCGCCACCTCGCGGAGATCCGCATGCAGATCTGGGCCTCGGAGGAGTATGCGCAGGCTCATGGCCTGCCGCAGACGCCGGATGATCTGGACAATCACAAGCTCATCCTCTTCGGCGACCGCAAGCCGCCAGTGCCGGATGTCAACTGGCTGGGCGAGCTCGGCCGCAAGGATGGCACGGCGCGGCGGGGCATGCTGGAGGTGAACTCCCTCCAGGCGATGCTGACCTGCATCCGCAGCGGCCTGGGCATCGGCACGGTGCCCGATTACCTGCTCACCGACACGGCCGGGCTGGTCCCGGTGCTGCCCGATGTCAAAAAACCCACGGTGGATATGTATTTCGTCTACCCGGAAGAGTTGCGAAACTCCAAACGCATCTCCGTCTTCCGTGACTTTTTGGTGAATTCCATTGCTGAACGCAACGGGATAAGGCCATGAAATGGCTGATTTCCTCGATTTTTTCCGGCCTCTGGAACAAAGAGTTACAGAAAATCAACTACATTAAGATTTTAACACTTAAAAAATCCGGGGATGTGTCCTATATACAACATATCCGGTTCGAGAGAACTGGATGGGACTTCGGTCCCACGTCTCCCAGACGTGAAGCCTCCCTGTTGACTTGACCCGCTGGCCATGGGCTGGCGGGTCTTTTTTTGCCGGGTCCGGGCTTCCGGCGCCGGGCGATATCCGTTAGAGCGTTCTCATTCCCTTCGGTTCATGGAAACGCTCTGACGATGATCTGGACCAGCAACTTTCTCTATCAAATGAGTCCATTTGATGGGATGCCGCTCCAGCCATGTCCCCGCCCGCCACGTTGACGCCGAGAAGATCATTTGCGCTCGCTCGATCAATTCGCCCAAGCCAAGCTCGCCCGCCTGGAGGCCGGCAGCCTGCGCCGCCAGTTGGTGGAAACAACGCGGGGTGAGGGGGCGTGGGTGGAGCGGAACGGCCAGCGCCTGCTCTCTTTCTCCTGCAACGATTATCTCAACCTCTCCCGGCATCCCGCCGTCATCGCTGCGGCGCTGGAGGCGACGCGCCGGCATGGCGTCGGCGCGGGGGCCTCGCGGCTCATCACCGGCAATCATCCGCTGCTGGCGGAGCTGGAGGCGCGGCTGGCCCGGCTCAAGGGCAGCGCGGCGTGCTGCCTGTTCGGCTCCGGTTATCTCGCCAATGCCGGGCTCATCCCGGCGCTGATGGGGGAGGGCGATCTCATTCTCCTGGATGAGCTCGCCCATTCCTGCCTATGGGCCGGCGCGCGCCTCTCCGGCGCGCGGGTGGAGGTCTTCCGCCATAACGACGTGGCGCAGGCCGCCTCCCTGCTGGCGGCGCGGCGCCCGCCGCGGGGCCGGGCGATGATCGCCACGGATGGCGTGTTCTCCATGGATGGCGATCTCGCTCCCCTCGACGCCCTGGCCGATGTGGCGGAGGCGCATGAAGCCTGGCTGCTCTCGGACGACGCCCATGGCATCGGCGTGCTCAATGACGGGCATGGCACGGCCCATCCCCGCGTCCCCCTGCAAATGGGCACGCTCTCCAAGGCGGTGGGCGGCTATGGCGGTTATGTCTGCGCCTCCGCCCCGGTGGTCGAGCTGTTGCGCAACCGGGCGCGCAGTTTCGTCTATTCCACCGGCCTGCCGCCGGGTGTGGCCGCCGCCGCCATCGCCGCGCTGGATGTCATCGAGCGCGACCCGGCCTATGCCGCCCTGCCGCTGGCCAAGGCGCGCGCCTTCACCGTGGCGGCGGGGCTGCCCCTGGCGCAAAGCCCCATCGTGCCGCTGGTGCTGGGCGAGGCCGCGGCGGCGCTCGCCGCCTCGCGCGCTCTGGAGGCGGAGGGCTTTCTCGTCACCGCCATCCGTCCGCCCACCGTGCCGCCGGGCACGGCCCGGCTGCGCTTCGCCTTCTCGGCCTTGCAGCCAGATGAGGAGATCGCGCGCCTCGCCGCCCTGGTCCGGCGCCTGCCGGCTCAGCCGTAAACCTTCAAATAGCCCGCGACCATCTCCGCCAGGCTGGGCGGCGGGGCGATGCCGGCGGCCAGCCGCTCCCACAGCCCCTCCTCCGTCGCGGCGCGGCGCATCGCCTCCGCCAGGGCGCGGGCATCCCCGAGGGGAAAGAGCAGCCCGTCCCCGCCATCGGTGACGCGCTCAGCCAGCCCGCCCACATCGGAGGCGATGACCGGCCTGCCGCAAGCCCAGGCCTCGGAGAGAACCAGGCAGAAAATTTCCCACCAGAGGGAGGGCACCACCACCCAATCCACCCGCGCCATCCGCGCCGCCACCTGGCCCGGATGGTAGCCGCCATTGAAGCGCACCCGCCGCTCGGCGGGGGGCAGCTCCGCCTCCCCGGCCTGGAATTGCTCGATCCGCGCCCGGATCTCGGGCGAGGCGAAGTGGATGTTCTCGCCATTCACCTCCACCGAGAAATCGGTGAACCCCTCGGCGCGCAGCAGCGCAACCGCCTCCAGCAGAACGGACAACCCCTTCACGTCGATGAGTTGCCCAAAGAAACCGAAGCGGTTGCGCCTGGCCGGGGCGGCGGGTTGCGCCTTGAGCGAGGGCAGGCGCAACCCGTTGGGCACATGCGTGATCTTCTCCGCCGGCAGCCCCCATTTTTCATAGGTGGCGGCCATGAACCGCCCCGGCACGGTGAAGCGGTCCACCGCCGCGAGATGGGATTTCATCCATTGCGCGCGCAGGAAAAAATGCTCGGGCGGGTGCTGGGGCAGGCATTGATGGCAGCGCACCGGCGTGGCCCTCTCGCACAGCGCGCCATCGGGCGGGCGCACCATATGGCCCTGGGCCGCGCAGACGACGAGGAACTCATGGGCCGTGAAAACGATGCGCGCCGCGGGGCAGACCCGCCGCGCCAGCGAGAGATAATCGATGCCATAGGTCATGAAATGGTGGAAATGCACCACATCGGGCCGGATGCGCTCCAGGAATTCGGCGAAGGCCTGGGCCTGGAGCGGCAAGGGCAGTTTCTGCCAGACGTAATCGTAATCATGGGAGAGAAAAAGGAACTCGTTCTCCCGCCCGTCGAAGCCGGTGATGCGCGCGCCGCTCTTGAACAGGGCCGGGCTGTTATGGTCGGCCGAGCAGAGCAGCACCGGCTCCACCCCCGGCGTCTCCCGCAACCCCTGGAACAATTCATGGGCCACTTGCTGGGAGCCGCCGCGCACCAGCTCCGGATGGTACATGGCGATGATGAGGACCTTCACGCCGCCGCCTCGCTCAAGGCGGGGTGGGCGGCTTGCGGCCCCAGCAGCCCGGCGCGCAGCGTCTGCAGCCAGCTTTGGGTGAACAGCCAGCGGTTGACCGCCGCGGCGCCCTCATGCACCGGCAGGCGCGCGCCGCCCTTGCCCTCCAGATGCCAGAGATGCAGGTCGTGCAGCCAGGCGGGCCGGCCGGCCTCCAGGCTGCGCAGGCAGAGATCGGCATCCTCGTAATGTCCGAAAACATAGCTCTCGGAGAAGCCCTCCAGCCTCTCGAACCAGCCGCGCGCGGCCGAGATGAAGGCGCCGCTCACCGCCGGCACCGGGCGCGGGCGCAACAGCGCGGCGTCATCCGGCGGCGCGCCCTTGCCGTAATGCTCGACGCGCAGCAGGGTGACATCCTCGCCCTGGCCGAGCATGAAGCCGGGGGCGGTATCGGCCTCGAAATACATGCCCGCATGCATCAGCGAGCCGTCATCGTAATAGAGCGCCGCGCCGAACAGATCCGTTCGCGCCGCCGGCCCCGCCGCGGCCAAAGCGAGATGGCGGCGGGCGAAATCCGGCTCCTTGGGGAAGACGTCCGGATTGACGAAGACGAGGCGGGAGGCGCGCGCCTGGGCCGCGCCGAGATTATTGGCGGCGGCGAAGCCGGCATTGGCGCCGAGCAGGATCAGCGTGATGTCCAGCCCATGCGCGCGATGGGCGATGGCGGCGTCCTTGAGCAGTGTCTCCGCCAGGCTTGCGCTGTTACAGACATAGACATATTCATACTCCTCCGCCCCCGGCTGGCGGGCGAAGAGCGCCTGTTGCAGCCGCAGATATTCCGGCCGCCCATAGAGGCAGACGATGATCGAGGCGAGCGGCCGCCGCCCCGGCTGGTGGAAACGCTCGATGAAGGGGGCGCTCACCGCCCGGCGGGTCAGCATGGCGCTGAACTCCACCAGCTGCGGGCCGATGGCGGCGGCGATGACGGCGGGGGCGTTGAAATAGGCGGGGCCGGGATAATGGGCGGTGGCGAGCTGCTGGAAGGCGAGGAAGCGCAATTCCAGATCCTCCACCGTCTCGATGGCGACGATCAGGCTGAGTTCCGCCCCGGATTTCATCCGCATCACCACGTTGCACTTGCCGGCCCCCAGATGCTGCCCGGCATGGATGAACCCCCAGAAGCCGAGCGCGTGGGGCAGGTGCGGCTTCACCACCTCCTCGGCGTCCGGGCGGCGGGTGCGGGCGAGCGCGGCGGCGGAGAAGGCGGTGGACCAGCCCGGCACGTAGAGTTCCAGCGCGTCGAGCCGGTCCAGCGCGTCATGCACCCAGCCGGTGACGTAGAGCCCGCCGGAGGGGGAGAGCTTGATCGCGTCCACCGCGCCCTGGGGCGGGTGTGGCGCTTCCTCGGCCTGGCCGGGCCGGGCGGTGATGAGGATCTTGTCGCGGGGCAGGCCGGCCGGCGCGGCGGCCAGACGCCCCTCCGCCTTGCCGTAAAGCTCGTAATGCTCGCGCCCGGAGCGGAATTTGCCCTCCGCCACCGCGATCAGCACATCCGGGTTGAGGCGCAGATAGGTCTGCTCGTCGAAAGCGCCCTCGGGCGCGGCCAGGGGCTGCACCCGCGCCGGGCCCGCCTTGGCCGATTTCGCCGGGGCCCGCAATGCCGGTCAGCCCTTGTCCCGGGGGCGTTTGACCTCGTTGAGGAAGCCGCCTAGCTCCCCCGCCTGGGTGAAGGTGAAGGAGCAGGGCAGAATGCTGCCGCGCTCGATGGGGAAGAGAAGGCCGCCAAGCACGAGGTGGAGACCATCCGGGGACAAGGTGACCGTCTTGCCGGCGGGGATGGTGAGATGGTCGAGCGGCTTGCCGTCCTTGTCCACCAGCGTGGTCGTGCCCGCGGCGGGGCAGTTCCAGCCGGTCAGCGTGTCATCGGTGGGGCCATCGTTATGGATTTGCAGGAACCCCTCCGTCACGCTCTGCTTGGTGTTGGCCTGCCAGACCGAGCCATGATCGAGCCGGAGATTCATCGCCGGCACCAGCGAGCCGGCGGCGGCGGGCAGGGTGGCGGCGACGAGCGCGGCCGCGGCCAGGAGCAGGTCACGGAGCTTCATGCGAGGCATTCAAATTTTTCCATTCGCCAGGATGACGGTTCTTTTGCCGCGAATTCATACCATTCCGCAACCAGCGGATGCGCCCGCACCGCCGCGCAATATTCCCGGCTGGCGGCGGAGAGCGGCGGCGCGTAGGTGAGCAGCCGCGCCACCACCGGCGCGTACATGGCATCCGCCGCGTTGAACGCCGCGCCGAACAGAAACGGCCCGCCGGCGCCGAACCCGGCCCGCGTCTCCGTCCAGATCTCCTCGATGCGGGCGAGATCGGCGAGGCTCTCCGGCGTCTGGCCGAGACCGGCGTAATCCGGGCGGCCGAGATTCATCGGCATCGCCTGGCGCAGCCCCCGGAACCCGGCATGCATCTCGGCGGCGATGGACCGCGCCCAGGCCTTGGCCGGGCGGGAGGCGGGCCAGAGGGCGGGGTTGAGATCCGCGCAATATTCGGCGATGGCGAGGCTCTCCCACACCCGCGCCCCCTCATGCTCCAGATAGGGCACCAGACCGCTGGGCGAGACGGACTTTGCCTCGCCCAAGGGGCGGAATAACGTCTCGGCGGCGAGCCCGGCGAGGCGCACGAGCAGCCAGCCGCGCATCGACCACGAGGAATAGCGGGCGGTGCCGAGATAAAGCCGTGCCGTCATGCGGTGCCTCCTGCCCCTGTCTATAGCGCGTCTATAGCGCGGCGGGCGGCGCGCGTGATAGGGCGGGCGGCATGAATCCGCGGGTGACCGAATGGGCGGGGCTCGCCCTCGACCGCAAGCTGGTGATGGGAATCCTCAACGTCACGCCGGATTCCTTCTCCGATGGCGGCGCGCATGACAGCCTGGAGGCCGCCATCGCCGCCGGGCGGCGCATGCTGGCGGCGGGGGCCGACATCATCGACATTGGCGGGGAGAGCACCCGCCCCGGCGCCGCGCCGGTGACGCCGGAGGCGGAGATGGCGCGGGTGCTGCCGGTGGTGCGGGCGCTGGCGCGGGCGGGCGCGGTGATCTCGCTCGACACCCGCCACGCCGCCACCATGGCGGCGGGGCTGGAGGCCGGGGCGCGGATCGTCAACGACATTTCCGCCCTCCGCCACGACCCGGATGCGGCGAGGGTGGTGGCGCGGGCGGGCTGCCCGGTGGTGCTGATGCATATGCGCGGCACCCCGGCGACGATGAACGCCCAGGCGGTCTATGCGGAGGTGGCGGCGGAGGTGATCGCCGAATTGCGGGCGGCGCGGGACGCGGCGCTGGCGGCGGGGGTGGAGGCGCGCCAGATCTGCCTCGACCCCGGCATCGGCTTCGCCAAGCAGGGCGGGCAGAACCTGGAATTGCTGCGCGCCACCCCCCGCCTGGCCGCGCTCGGGCACCCGCTGCTCATCGGCCTCTCCCGTAAGCGCTTTCTGGGCGGCGTCTCCGGCCAGGACGAGGCGGCGCGGCGCGACCCGGAGAGCCTCGCCGCCGGACTCTATGCCCTGGAACGCGGCGCGCATATACTGCGCGTGCACGATGTGGCGGGCACCTGCCAGGCCCTGCGCGTCTGGCGCCGGCTGAATGAGAGAGATGATGGATAGCACACCGAAGCGCCGCCTGTTCGGCACCGATGGGATTCGCGGCACCGCCAACCAGGCGCCGATGACGCCGGAAATGGCGCTCAAGCTCGGCCAGGCGGCGGGGCTGATGTTCCGGCGCGGCCAGCACCGCCACCGCGTGATCATCGGCAAGGATACGCGGCTCTCCGGCTATATGCTGGAGCCGGCGCTGACGGCGGGGTTCATCTCGGCGGGGATGAACGTGACCCTGGCCGGGCCGCTGCCCACCCCGGCCATCGCCATGCTCACCCGCTCCCTGCGGCTCGATCTCGGGGTGATGATCTCCGCCTCCCACAACCCGTTCGAGGATAACGGCATCAAGCTGTTCGGCCCGGACGGGGCCAAGCTCTCCGACGAGGCGGAGGCGCAGATCGAGGCGCTGATGGACCAGGATCTCGCGGCGCGGCTGGCGGCCCCCGCGCAGCTGGGCCGCGCCGCCCGGCTGGTGGACGCCGCCGGGCGCTATATCGAGGCGGCGAAATTCTGCCTGCCGCGCGGGCTGCGGCTGGATGGGCTGCGCATCGTGGTGGATTGCGCCCATGGCGCCGCCTACAAGGTCGCCCCCGCCGCCTTGTTCGAGCTGGGGGCGGAGGTGATTCCCCTCGGCGTCAACCCGGACGGGTTCAACATCAACCGCGATTCCGGCTCCACCGCGCCGCAGGCGCTCTCCGCCGCCGTGCTGGAGCATGGGGCGGATCTCGGCATCGCCCTGGATGGCGACGCCGACCGGGTGATCCTCGCCGATGAGCGGGGCGAGATCATCGATGGCGACCAGATTCTCGGGCTGATCGCCCGCGACATGGCCGCCTGCGGCCATTTGCGGGGCGGCGGCATCGCCGCCACGGTGATGAGCAATCTCGGGCTGGAGCGGTTTCTCGCCGGGCTCGGCCTGAGCCTCGTCCGCACCAAGGTGGGGGACCGCTACGTGGCGGAGGCGATGCGCGCCCATGGCCTCAATCTCGGCGGCGAGCAATCCGGCCATGTCATCCTCTCCGATTTCGCCACCACCGGGGATGGGCTGGTGGCGGCGCTGCAAGTGCTCTCCGTGCTGGTGCGCTCCCGCAAGCGGGCCTCGGAGGCGTGCCGCGTCTTCACCCCGCTGCCGCAGCTTTTGCGCAATGTCCGTTACCGGGGCGTCTCGCCGCTCGGCCTGCCGCATATCCAGGGGGCGATCGCCACCGCCACCGCCCGGCTGGGCGGGGGCGGGCGGGTGCTGATCCGCGCCTCCGGCACCGAGCCGCTGATCCGGGTGATGGCCGAGGGCGAGGACCCGGCGCTGATCGGCGAGATCGTCACCGGGCTATGCGCCGAGATCGCCGCCGCCACGGCGGCGGCGGAATGATCGCGCGCGTTCTCACCATCGCGGGCTCCGATAGCAGCGGCGGCGCGGGGATCGAGGCCGATCTCAAGACGATCACCGCCCTGGGCGGCTATGGCTGCACCGCCATCACCGCGCTCACCGCCCAGAACACGCTGGGGGTGGAGGCGGTGCATGCGGTGCCGCCGGATTTCGTGGCGCGCTGCATCCGCGCCGTGGTCGGCGATATCGGCGTGGACGCCGTCAAGCTCGGCATGCTGGCCAATGAGGGGATCATCCGCGCCGCCGCCGCCGAGCTGCCGGCGGGCGTGCCGGTGGTGCTGGACCCGGTGATGGTCGCGACCTCCGGCGCGGTGCTGCTGGCGGAAGGGGCGGCGCGGGCGCTGGCGGAGCTTCTGCTTCCCCGCGCCACGCTCATCACCCCCAACCTGCCCGAGGCCGCCAAGCTCACCGGCCTGCCGGTGGAGAGCGAGGCGCAGCGCCTCGCCGCCGGGCAGCGGCTGTTGGAGATGGGGGCGCGGGCCGTCCTGCTGAAGGGCGGGCATGGCGAGGGGCCGGATCTCACGGATTTGCTGATCACCCCGGCGGGGGTGACGCGCCTCACTTTGCCGCGCATCGCCACCCGCCATACCCATGGCACGGGCTGCACCATGGCCTCCGCCATCGCCACCCTGCTGGCGCAGGGGATGGCGCTGGAGCCGGCGCTGCGCCGCGCCCGCGCCTATTTGCAAGCCGCCATCGCCACCGCCCCCGGGCTGGGCGCGGGGCACGGGCCGGTGAACCATCTGGCCTGGGCCGGGAGGCTAGATTGAAATTGCTCGCTAAAACACTCTAAACGCTGGCGCTCAGGGCCGCGCGCAGATCGGTCTTCAGGATTTTGCCGTAGCCGTTCTTGGGCAGCTCGGGCAGGAAGAGGTAGCGCTTGGGCCGCTTGAAGGCGGCGATGCGCTCCCGGCACCAGGCGCTGAGCTCCGCCTCCGCCGCGCTGCGCCCCGGGGCGAGGACGACGCAGGCCACCACCTGCTCGCCCCATTCCGGTTCCGGCTCGCCGATCACCGCCACCTCGAACACCGCGGGGTGGAGCAACAGCGCCTCCTCCACCTCGCGCGGGTAGATATTGGTGCCGCCGGAGATGATGACATCCTTGGAACGGTCGGTGAGGTAGAGAAACCCGTCCTCGTCGATATGGCCGAGATCGCCGGTATGCAGCCAGCCGCCGCGCAGGGTCTCGGCGGTCGCCTCCGGCTTGCGCCAGTAGCCGGACATGACCGAGGGGCCGCGCACGCAGATCTCGCCGGTCTCGCCCGGGGGGAGCGGCGCGTCATCCGGCCCCAGCACCGCGAGGGTGACGCAACCCGCCGCGTAGCCCACCGAGTTGCGGCGGGCGCGCCAGTCTGGATGGGTCTGGTCCGCGACGAGGGCGCGGGGCAGGACGGAGATGGTCATCGGGCTTTCGCCCTGGCCATAGACCTGGACGAAGCGGGGGCCGAACTGGGCGAGCGCCTCGTCGATATCGTTGGCGTACATCGGCCCGCCGCCATAGACGATGGTGCGGATGCCCTCCCCGGCGAAGCCCGCGCCGCGCGCCGCGGCGATGAGGCGCTTGACCATGGTGGGCGCGGCGAAGAAGACGAGCCGGCCGGGATGGGCGGCGAGGGCGATGATCTCGCCGCTATCGAACCCGCGCGAGGCGGGGATGAGATGCGCCCCGCCGGCGCGGATTTGCGGCAGCATGTAGAGCCCCGCCCCGTGCGACATCGGCGCGGCGTAGAGCATGTGGCTGTCCATGGCGGGCTGCTCGATGTCCAGCGCGTAGCACAAGGCCATCTGGCGGAGGTTGTCGTGGCTGATCATCACCCCCTTGGGGCGGCCGGTGGTGCCGGAGGTATAGAACAGCCAGGCGGTGTCGGTATCCGCCGCCGGGCAGGGCGGCGCGATGGGCGCCGCCGCCGCCGGGCGGGAGCCGAGCGCCTCCTCCGCCAGCCCGGCGCGGCCGGGAAACGAATCGCCGTGATCGGTGAGGACGAGCCGCGCCCCGGCATCGCCGATGATCCATTCCGCCTCGCCGGGGTGGAGCTTGTGGTTGATGGGCACCACCGTCGCCCCCAGCCACCAGCAGGCATGGATCGCCGCGATGTAATCGGGCGCGTTTTTGGCGAAGATGGCGACCCGCTCGCCCGGAGCGATGCCATGGCGCTCGCGCAGATGGCGGGCGCGGCCGCAGACGGAGGCGAGCAGGCCCGCGTAATCCTCGAGCAGGCTGGGTCCGTCGAAAATCGCCGGGGCGGCCGGCCAGGCCCGCGCCGATTGGTAGAGCCAGTGCGCGATGTTCATTTCTCTATTCCCCCCGTTCCGCCCGTCCGGAGCGTAGCGGCAAAATCCGCGCGGTAAAAGGCGGCGGACGCATGGCGGCGTGGCCGCCGCTTTGCTAGGGGAGGGGTGTGGGCGATTCCATCGGCTTCGTGTTCGGCTTGCCAGGGCAGGGGATGCATCTGCATCTCGACGCCCTCTCCTTGCTGTTTCTCTGCCTGCTGCTGCCGCAGACCGTGGCGGCGGCGCTGGCGGGGATGCGCGGCTCGCTCAGCTTCTGGGTGTTCGTGCTGGGCATGGCGCTGACGCTGCTGGCGGGCGATGCCTTCAGCCTGATCTTCGGCTTCGAGCTGATGAGCGCCGCCTCCTGGCTGCTGGTGCTGCGCGGGGACCGCCAGCCCGCCACGCTCTATATCGGCATCGCGGTCTTCGCCGCCGCCTGTCTCATCCCGGCGGTGTTTCTGCCGCCCTCGTCTCTCGCCTTCGTGCTGGTGGCGCTGGGGGCGGGAGCCAAGGCGGGGCTCGCCCCCTTGCATAGCTGGCTGCCGCGCGCGCATCCGGCGCCGCCCGCCGGGGTCTCGGCGTTGATGTCGGGGGGCATGGTCAAGGTCGCGCTCTACGTGCTCATCCGCTACGCCTTCATCCTCCTCGCGCCGGCGGCGCAGCCCTGGTGGGGGGGCGCGCTGGCGGCGGCGGGGGCGCTCTCGGTGCTCATCGGCGCGCTGCGGGCGATGGTCGAGGTGGAGCTGAAAACCGTGCTGGCCTGCTCAACCGTCGAGCATGCCGGGCTGATCGCCGTGGGGCTGGGGCTCGGCCTCTATGGCAAAACCACGGGCGATGCCGCCCTGGCCGGGCTGGGCTTGCAGGCCGCGCTGCTCTGCGCCGTGGCCCATGCCCTGTTCAAGCCGCTGCTCCTCATTGGCGCGGGGGAGGTGAAGCACGCGGTGGGCACCACCAGCCTCAACTGGCTGGGCGGGCTGATGCGGGGCATGCCGCGCCTGGGCGGGCTGATGCTGCTGGGGGCGATGGGCATGGCAGCACTTCCGCTCGGCCCCGGTTTCGCCCCGGAATTTCTGCTCCTTCATGCCGTGATCGGCGCTGCGGCCACCGGCGGGATTCTCGCGCGTATCGGTTTTACCGCGGCTCTGGCCGCTTTGGGGCTGGGGGCGGCGCTGGCGCTGGGGGCGGCCGTGCGGCTCATCGGCATCGGCTTTCTCGGCCGGCCGCGCAGCCTGCATGCGGCGGCGGCGGAGGATGCGCGGCGTGGCCCCTTCATCGCCATGGCGCTGCTGGGGGCGCTGTGTGTGCCGGTGGCGCTGCTGCCCGGGCTGCTGCTGGGGGTGATGACCCCGGTGATCCGGCTGCTGGCCCCGGATGCGGATGCGCCGCCGCTCACCTACGCGCCGCTGAGCCTGCT
>NZ_DAIEIF010000032.1 GCF_027352905.1 Acidocella sp.
CAAGGCCGACGCCGCCCATCAGCGCGCCGCCGGGGCCTTGACCCTCGCGGCCAGCGCGGCTGAAGCCGCCGCCGGCGCCGCCCGCGCCGCCGAGGCCGCTCTCGCCGCCGCGCGTGAGGCCCGCGCCCGCGAGGAGGGCAATGTCATCGCCGCCGATCATGGCTGGGGCACGGTGGCGGAACGGAGTCTCGAACGGCTGGGCCCCAGCCCCAACCTTCCTCTCCCGCCCGAGCCCCTCACCGCCGAGAGTGAGGAGAAGGCCCGCAAGCGCTGGGAACGCCTGCAACGGGAGCGCGAGGAGATGGGCGCGGTCAATCTGCGCGCCGAGATCGAGGTGAACGAGGCCGAGGAAGCCATCGCCGCCATCGAGCGCGAGCGCGGCGAGATCACCTCCGCCATCGCCAAGCTGCGCGGCTCCATCGGCCATCTCAACCGGGAGGGGCGGGAGCGCCTCTCCGCCGTGTTCATCGAGGTGGACCGGCATTTTCAGGCCCTGTTCAGCCGCATGTTCGGCGGCGGCAAGGCCCATCTAGCCCTGGTCGGCTCAGACGACCCGCTGGAAGCGGGGCTGGAGATTTTCGCCCAGCCGCCCGGCAAAAAGCTCTCCACCCTCTCCCTGCTCTCCGGCGGAGAGCAGGCGCTCACCGCCCTCTCGCTGATCTTCGCCGTGTTCAAATGCAACCCCGCCCCGGTTTCGGTGCTGGACGAGGTGGACGCGCCGCTGGACGACGCCAATGTCGAGCGATTCTGCAATTTGCTGGAAGACATGGCGCGGGAGACCGGCACACGCTTCCTGGTCGTCACCCACCACCCTCTCACCATGGCGCGGATGGACCGGCTCTACGGGGTGACGATGCAGGAGCGCGGCGTCTCCCGCCTGCTTTCTGTGGATTTTCAGAAAGCGGTGGACATGACCGGCCCAAACCCCGCCCTGGCGGCGGAATAGCCCGGCTGGGGGATTATTCGCCCCGCCAGTTGCCCTTGCGCTTCTCCAGGAAGCCGGTCATGCCTTCCTTCTTGTCCTCGGTGGCGCAGAGACCGTTGAACAGACGGCGCTCGTAATGGATGCCCATGGTCAGCCCGGTCTCGAAGGCCGCGTCGACCAGCTCCTTATTGGCCATGGCGGCGAGCGGCGCCATCTCGGCGATGGCCTGGGCCTGGGCCAGCGCTTCCTCAACCAGCCTATCGGCGGGCACCACCTGGGCCACCAGGCTGGCGCGCTCGGCCTCGGCGGCGTCCATCATCCGCCCGGTCAGGCACATCTGCATCGCCTTGGCCTTGCCCACGGCGCGGGTGAGGCGTTGCGAGCCGCCCATGCCGGGCGCGATGCCGAGCTTGATCTCGGGCTGGCCGAATTTGGCGGTGTCGGCGGCGATGATGTAATCCGCCATCATCGCCAGTTCGCAGCCGCCGCCCAGCGCGTAGCCCGCCACGGCGGCGATCCAGGG
The DNA here is from genome assembly GCF_027352905.1 of Acidocella sp. Classification (GTDB taxonomy): domain Bacteria; phylum Pseudomonadota; class Alphaproteobacteria; order Acetobacterales; family Acetobacteraceae; genus Acidocella. Next base: position 1,449 of record NZ_DAIEIF010000032.1, read on the forward strand.
CTTGCGCGTGGAGGCCACCATCTGCTCATACCCGGCGAAAAAATTGGTGCCATACATCGCGGCGAAGCCCATAGGCTGCATCTGCTTGATATCAGCCCCGGCGGCGAAGGCTTTGTCGCTGCCGGTCAATACCAGGCAGCGCTGGCCGGCATCGGCCTGATAAGCGCTGAAAGCCGCCATCAAATCCGCGAGAACCTGGCTGTTGAGAGCGTTCAGCGCCTGGGGGCGGTTGAGCCGGACCAGCGTCACCGGGCCGTGGGTTTCAACAAGAATGGTCTCGTAACTCATGCGATCCTCCCAAATGCCAGGCGCGGCGGCGCTGAGACGATCATCCCCGCGCCGCGTTGCCAATGACCCAAGTCAAGACGATCCCGCGCCCGCGCGTCAACCGGGCCCGCTCCGGCGGGGCCGCCATAACCGCGATGTCACACGCGGCGCCCTTTGCACCGTCCGGACGCTTCTCTACACTCCCGGCGCGGCCGACCCGGCCGGGATGCGAGCACGGAGGAAGACATGCGTGAGATCAAGCTGCAGGCCGCTGATGGAAGCGGTGAGTTCTCGGCTTTCGTCTGGGAGCCCGAGGGCAAGGAGAGCGCCGGCGCGGTGGTGGTGATCCAGGAAATTTTCGGCGTCAACGACGCCCTGCGCGCCACGGCGCAGAATCTGGCCGAGCAGGGCTTCATCGCCATCGCGCCCGATTTGTTCTGGCGGCTGGAGCCGGGCGTGAATATTTCAGACAAGACCGAGGCGGAGTGGAAAAAGGCCTTCGAGCTGATGAACCGCTTCGACCAGGATAAGGGCGTGGAGGATCTCATCACCACGCTGGACGCGGCGCGGGAATTGCCAAACTGCAATGGCCAGGCGGGCACGGTGGGTTTCTGCCTCGGCGGCCGGCTGGCGGTGATGATGGCCACGCGCTCCGATTCGGATGCCAATGTGTCCTATTACGGGGTGGGGCTGGACCAGCTGATCGATGAATTCGACCAGATCCAGGCGCCGTTGATGCTGCACATCGCCGAGCAGGATGAATTCTTCCCCGCCGAGGGCCGCGCCCGGGTGCTCGAGGCGGTGGAGGATAATGAATGGGTGGACGCCTTCGTCTATCCCGGCGTGCACCATGCTTTCGCCCGGGTGGGCGGCATCCATTACGACGCCCGCGCCGCCACCATCGCCAATGGCCGCACCACAGAGCTGCTCGCCGAAATACTTGAATAAGCTCACGCGCCGGGGCCTTTGCGCCGGGGCGGCGGCGTTGCCCGCCCTGGCGCGGGCCGCGCCGAAACTGGGGTCTGCCCTGGTGGCCGCCATCCTCAGGCAGATGGCGGCGCTGGGCGACGGCCCGGTTCTGCTCAACTCCTATCTGGTGAGGACCGGCCCCCGGGCGGATGATTTCGACCTGACCCAGGCCAACGCCGCCTATGTCTACGACAACGCCCTGGCTGGGCTGTTGCTGCTGGCCGCCGGGCAGGAGGCGCAGGCGCGGCGAATCGGCGCGGCGCTCGCCCTGGCTCAGGCGCATGACCGCAAATTTCACGATGGCCGCTTGCGCAACGCCTATGCCGCCGGGCCGGTGGCCACGCCCGCGAAACTGCCAGGCTTCTGGAACGTCCAGGCCCGCCAATGGGATGAAGACCCGTACCAGACCGGCACCGCCACCGGCCCGGTCGCCTGGGCGATGCTACTCTGGGCGGCGCTGGGCATGACCGGTCCCGCCAACGCCGCCGGAAATTTTCTCAATGCGGCGTTGCGCGCCCCGCTTGGCTATTATGGCGGGCTTTACGGTTTCGATACCGCCCAGCTTCGCCTGGGCTGGCGCAGCACCGAGCAAAACCTCGATCTCGCCGTCGCCTTCGCCAGGCTCGGCCGGGCCGGGGACGCGGCCCATGCCCGGGCTTTCGTTGCCGCGGCCTATGATAAAAAGCGGGGAATCTTCATGGCCGGCCTCACCCCGGAGGGCGCGCCCAACGCCATGCTAGCGGCGGATGCCGGCATCTGGCCCTATCTCGCCGGGCTGGGTGACGCCGCCAGCGCCAGCCGCGCCATTGCCCATCTCCGCCACGGGTTCGGCATCGGCTTTTCCACTGCCAGCGATGGCATCTGGCTGGAGGGCACCGCCTTCGCGGCGCTGGCGCTGGCGCGGATGCGCGATCCGATGGCGAAGGATTTTCTTCGCACCATCGCCGCCAATCTTTCCCCGCAAGGCTATGTCTACGCCACGGTGGCGCCAGAATTGAGTACCGGGCTCACCGTCGGGCCGTCTCTGCGTCCTGGCCTGCCGGAGCGCCCTTTCAACTATTACCGCCGCCCCTCCCTCAGCGCCACCGGCTGGGCCGCGCTGGCCGCGCTGGAGCACGATCCGATCTGAGAGCGGATTACTTGCCGATGCAGAATCCGGCAAACACCGCGTCGAGAATCTCCTCCATGCCAATCGTCCCGGCCAGCCGCGCCAGGGCCTGGGCGGCGGCGCGCAGCTCCTCCCCGCGCAATTCCGGCTCGGCCAGCTCCAGCGCCATGTCCAGCGCCATCACCGTGTCGCGCAGGCAGGCCAGCTGGCGCGGGCGGGAGGGCGCCGCCGCGCCATGCCGGTCGGTCAGCGCCCGCGCCTCCGCCGTGAGGCGCTCGCGCAGCGCCGCCATTCCCTCGCCGGTGCGGGCGGAAACCCGCATTCCCGGCGAGCCCGGGTCGAGATCCGCCTTGGTCCGCACCCGCAGCACGGCGGCGCCCGGGGGCGGGGGCGGAAACGCCTCGCCCGGCGCGGCGGCGAGAATGACGAAATCCGCCGCCGCCGCCCGCGCCCGCGCCCGGCGCACCCCTTCCGCCTCGATCGCATCCTCCGTCTCGCGCAGGCCCGCCGTGTCGGTGAGATGCACGGGCACGCCGCCAAGATCGAGCCGCACCCCCACCGCGTCGCGGGTGGTGCCGGGCGTGGCGGAGACGATGGCCACCTCCTCCCCCGCCAGCGCGTTGAGCAAGGTCGATTTGCCCGCGTTGGGCGGCCCCAGGATGACAAATTCCAGCCCGGCCCGCAGCCGCGCCGCCGCCGGCGCCGCCTCCAGCGCCGCCTGCATCTCGTCGCGCAAAGCGCCGATTCCCTGAAGAAGGCCGGCCGCTACCCCCTCCGGCAAATCCTCATCGGGAAAGTCGATCAGCGCCTCCTGCCGGGCGATGAGCTGGCGCAGCTCCTCCCGCCAAGCGGCGTAGCGCCCCTGCAGCCCGCCTTCCAGCGCCTGCTGGCGCTGCGCCTCGGTCTCGGCGGCGATGAGATCCGCCATCGCCTCCGCCTGCAACAAATCCATCCGCCCGGCCTCGAAGGCGCGACGGGAAAATTCCCCCGCCTCCGCCGGCCGGGCGCCCAGCGCGGTCAGCGCCTCGCTCACCGCCGCCAGCACTGCCCGCCCGCCATGCAGGGAGAGTTCCGCCACATCCTCGCCGGTGAAGCTGCGCGGCGCGGGAAACAGCACCACCAGCGCCTCGTCCAGCACCCTTCCCCCATGGCGCAGGCGGCGCAGGCTGGCGCGGCGCGGCGCGGGCAGGCCGCCCGCCAGGCTGGCGGTGATGGAAAAGGCTTGCGGCCCGGAAAGGCGCAGGGTGACGACAGCGCCGCCCCGCCCGGTGATCGGCGCGAAAATCGTGCTCATGCGGCTCAGCGCAAATAGCGCGCCGTCAGATGCGCCTCGAACCAGGAAGGGTCGAGCGGCGCGCCGGTCGCCTCTTGCAGAATCTCGTTGAACCCGGCGGAGGCGCCGCGCCGGTGCACATGCGCCGCCAGCCAGCCGGTCAGCGGCGCGAGATCGCCGCGCGCCAGCGCCGCGTCCAGCTCCGGCAGGGCGGCGCGCGCCGCCGCCATCAATTGCGCCGCCGCCATCGCCCCCAGCGTATAGGAGGGGAAATAGCCGATCGCCCCGTCATACCAATGGATATCCTGCAAACAGCCTCGCGCGTCATCCGGCGGGGTGAGGCCGAGCAGCCGGGCGAAGCCCTCATTCCAGGCGGCGGGCAGGTCCGCCACGGCGAGATCGCCGGAAAGCAGCGCCCGCTCCAGCCGGAAGCGCAGCAGCACATGGGCGGGATAGGTCAGCTCATCCGCCTCCACCCGGATAAAGCTGCGCTCCACCCGCCGCAGCCGGTGGCGCAACCCCTCCGGCGTGACCGGCTTGGCGAAGGCGGCGGCGGCGCGCCGGGCGAGATAAGAGAGATACGCATCCGAGCGCACCGCCTGCATCTCGATGATGAGGGACTGGCTCTCATGCACGGCCATGCCCGCCGCCGCCCCCACCGGCTGGCGCGCCCAGGCGCGCGGCAGATTCTGCTCGTACAGCGCGTGGCCGGTCTCATGCAACACGCTCATCAGCGCCACGCAGGCATCCGCCTCGTCATACCGGGTGGTGATGCGGATATCGGTGGGGATGCCGCCGCAGAACGGATGGGCGGAAACATCGAGCCGCGCGGCCCGGAAATCCAGCCCGGCGGCCTCGGCCAGGTCGCGCGCCAGCGCCGCCTGCGCGGCTTGCGGGTAGGGGCCGGGCGGCAGCGGCGCCGGGGGGCGGCGGGCCTGCAACGCCTCGGCCCGGGGCAGGGCCTCGCGCAGAAACGCCTCATAGCGGGTGAAGATCGCCTCGGCCTCGGCGGCGCCGATACCGCGCTGATACTGGCTCATCAGCGCGTCATAGGGCGAGAGCCCGAGCGCCTGGCCCAAGATCACCGCCCCCTCGCGGGTCAGGCGCACCACCTCCTCCAGGGCGGCGCGCACGGCGGAAAAATCGTTCTCCCGCCGCGCCCCGCGCCACAGGGTTTCGCAAGCGCGCCCGGCCCGCACCTGCGCCTCCACCAGGTCGCGCGGCAAGGCGGCGGCGCGCAGATGCGCCTCACGCATCAGGGCGAGGTTGCGGGCATCCCAGCCCTCCAGCCCGCTGGCGGCTTCCAGGGCCTCGGCCACCTCCGCGGCGCAGAGAGAGTCATGGGCCAGCCCGGCCAGGGCCGCCAGTTGCTCGCCCCGCGCCTCCGTCCCGCCCTCGGGCATCATCACCGCCGCGTCCCAGCTCAGCATGGATGCCGCCTCCTCCAGGCAGGCGATGCGGTGGAAGGCGGCCTTCAGGCGGTCATAGGCGCGCATGCGTCAGCAATCTCTTACGGGCCAGAAAAATGAATTCGAACACCAGCACCCCGGCGAAGCCGAACCAGGTGAGGGCGTATTCATAATGATTATTGGGAGGGGTCGGCAAATCCTGGGCGGGCTGCGGCAAATCGCTCCCCGGCGGCGGCGCCGGCCCCATGGCGATCAGCATATAGGGCGCGACATTGGCGAGTCCCAGCCCATGGCCGATCGCCTCCGGGTCGAGCGTGTAATAGAGCTGATGCGCCGGGTCGTCCGCGGGAGAGAAAAACCCGCGCCCGATGGCGGCGTGAATGTAGCCTACCGGCCGGGGCGGCGGATTGGCGAGCGGGCGGGGCGCGGATTCTGGCACCCAGCCCAGATCAACCAAAAGGATTTGGCCGTCTTCCCGCCGCAGAGGCATGATGAGTTCCCCCCCGGTGATCGGGCCGCGCGGGCCGTCATGCACGATCTGCCCATACAGCGCCGCCTTGCCCGGCACCCATTCCCCGCTCACGAATACTTTTTGAAACGGACTTGGATGCGCCGGCAGCGGCACGGGCGGCGCCGCCTGGGCGGTGCGGATCTCGGCGATGATGCCCTGTTTCCATTTCAGCCGGTGCAGCTGCCAGACGCCGAGGGCGATGAACAGGCAGAACGCGGCCAGACCCAGCGCGCCGGGCAGGATCAGCCGGCGCAACTCATCGGCCCGGCGCGCCCGGCCTCATCCCGCCGTGATGGCGCTGCGGCCCAGATAATAGATGCAGACAAAGAGGAACAGCCAAACCACGTCGACGAAATGCCAGTACCAGGCCGCCGCCTCGAACCCGAAATGCCGCTCCGGCGTGAACTGCCCGGCGCGGGCGCGGAAGAAGCAGACGATGAGAAAGAGGGTGCCGATGATCACATGCGCGCCGTGGAAGCCGGTGGCGATGAAGAAGGAGGAGGGATAGATGCCGCCATGGTAGAAGGGAAAGGGCGAATGGGTATATTCCCAGAGCTGGCCGCAGAGAAAGGCAAGGCCGAGCAGAATGGTGATGCCAAGCCCCCGCACCAGATTCTTCTGGTCGCCCTCCAGCAAGGCGTGATGCGCCCAGGAGATGGTGGTGCCGGAGAGCAGCAGCACCATGGTGTTGAACAGCGGAATGGCGAAGGGGTCGATGGTGGTGATGCCCTGCGGCGGCCAGACCGGCGCGAAAGCGGTGCCCATTTTATCAGGGAAGAAGAAATAATTGAAATAATTCCAGAAGAAGGAGACGAAGAACATCACCTCGGAGGAGATGAACAGCGCCATGCCGTAGCGCAGCCCCATCTGCGTCACCACCTTGTGCAGGCCGGGCGTGCGGGCCTCGCGGATCACATCCCGCCACCAGAAGAACATCACCATCACATCCAGCACCCCGCCGATCGTCAGCACCACGAACTCGTGCAGATGCGCCGCGAGGATAATGCCCGTGAAGGTGACCATGGCGGCGGTGGCGCCGATGAGCGGCCAGATGCTGGGATCGACGAGATGATAAGGTTGCGGCACGGTGCCTTTCACCTGATCCGTCGCGGTATGAATCGTGCCGCTCATATGGCTCTCCCTTGATATCCTGCGTTTTACCGTTTGGCCCGGCTCACCACATCTGGCCGTATTCGTGCAATTTCACCAGGGCGATCACATAGACGATGAGGCAGAACCCGCCCAGCGCCGCCAGCAGCAGAAAATTGCGCGCCCGGCGGCGGCGCATGAACTCGGCTTTCTGCTCGTCGCTCCATTGCGCCTTGCCGAGGGTGACGCGCGGCATGCGCTCGCATTCATAATCCCGGTTTTCCGCCGCCGCCATCATATCAGCCGGTCAACCGCGCAGGCGGCGAAAAGCAGAAACAGATAGAGAATCGAGAATTTGAACGCGGCGCGCGCCGGCTTGTCCTGGCTCAGGCTCACCCCCCGTTCATCCTGGGCGTCGCGCAGCACCCCCCAGGCGTAATGGATGAAGACGACACCCAGCGCCAGGGCGGTGAGGCCGTAAATCCGCCCCGCCAGCCCCAGCATCCAGGGCAGAAGGGAGAGAGCAAAGAGAATGAGGGTGTAGCCGAACACGTTCCAGCGCGTATGGCGGGCGCCCTTCACCACCGGCAGCATGGGGATGCCGGCTTTCTCGTAATCGGTGGAGGCGTAGAGCGAGAGCGACCAGAAATGCGGCGGCGTCCAGAAAAACACGATGAGAAAGAGCAGCATGGGCAGCAAGCCGATCTGCCCGGTGACGGCGGCCCAGCCGATCACCGGCGGAAAGGCTCCGGCACCGCCGCCGATGACGATATTTTGCGGCGTATGGCGTTTCAGCCAGACCGTATAGATCACCGCGTAATAGAAGATGGAGACAGCGAGCACCGCGGCGGCGCAAAGATTGGTCGCCATGGCCAGCAGCAGCACGGAGATGACGGAGAGCACGAGGCCATAGCCCAGCGCCGCCCCCGGCTCGATCTTGCCCGCGGGGATGGGGCGGGTGGAGGTGCGGCGCATGAGCGCGTCGATATCGCGGTCATACCACATATTGAGCGCGCCGGCCGCCCCCGCCCCCAGCGCGATGCAGAAGATGGCGATGGCGGCGATGAGCGGGTTGACATGGCCGGGGGCGATGACCAGCCCGATGGCGCCGGTAAACACCACGAGCGAGACGACGCGCGGTTTGAGCAGAGCCAGCCAATCCGCCGGCTCCGCCCCCAGATGCGGGACGAGCGCGGCGTTTTCGCTCAGCAGGTTTTCAGCGTAATTGGCCACGCGACGTCCTTAACGGATAACCGGAACTTCCAGGAAGGTATGCTGCGGCGCCGGGCTCGGCACCGCCCATTCCAGGGTCGTGGCGCCCTCGCCCCAATAATTATCGGCGAGCTTCTCCTTGGAGCTGAAGACGCGCACCAGCACGTAGAAAAACACCAGCGTCGAGACGACGGAAATGATCGAACCGATCGAGGATACATAATTCCATCCGGCGAAGGCGTCGGCATAATCCGGGTAGCGGCGCGGCATCCCGGCCAGCCCCAGGAAATGCATGGGGAAGAAGGTGAGGTTGACGCCGATGAAGAAGGTCCAGAAATGCACCTTGCCCCAGAATTCGGGATATTGATGCCCGCTCATCTTGCCGATCCAGTAGTAAAACCCGGCGAAGATGGCGAAGGCCGCCCCCATGGAGAGCACGTAATGGAAATGGGCGATCAGGAAGTAATCGTTATGCAGCTCCTGATCCAGCCCGGCATTGGCGAGCACCACGCCAGTCGCGCCGCCGATGACGAAGAGGAAGATGAAGCCCATCGCCCAGAGCATCGGCGTCTTGAACTCGATGGAGCCCCCCCACATCGTCGCGATCCAGGAGAACACCTTGATGCCGGTTGGCACGGCGATGATCAGCGTCGCCACCTCGAAATAGATCTTGGAATCGGTGGAGATGGCCGAGACGAACATATGATGCGCCCAGACCACGAACCCGACGAAGCCGATGATGACCATGGCATAGGCCATGCCGAGATAGCCGAAAACCGGCTTCTTGGAGAAGGTGGAGACCACATGGCTGATGATGCCGAAGGCCGGCAGAATCATGATGTAGACTTCCGGATGGCCGAAGAACCAGAAGAGATGCTGAAACAGCACCGGATCGCCCCCGCCCGAGGGCTCGAAGAAGGAGGTGCCGAAATTGCGGTCCATGATCAGCATCGTCACCGCCCCCGCCAGCACGGGAATGGCCAGCAGCAGCAGAAACGCCGTCACCAGAATGGCCCAGCAGAAGAGCGGCATCTTATGCATGGTCATGCCCGGCGCGCGCATGTTGAGAATGGTGGCGATGAAGTTGATGGCGCCGAGCAGCGAGGAAATCCCCGCGAGATGGAGGGAGAATAGCGAGAAATCCGTGGCCATGCCCGGCGAATACTGGGCATTGTCGAGCGGGGGGTAGAGCGTCCAGCCCGCCCCGGTGCCCGAGCCGAGAAGGAGGCCGAGCATGACGAAGACGAACCCGGCGGCGAGGAACCAGAAGCTCATGTTATTGAGGCGGGGGAAGGCCATGTCCGGCGCGCCGATCATCATCGGCACGAACCAGTTACCCATGCCGCCGATCAGCGCCGGCATCACGAACCAGAAGATCATCAGCAGCCCATGGGCGGTGATGATCGCGTTCCAGGTATCGCCATTGGCGACGATATGGCTGTGCGGATACATCAGCTGCTGGCGCATGATCACCGAGAGCGTGCCCCCGACGCAGGCGCCGATGAAGGCCATGGTGATATAGAGCGTGCCGATATCCTTGTGGTTGGTGCTCATCAGCCAGCGCGAGACGAAGCTCTGATGGTGATGGCCATGAGCGGCAAGGGCATGATCATTGGCGGTGATGGACATGGGTCGGGCTCCTCAGCGCGTGGCGTCAGCCAGCTGGTTGCGTGGCATCGGCGAGGACAAAAGCGGGGTCACGGTATTCTCGGTGTAATTGGCCAGCGCCATCTTGGTCCAGGCGATATAGTCGTTGAGCGGCACCGCCTTGATCTCGATCGGAATGGCGTCGTGGTTGAGCCCGCAGATCTGGTTGCACTGGCCGTAATAGGTGCCGGGCTTGCGGATGATGGTCCAGCTCGTCAGCGTATTGCCGGGAATGGCGTATTTCTGCACGCCCAGCGAGGGCAGATAGAAACCGTGCAGCACATCGGCGCTGCTGATGACGAAGCGGATCTTCTCGCCCACCGGCAGCACCAGCGGGTGATCCACGGAAAGCCGGCGGATCTGGCCGGGTTTGATCTGGTCGTCGGGGATCATATAGCTCGTGTAATCCAGCCCCGGCACGGAATCATATTTATATTCCCAGTACCATTGGTGGCCGGTGACGGTGACGGTCATATAAGGGTTGGTGTCGTCCGCCTCATAATAGATCAGGTCGATCGAGGGGATGATGATGGCGACCAGGATGAGGCAGGGCACCACGATCCAGGTGACCTCCAGCAGGGTGTTATGCGTGGTGGTGCTGGGCTTGGGGTTGACCCGCGCGCGGAAGCGGAAAATCACCACCGCCATCAGGATGGCGACGAAGCCGACCACCACCGCCATGATCCACAGCACGTATTTCATCAGCCAGTCGATCTTGGCCTGCATCGGGCTCCCCGCGGGGGGGAACCAGAGCTCCCAGTCATGCGGGGCGTTGACATAGGCATTGGCGGCGGCGGCCGGGTCCTGCGGCGCGCTCTGGGCCCAGGCGGCGCCGCCATGCCACATCAAAACCGCCATCACCGCCAACCATCCCGCCAGCCGTGCCACGAATACACCTTTGCGCGTCATACCATCGTCCCGTAAATCGCCATGGCCGTTTCCAAGCCTTGTTGTGGTCCACGAATAGAAGCCGGACCCGACAAGATCAAGCAGAATACCCGGCCCGCATGCAAGCGTCCAAGCGGAATCAGCGCCTTTGGCTGGCATGGCCGCTCTGCAATCCGGTAACGGGCAGCCGTCCCTGGCGCAGGGCGGCGGCGGTCTCGCTCATGTGCCGCTCCATCGCGGCACTCAGGGTTTTGCGGTTACGGTAGCGCCCCGCCGGTTGCGGCTCGTCCAGCAGAATGGTGGCCCGCAGCCCGCCCCGGCGGAGCAAAGCGAGGAGATGCGGCGCCAATTCCATCTCCCCATACCAGGCGATCAAGGGCCGGTCCGGCCGGCGCACGGGCTGGTTTTCCAGCCGGTCGTAAACAATGGTCACCGCCTGCACCCAGGGCGCGGCCTTGCCGAAGGCGATGGTGAAAAAGGCCGAGGCGAAGGGCAGAACCCGGTTGCCGTCGGAGGTCGTGCCCTCGGGAAAGAGAATGATATTATCCCCCCTCTCCAGCCGCCGCTCCAGCAGGCGCTGCTCACGGGCCAGCGTTCCCCGCCCCCGGGAGACGAAGACCGTCCGCCCCAGCCGGGCGATGAGACCGATGCCGGGCCAGCGGCCGATCTCCGCCTTGGCGATGAAGCAGCCGGGCAATACCGCGCCCAGCGCGGCTATATCCACCCAGGAGCAATGGTTGGCGACGAAGAGGCAGGGCCGCTGGCGGCACGGCGCGCCGAGCACGCGCAGCCGCAGGCCGAGAATACGGGCGATGCCGCGCCAATAGAGCCGCGCGAACCACGCCTTGCCCCAGCCGGGCAGAAGCAGCAGCACGGCCTGCACCGCCACGGCGGGCAGGGTCCAGAGCAGCACGAGGAAAAGCCGCGCCGCCAGCCGGATCAGGGCGCGCCGCCCTTCAGCATCAGCCGCAGATCCTGGCGGATCGGCTCCGGATCGGCGCCCAGCGTTTCGCGCACCACCTCCGCCCAATCGCCAACGTCATGCACCTCCGCCGGATTGTCGCGCAGCAATTCCCGCTTGATGAAGGGAAAGCCCGCCAGCAGCAATTGCCGCCAGAGATCGGAGGTGGGGTTGAGCGCCACGCGCCGCGCCGCGCCGTCGCGGATGCGCAAGATCTGGAGTTTGCGCGTGACATGGACGGGATCGGTCCGGTTCAGCTCCGCCGCCTCCATTTCGATGAGCTTTTCCAGCTCCTCCTGGTTGACCATGCGCAACAGCGGCTCATAGGGCCAAAGGGCGCGGCAGCTCAGCCCGCCGGCGAGCATGGCTTGGGTCAGGCCGATTTCATAGGTTTTAACGATATAGGATTTCATCGGCACCGGCCGCACCGAATCCCAAAACCTGCGAAACCTCTCATGCCGCAGCGCCCGGGGGCCAAAGGCCACGAAAAAAGACTGCAAATGGTAGCGCAGCTGCCAGCTCTCCGTCAGGCCCCAGATATCGGCCTTGCCGTAATCCAGCCGCCGCAGCACATCCCCCAGCGGCAATAGCGGGCCGAACATGCTGTCATTGGCGAAAATCACCTCCTCGGTATCCGCCCGGGGCAGGCCGAGCCGGTCCAACGTGTCGGCCCAGGCGCCGAAATCATACCCTATATTGCGGCGGATGAGCACCTGGACGCAGAGCCCCTTCAGCGCCTCGAAGGAGTGGGGCTGCAATTTCCCGGCATTGGTGATGAACACCACGTCGCGGCCATTATCCTTGAACTCGCGGATATAATCGAGCAATTGGGACCGCACGAGGCCGCGTCCATCGAAATGCATGAACAGGACCACGCGCGGGCCGAGCCGCGCCTCGCCTTCCGGCCAGGCCTGCACTGTCTGGCTGCGGCTGCGCAGCCGTCCCACCAGAACCGCGCCCGGCGCCACCACACCCCATTTAATGAAGTGCAGGCCGCTTTTGATGATCTGTTTCAGTCTTCTGCGCATGGCTCAGCCCTCCATTGGCCGCGCAAATCCTCTGGCGCATCCTGGTAAGCGGGGAGAAAGGCGCGCAGCAGGGCAATGGCTTCCTCGTCGCGCCCCAGCCTTTGCAAGGCCACCACCTCCCCCCGCAGCACATGCCAGAATAATGGCGCGGGGCTGGTTTTTTCGCCCTCCCCGGGCGGACATTCCTTGACCAGCGCATCGCGCAACCGGGAAAACGTGGCCGTCGCCCGCGCCCAGTACGGTTCATCCTGCAAATATAATATGCCGGCGGCGAAGAGCGCGTCCCGCAGCGCGGCCGCGAAAGGCGGGCGCGCCGCGAGCAATAACGGCTCCGCCAAGGGCAAAACCTCCCGGGCCGCCGCCATCTCGGCCCGGTTCGTCAAAACAGAAAGGGCCGAGAGGGTCAAATGATCCAGCCGTTCTTGCGGCACGCCGGAGCCGGCGAGCGCGCCCAGGCGCCTGGCCACGTTGTCCGCCTTGCCGCCGGGCTGGGCGTCAACCATCACCAGCGCGGCCAGCGCGTCCTGCCGGAGCGCATCCGGGCAAGAGGCCAGCCGTTCCTCCACGTCCAGCGCCCGCGCCGCCGCGAATTTACCCTCCCCCGCCAGCCGGATGAAAATTTCCACAAAGGTCCGGTCCAGCCAGTTCCGGTCCTCTCCCCCCCGCCGCTCCAAGGCCTCGGCGCGCTGGAGCGCGGCCTCGGTGCGCCCTTGCTGCAAATCGAGGCTTACCGCCACCCGGCGCGCATCCCGGGCGGCCTCACCCGGCAACCGGTCAAGCTCCGCGAACCAGGGATGAGCCGCCGCCAGCGCGTCCGCCTCGTCATAACGCCCGGCATTCACCAGCCCGGTGAAAGCCGCCAATAGCAGCGGCTGGCCCCGCTCTTCCTCGATCTGCGCGGCGGCGAGGCGGGCCGGAACCAGGGCCGGGTCGCCTACGGCCAGATCCAGCACCGCCCGCGCCAGCGCGGCATCCCGCGCGGCCTCGCTCCCTGATTTCGCGGCCCAGCCCATGATATCATGCGTTCCGTCGAGAGCGAGCGCCTCGTCATAACGCCCGGCATTCACCAGACCGGTGAAGGCCGCTAATAGCAGCGGCTGGCCCCGCTCTTCCTCGATCTGCGCGGCGGCGAGGCGGGCCGGAACCAGGGCCGGGTCGCCTACGGCCAGATCCAGCACCGCCCGGGCCAGCGCGGCATCCCGCGCGGCCTCGCTCCCCGTTTTCGCGGCCCAGCCCATGACATCATGCGTTCCGTCGAGAGCGAGCGCCTCCTGGTAACGTCCTGCATTCACCAGCCGCAGGAAAACCTCGAGACGAATCGCATCGCCCGGTTCACCCAGCGTTTCCAGCCCGTCGGCCGCCGCCAGGGCCTGGCTGGCCTCGCCGGCAGCCAGGTGGAAATTGGCGAGGCTGAGCAGCGCGTCGCGCCGCAGCCCGGCGGGCAGTTCCTCCTTGGCGGGGTCCCCCAGCCCGTCGCGCAGCCGCGCCGCCGCCTCATAGGCTCCGGCATTGACCAGCGCGACAAAGCCGCGCCACGCCCCGCGCCTGTCGCCCCGCGCCAACAGCGGCTCCACCACGTCGCTCTCCCCCGCCTCGGCGTCGCATAAGAGCAGCTCGGCCCCGATCACCTCATCGATGCTGACGGAAAGCCGGTCGCGCCCCAGTGAAAGCCGGTCCAGCGCGGCCTGCAAGGCGGCGATCGCCGCACGCGCCAGTTCCAGGCCGGGCTTTAGCGCGCTGCGCGCCTCCCCCGCGGCCAGACGCCGCATTGCCTGGGCGTAGAGGATCGTCCCCAGCCCCAAGGGCATCTTCGCCGCCAGCCCCTCCAGATCCTCATCTCCGCTTACCGGCAGGCCCGCCAGCCCCTCCAGCCGGTAGCCGAACCGCGCCTGGCACGCCTCGTTCAAGATATCCCAGGCCGCCGCGGCGCCCTCGGCATCCCCGTCATTCACCGCGTCGAAGATGAGCCGCCCGGCAAATCCCAGCTGCGGATCGCTGCCCGGGGCCGCCGCCGCCGCGCGCTGGCCCAAATATCGGCGGTAGAGGCCGCGCCGGGCGCCAAATTCCTCCTCCAGCCGGAACGGTGCGGGCGAGGCATAGGCGGTCAGCGTCGCCGCCTCCGTCCGCACCGTCACCTGGCTGAACCCCGCCGCCTTCAGCGCCAGCTCCAGGCTGCGCGCCGATTGCAGCACCACATGCGCGCCCGGCGCCAGCAAGGCGTATAGCTCGCCGGGGGAAAGCGCGGGCGTGATCCATGCCGCGTTGGGCGTGGTCAGCACCAGCATCCCGTCATCGGCGATGGCCTGGCGCATCAGCCGCAGAAAGGCGGGCGGGTCTTCGAGATGCTCGACCACCTCGGTGGCGAGGATGACATCCCACGGCCCATCCCCCAGGGCCTCGGCCGTGAAGTAGCCCTGCCGCAGATCGAGCCCCAATGCGCGCGCGCCGAGCCCCGCCAGCGGCGAGGGATCATACCCCACGCCGCGCCAGCCCCGGGCATGCACGCAAAAATCCAGCCCGAACCCATAGGCGCCGCCAATCTCCAGGGCGCGCGCCCCCGGCGGCTTGGCGATGCGGGAGAGCGGATCGGTGATCGGCCAGATACCGGCGCCGATCTGCGCGTAATAGGCGGGCCAGCCGATTTGCAGCAGCTCGTCCCCGCCATAATCCATGGTGGCGAGGGCGCTGGCGAAGCGGACATCGCAACGGGGGCAGAGCTGAAGCCGGTAACGTCCCGCCGCGCCGAACAGATCATAGCTGATCTCGGCCAGCTGGGTCACCGCGCCGGTTCCGCCGCAATTCGGGCAGGCGGCCTCCGCCTGCTCTCCATGCAGCCATTCCAGCTCGCAATGGCTGGTCAGGCGCAGCGCCGCGGCGGAAGCCATCAGGCGAAGAGTTCCGGCGCGCGCGCGCGCAGCGCCTCGTTGAGCTCGGCACGGCGCTCCCACAAGGCCCGGTACCAATTGGCGCGCGCCTCCACCTGGTAGGCCAGCATGCGGTGCTGGGCGACATAGGCGCGGGCATTATCGGCGATACGCCGCGTCGCCTCCGGATAGGCGAGCAGCCGCAGCAGGGCGGCGCGCAGCTCGGCCGGGTCGCGGAACAGCACGCCGGTCCGGCCGTCCTGGATGGAGCCGGCATAGACCACCGGGCTCGCCAGCGCCGCCACCCGCGCCGCCGCGGCCTCGATGAATTTCAGATCGGATTTGGCGCGGTTGAAGGGCGTGTCGCCGAGCGGCATGAAGCTGATATCCGCCTCCCCCAATTCGCGCATATAGCCCGCGTAATCCACCAAAGACGGCTCGAAGCTCTTATGCGGGGTGTCGAGTGCTGCGAAAAAGCCTTCGTCGAACACCACCCGGAACCGCAGCCTGTCCCCCACCGCCCGCGCCACCTCGTTGAGCACCGGCATTAGCGGCGCCCAGTCATTCTGCCGGTTCAGCGCGCCGAAGAAGAGGGTGAGATGCTCCATCTCCCGGAAATTCCGCACCGGCGGCAATTCGAAAATACCGTTGGGAAACACGGCCACCTCGGGGTTCTCCGCCGCCAGCGCCTGGGCGAGCACGGGCGTGCTGGTCTGCACCGCGTGCACGCCGCGAAACGTCATCAGCTCGTCCAGCCGCACCCCCCGCTCCTCCATGAAGCTCGGGTGATCGTCGAATTCGCTGACCACGACATAGCCCTGATCCATCAGGGCGCGCAGCCGCCGCCGCCCATCCTCGCCCTGGAGCAGCGGGCGGTGCAGCACCGCGATGCGCGGCGCCTCGCCCAGCTGGGGCCGCACCGCCTGCTCGGGAACCACGCTGGCATAGATGGAGCTGTCGCTCGCCAGCGCGCGCAGCGGCTCCAGCACCCGCACATCGGAGACGCCGCCCTGGGGCGCCAGCATGGTGGCGGAGACCTCCATGCGCTCCGGGGCGGATTTGCGCGCCCGCCAGATCACCTGGATGGGCATCGCGCGGCGCAGATATTCCTGCGGATCGACGCCCAGCGCCTGCAAGGCGGGCGCCATGGCCTGCACGAACCGCTCCGCCTTGTCGGTGGCGGCGGGGCGGGGCGTGGCGTCGGAAAGCTGCAACTGCGCCTCCGCCAGCGCCTGGGCCATCGTGCGCGGGGTGAACCAGCGCAGATGCCCGCGATCCAGCAGCCCCTGCTCCTCATAATCGAACTGCCCGGTCAGCAGCCGCGCGACGAAACTCCAATGCTCGACATTGGGCATGCAGACCAGCACCGTGCCCTGAGGCGAGAGATACTGGGCGTGGGTCTTGAGCAGCGTCCAGGGGTCGACGAGATGTTCGAGGACATCGGCATAGATGATGCAATCCACCCCCTCCGGCACCTCGAAGGGCATGGGATGCCGCTCGACATCCCCCTGGAAGACCTCCGTCATCCAGGGCTTGGCCTGGGCGGCGGCCTCGGGGTCGATCTCGATGCCGAGAATGCGGCAGGCGGGGTTGCGGCGCCTATAGGCCGCGCCCAGCGCTCCCACCCCGCATCCCACATCCAATATGGTCTTGGCTCCCAGCGGGATTTTTTCGAGCAGTTCGGGATTGCCGTATTCGAAGATGGGCATGGGTGCGGCGCTCACGCGGTCAATCCTTGCGGCTTTAGGGAGGGGAAAGGCGTTCCGGCGTCCGGCGCGGGCCGGCCGACGCCCGCATAGACAAATCCCGCGGCGCGCAGCGCCTCCGGGTCGAAGACGTTGCGCAGATCAACCACCACATTGCCGCGCATCAGCTCCTTCAGCCGTGCCGGGCTCAGCGCGCGAAACTCGTTCCACTCGGTGATGAGAACAAGCGCGTCCGCTCCGCTCAAGGCCTCCGCCGCGCTGGCGGCGAGCCGCGCCGCCTCCGGTAGCAAGGGCCGCGCCGTCTCCATCGCCGCCGGGTCGAAAGCCGCCACCTCCGCCCCGCGCGCCACCAGCCCCTGGATGAGCGGCAGAGAGGGGGCTTCGCGCATGTCATCGGTCTCGGGCTTGAAGGCGAGACCCAGCACGCCGATGCGCTTGCCCCGTATGTCACCGCCGCAAGCCGCCGCCACCCGCGCCGCCAGCCCCGCCTTGCGCGCGTCGTTCACCGCCACCACGGAGCGGATCAACCGCGACGGCGCCCCCGCCTCCTCGGCGATGCGCATCAGCGCCAGCGTGTCCTTGGGGAAGCAGGAGCCGCCGAAACCCGGCCCGGCATGCAGGAATTTCCTGCCGATCCGCCCATCCAGCCCGATGCCGCGCGCCACATCGTTCACATCCGCCCCCACCGCCTCGCAAAGATCGGCCATTTCATTGATGAAGGTGATCTTCATCGCCAGAAAGCCATTGGCGGCGTATTTGATCAATTCCGCCGTCTCCAGCCCGGTGAAGACGATGGGCGTCTCGATGAGATAAAGCGGGCGGTAGAGCTGGCGCAGCACCGCGCGGGCGCGCTCGCTCTCGGCCCCCACCACCACGCGGTCCGGGCGCATGAAATCGCCGATGGCGCTGCCCTCGCGCAAAAATTCGGGGTTGGAGGCTACCTCCACCGCCAGATCCGGGCGCAGCGCCCGCGCCATCTCCAAAATCTTCCGCCCCGTGCCCACCGGCACGGTGGATTTGGTGACGATCACCGCCGGCTGGGTGAGCGCCCGCAGCACCTGCTCCACCGCCGCGAACACATAGGTCAGGTCGGCATGGCCATCGCCGCGGCGGGCCGGCGTGCCCACCGCGATGAATATCGCCTCCGCCCCGGCGATCGCCTCCTCCAGCGTGGCCGGAAAGCCGAGCCGCCCGGCGGCGCTGTTATCGGCCACCAGCCTGTCCAGCCCCGGCTCATAAATCGGGATCTTGCCCTCGATGAGCATGCGGCGCTTGGCCGGGTCCGCCTCCGCCACCGCCACCGCCACGCCGAACTCCGCGAAACAGGCGCCCGAAACGAGTCCGACATAGCCGCCGCCGATGATCGCGATCTTCAAAAACCCACTCCTCCGCCATGGCCAGGCTCCGTCCTGCTTCTGGCAAGGCCGCCGCGATGCCGCAAGCCCCGGCCGCCCGTATCTTCAAATTCGCCGCGCTTTCCGCCATGGTCCGCCGCGCATGACCCTCACCGCTCTCCCGGCCCTCGCCCTGCCGCGCCATCTCGCCCTCATGGCCGGGCTGGCCATTTTCTCCGGCATCATCGTCCGGGTCATGATCTCGGTGGCGGTGCCGGACCACCCGGACCCGCGCAAGGCCCATAGCCGCACCACTCCCAAATCCGGCGGGGTCGGCATCGTCTGCGCCTTCATGCTGGGCGTGGCCCTGCTCTACCGCTATGGCCAGGTCTCGCGGCTGGCCGAGCCCTATTTCATCGGCGTCATCGCCGCCGCCGGGCTCATCGCGGTGGTCTCCCTGCTCGATGACCTGCTGGACATGCCCTTCACGGTCAAGCTCGGCACCCAGCTCATCGCCGCCATCGCCGCCACCGCTTCCGGCCTCTGGCTGCACGATATCGCCCTCCCCCGCCTTGGCCCCGTCGCCCTGGGCTGGGCCGGGCCGCCCCTCACCATTTTCTTCCTGCTCTACGTCACCAACGCGATGAATTTCATCGACGGGCTGAACGGGCTGGCGGCGGGGGTCACGCTCATCGCCTGCCTGTTTCTCGCCGGCATCGCCGGTCCGCTCGGCGGATTCTTCATCTATACCGCCTCGCTCCTGCTGGCGGGGGGGGTGCTGGGCTTTCTGCCCTTCAATTTTCCCAAAGCGCGCATCTTCATGGGCGATGTCGGCAGCCAGTTCTGCGGCTTCATGCTCGCCTTGTTCGGCGTCGCCGCCGCGCGGTTCGACCAGGTGCAGATGTCCTTCCTGCTGGTGCCCTTCCTGCTCTCGGGCGTGCTCTACGATGTCACCTTCACCCTCATCCGCCGGCTGCTGGCGGGCGAGAACATCGCCCGCGGCCATAACGGCCATCTCTACCAGGTCGCCCGCCGGGCGGGCATGGATGCGCGCCTGGTCGCCGTCATCCACTGGCTTTTCGCCGCGCTGGGCGGGGTATCGGCCATCGCCTTCCTCACCGCCCCCCCCGGCACGCGCGTCTGGGTCATCCTGGCGCCGCTCGCCGTGCAGGCGGGCTGGACGCTCTATGTCGCCACCCGGGCGCGCGCCGCCCGGCTCGGCCGCTGGTCTTGCTGAGGGGCGGCGCAACCTCGCGGATATGGACGGCGATGAATTTGCGTGCCAATTCATCTCAATTTCGATAGACAAAATTCGTCATCCCGAAAGCCCGTGCCCATGGATATGTCCGCCCCGCTCGCCCTCACCCATCTTCAGCGCCTGGAGGCGGAATCGATCCATATCATGCGGGAGGTGGTGGCCGAGGCCGAGCGCCCGGTGATGCTCTATTCGGTGGGCAAGGATTCGGCGGTGATGCTGCACCTGGCGCGCAAGGCGTTTTACCCGGCGCCGCCGCCCTTCCCCCTGCTGCACGTGGACACCACCTGGAAATTCAAGGCGATGTACGAGCTGCGCGACCGCATGGCGCAAGAAAGCGGGATGGAGTTGCTCGTCTACCAAAACCCCGAGGCCAAGGAAAAGGGCATCAACCCCTTCGATCACGGCCCGCTGCACACCGATATGTGGAAGACCGAGGGGCTGAAACAGGCGCTCGACAAATACGGGTTCGACGCCGCCTTTGGCGGCGCCCGGCGCGATGAGGAGAAAAGCCGCGCCAAGGAGCGCATCTTCTCCTTCCGCTCGGCCAATCACCGCTGGGACCCCAAGAACCAGCGCCCGGAATTGTGGAACCTCTACAATGCCCGCAAGAACAAGGGCGAGAGCATCCGCGTCTTTCCCATCTCCAACTGGACCGAGCTGGATATCTGGCAATATATCCAGCTCGAGGCCATCCCCATCGTGCCGCTCTATTTCGCCGCGCCGCGGCCGGTGGTGGAGCGCGACGGCCTCCTGATCATGGTGGATGACGAGCGCTTCCGCCTCAACCCCGGCGAGACGCCGCAAATGCGCCCGGTGCGCTTCCGCACGCTCGGCTGCTACCCCCTCTCCGGCGCGGTGGAGAGCACGGCCAGCACCCTGTCCGAGGTCATCCAGGAAACGCTGCTCACCAGCACCTCCGAGCGCCAGGGCCGGGTGATCGACAAGGACGCGGGCGGGGCCAGCATGGAGAAAAAGAAACAGGAAGGGTATTTCTGATGAGCGAGGCGCAGGAAAGCTCCTACCAGGCCGATGCGCTGATCGCGCGCGACATCGACGCCTATCTGCTCCGGCACCAGCATAAATCCCTGCTGCGCTTCATCACCTGCGGCTCGGTGGATGACGGCAAATCCACCCTCATCGGCCGGCTGCTCTACGATTCCAAGATGATCTTCGAGGATCAGCTGGCGGCGCTGGAGGCGGATTCGCGCCGGATCGGCACCCAGGGGCAGAATATCGATTTCGCCTTGCTGGTGGACGGCCTCGCCGCCGAGCGCGAGCAGGGCATCACCATCGACGTCGCCTACCGCTTCTTCGCCACCGAGAAGCGCAAATTCATCGTCGCCGACACGCCCGGCCATGAGCAATACACGCGCAACATGATCACCGGCGCCTCCACCGCCGATCTCGCCGTGATTCTCGTGGATGCGCGCAAGGGCGTCCTCACCCAGACAAGGCGCCATTCCTACCTCGCCCATCTCATCGGCATCCGCCATATCGTGCTGGCGGTGAACAAGATGGACCTGATCGGCTACGACCAGGCGAAATACGAGGCCATCCTCGCCGATTACACGGCATTCGCGCGCGGCATCGGCATCGAGAGCTTCACGCCGATCCCCATTTCCGGCTTCATGGGCGACAATATCACCACCGGCTCCGCCAACACCCCCTGGTACACGGGCGCGCCGCTCATCGAATTCCTGGAAACCGTCGAGCTGGACGTGGCGGCGGATCAGGCCAAGCCGTTCCGCCTGCCGGTGCAATGGGTCAACCGCCCCAATCTCGATTTCCGCGGCTTCGCCGGGCAGATCGCGAGCGGCGTGGTCCGGCCGGGCGAGGCGGTCCGCGTCCTGCCCTCGGGCAAGACCTCCACCGTGGCCCGCATCGTCACCTTCGACGGCGATCTGCCGCAGGCGGTGGCCGGGCAATCCGTCACGCTCTGCCTCGCCGATGAGATCGATTGCTCGCGCGGCGATGTGATCACCGCCGCCGACAAGCCGGTGGAGGTGGCGGACCAGTTCGAGGCCACCATCGTCTGGATGGCGGATGAGGAGATGACGCCGGGGCGCGCCTATTGGATCAAGCTCGCCACCCAAACGGTCTCCGCCACCATCCAGCCGCCCAAATACCAGATCAACGTCAACACGCTGGAGCACGCGGCGGCGAAGACGCTGGAGCTCAACGCCATCGGCGTCGCCAATCTCGCCACCGACCGGCCCATCGCCTTCGAGCCCTATGAGCGCAACCGGGCTTTGGGCGGGTTCATCATCATCGACAAGATGACCAACGCGACGGTGGGCGCGGGCATGCTCAGCTTCGCCCTGCGCCGGGCGCAGAACGTGCATTGGCAGGCGCTCGACGTCTCGCGCGAGGTGCGCGCGGGTCTTAAGAACCAGAAGCCGGCGGTGCTGTGGTTCACCGGCCTCTCGGGCGCGGGCAAGAGCACCATCGCCAATCTGGTCGAGAAGAAGCTGGTGCGCATGAACCGCCACACCTTCCTGCTGGATGGCGATAATGTCCGCCACGGCCTCAATAAAAATCTCGGCTTCACCCAGGCCGACCGCATCGAGAACATCCGCCGCGTCGGCGAGGTCGCGCGGCTGATGACCGATGCCGGGCTGATCGTCATCACCGCCTTCATCTCCCCCTTCCGCTCCGAGCGGGAGATGGTGCGCAAGATGATGGCGCCGGGCGAGTTCGTCGAGATTTTCATCGACACCAGGCTGGAGGAGGCGGAGCGGCGCGACGTCAAGGGCCTCTATAAAAAGGCGCGCGCGGGCGAGCTCAAGAATTTCACCGGCATCGACAGCCCCTATGAGCCGCCGGAGGACCCGGAAATCCGCATCGACACCGCGGGAATGACCCCGGACGAGGCGGCGGAGCTGATCGTGAAGCGGTTGATTCCATGACCGATCTGGAGCTGGCCGAGACCATCGCCGCGCAGGCGGGGGAGATGCTGCTGCGCCTGCGCCAATCCGGCCTGTTCACCGGCAAGGCGCTGGGCGGGGCCGGGGACCGCGTCGCCAACGCCTTCATCATGGAGGCGCTGCGGGAAAACCGGCCGGAGGACGCCATCCTCTCCGAGGAGGAAAAGGACAGCGCCGCCCGCCTCGCGGCGCGGCGGGTCTGGATCGTCGATCCGCTGGACGGCACCCGCGAATATGGAGAGGGCCGGAGCGACTGGGCCGTGCATATCGCCCTGGCCGTGGCAGGGAAGCCGGTGGTGGGCGCGGTGGCCCTGCCGGGGCTGAACGAGGTGCTGGGCTCCACCCCGCGCCCCCTGCCCGCCGTGCCGGGCCGGCTGCGCATGCTGGTCAGCCGCACCCGCCCGGCCAAGGAGGCGCTGGCGGTGGCGGCGGCGCTGGATGCCGAGCTGGTGCCGATGGGCTCCGCCGGGGCCAAGGCCATGGCGGTGCTGCGCGGCGAGGCGGATATCTATCTCCACACTGGCGGCCAGTATGAATGGGATAATTGCGCCCCCGCCGCCGTGGCCCTGGCCGCCGGGCTGCATGCCTCGCGCGCCGACGGCTCGCCTTTGACCTATAACAGCCCCAACCCCTACCTGCCGGACCTGCTGATCTGCCAGAAACATCTGGCGGCGCCGGTCATCGCGGCGCTCCGGCGGGATTGCGCGGCCGCCAGCCCAGGGTGAGGCGGCGGCCCGCATCTGGCTGATGTGGCGATTGATAAATTTTATTTATGAATCATCGTGCCGATGCCGTGTTCGGTGAATAATTCGAGCAGCAGGGCATGCGGCACGGTGCCGTCCAGAATGGTCGCGCCCTTCACCCCCTGGTTCACCGCCTCCATGCAGGTCTCCACCTTGGGGATCATGCCGCCGGAGATGGTGCCATCCGCGATCAGGGCGCGGATCTGCGCCAGCGAGAGATCGGTAAGCAATTGCCGGCTTTTATCCAGCACCCCCGGCACGTCGGTGAGCATCAGCAGGCGCTGGGCGTTCAGCGCCCCGGCGATGGCCCCCGCCGCGGTATCGGCGTTGATGTTATAGGTCTGGCCGTCCTCGCCCGCCCCCACCGGGGCGATGACCGGGATCAGCCCGGCGCCGGTCAAGGCGTGGATGACCCGCGTGTCGATGAAGACCGGCTCGCCGACATAGCCGAGATCGAGCGCTTGCTCGATCGCGGAGCCGGGGTCCTTGTAGCTGCGGCGCAGCTTGCGCGCGCGGATCAGCCCGCCATCCTTGCCGGAGATGCCCACCGCCAGCGCCCCGGCGCCGTTGATCAGCCCGGCGACCTGCTTGTTGACCGAGCCGGAGAGCACCATCTCCACCACCTCGACCATCGCGGCGTCCGTCACCCTGAGCCCCTGGACGAAGCTCGACTTGATGTTGAGCCGCTGGAGCATGGCGTTGATCTGCGGGCCGCCGCCATGCACCACCACCGGGTTGATGCCCACCTGCTTGAGCAAAGCGATATCGCGCCCGAATTCATTGGCGAGCGCCCCCTCCATGGCGTGGCCGCCATATTTCACCACGATCGTCGCCCCGGCATAGCGGCGCAGATAGGGCAGCACCTTGGTGACGATATGGGCTTCCCGGGTGGCGTCGGTGAGGTCCTGGCTGTTCATCTCTTCCTCATGCGGTGACGAATCCGGCGATGGCGGCGCGCAGCTCCTCGATGCCGAGCCCGCCCGCGCTGGAGGTGGTGACGACGCGGCCGAGCGCGGCGGGGTGCCGCGCGGCGAGCGCCCCGGCCTCCGCCTGCTTGCGGCCGAGGGCGGGCGGCTTAACCGCGTCCGCCTTGGTTAGCACGAGCTGGAAGGGCACGGCGGCGTGGTCGAGCAATTCCATCACCGTATGGTCGGCCAGCTTCACCTCCACCCGCGCATCGAGCAGGAGAAACAAGCGGCGCAGATTGGGCCGCCCGCGCAGATAATCCAGCATCAGCCCCTGCCAGTCGCGCTTGATCTCCTTGGGCGCCTCGGCATAGCCATAGCCCGGCATGTCCACCAGCACGATGGGCGCCGCCGCGCAGGCGAAGAAATTGAGCTGGCGCGTGCGCCCCGGCTGGTGGGAGACCCGGGCCAGCGCCTTGCGCCCGGTAACGGCATTGATCAGCGAGGATTTGCCCACATTGGAGCGCCCGGCGAAGGCGACCTCCGCCCCTTGCGGCGGCGGCAGCCCTTCCAGGCTCTGCGCGGCATAGAAAAACTCGCAGGGGCTGGCGAAAAGCCGCCGCCCCGCCTCGATCTGGTCCGGCGTTGGCGGGCCGCCGGCGAAGTTCAGCCCTTCGCCGGGACGGTCCGCCGGGGCGCCGCCGCCCTGCGCATGATGAGCCATTGCTGCCCCACGGAGAGAATGTTGTTCCAGGCCCAGTACAGCACCAGGCCCGCCGGCGAGCGCGCCAGCATGAAGGTGAAGATGACCGGCATCAGCTGGAACATGCGTTGCTGGGCCGGATCGGCCGGGGCCGGGTTGAGCTTCTGCTGCAGGAACATGGTCCCGCCCATGATGATCGGCAGCAGGCCGATATGGAGCACCGGGCTGATTGCCGTCGGGTCGAAGGGCAGCAGGCCGAAGAGATTGAAGATATTGGTGGGGTCCGGCGCGGAAAGGTCGCGGATCCAGCCGTAAAAAGGCGCCTGGCGCATCTCGATGGTGATGAAGATCACCTTGTAGAGCGAGAAGAACACCGGGATCTGCACGAGCATGGGCAGGCAGCCGGAGGCGGGGTTGATCTTCTCCGTCCGGTAGAGCTCGAGCGTCGCCTTTTGCAGCCCCGCCGCGTCATCCTTAAACTGCTCCTTCAGCGCCGCGATCTTGGGCTGCAGCGCCTTCATCTTGCCCATCGAGCGGTAGGAATAGCTGGCGAGGGGGAAGAAGATCAGCTTCACGCCGATGGTGAAGATCATGATCGCGAGACCGAAATTGCCGGTGAAGGTGTTGAGCCAGTCCAGGCAGAAGAAGATCGGCTTGGTGAGAAAATAGAGATGGCCGAAATCCACCGCCTTGTAGAAATCCGGGATGTGATAGAAATTCTGGTAAAAATCGAGGATTTTCACCACCTTGGCGCCGGTGAAGAGATGGCTGGTGAGACTGGCCTGCCCGCCCGGCGCGACGCTGAGCGGCTCCTGGGTGATGAAGCTGGTCTGGTAGGCGCTGCCATCGCCGTCATTCACATGGGCGTAGATCATGCTGGCGTTCACCGCCGCGGACTGGTCCGGCGCCACCGCCGTCAGCCAGTATTTATCGGTGATGCCCGACCAGCCGCCGCGCCCGGCGCTTGACCAGGCGACGCCGCCGGGGGCCTTCGCGCCGTCATTTTTGAGCGCGGCATAGCC
Source organism: Acidocella sp. (assembly GCF_027352905.1). GTDB lineage: Bacteria > Pseudomonadota > Alphaproteobacteria > Acetobacterales > Acetobacteraceae > Acidocella. The sequence goes on from NZ_DAIEIF010000032.1 coordinate 27,270, forward strand.
TTCCTGCTTCAGCGTGCCGTTGAACACGCCGAGCGGCCCGTCGAACAGCACCCAGCTCGATTCTTCCTTGGGCCGGTAATCGCGCACCACGCGCGACCAGGGATACACCGTGACCGGGGCGGCGCCGTGATTGACCACGTTCTGCGTCACCGTGAACATGTATTTATCGTCGATGGCGAGGATGAGCTGGAAGGTCAGCCCCTGGCCATTATCCCAGGAGAGGGTGACGGGCGCCTCCGGGGTGAGACGGGGCGCGCTCGGCGTCCAGAGCGTGGCGTCGTCCGGCACCTTGACTCCGGCGGGAGCGGTCCAGCCGAACTGCGCGTAGGAGGGCGCGTCCCCGCCGCGCCGGCCCATGATCTGCACCAGCGGCGAATCCTTGGCGATGGTTTCGTGATACTCCTTGAGCACCACATCGTCGAACACCGCGCCGGTGAGGCCGACGCTGCCCTTGAGCAAGGGCGCGTCCACATCCAGGCGCGGGCCGGAGGGGGGCGCGGTCTGCGCCGTGCCGGGCGCCCCCGCCATGATGGCGGCCTGCTTGGTGCCGGCCTGCTGCTTCGCCTGCTGCTCGGTCTGCGCCGGGCTGGGAGCGGGGAAGAATTTTTCCTGAATGACGGTGAAAATGCCCAGAATCGCGAAAGACAGGACGAGGGCGAGAATGAGACGTTTCTGATCCATGCGGGGTCAGCGATCCTTTGGGGCGGGCACCGGGTCGTATCCGCCCGGATGAAAAGGGTGGCAGCGTAGAATGCGCCGCGCCGCGAGCGCGCTGCCGCGCGCCGCGCCATGGCGGGCGAGAGCCTCGCGCGCATAGGCGCTGCAGGAGGGGTGGAAGCGGCAATGGGCGCCGATGACAGGGCGCAAGGTGAGCTCATAGACGCGCACGGCGCCGGAGAGCATCAGGGCGGCGGCGGTCATGCCAGCGCCTCATCCAGGGCGCGGGCCAGATTCTGCTGGAGTTGGGAGAAGGGAATGGTCCCGGTCTCGCGCCGCGCGATCAATACCAGCTCCACGCCGGGGAGGCGCCGCCCGGCGAGAACCAGCCGCGCCGCCTCGCGCAGCCGCCGCTTCGCGCGGTTGCGGGTCACCGCGTTGCCGAGCTTGCGGGTCGCCGTGTAGCCGATGCGCAGCTCCGGCGCCGCGCCGTCCCGGGCGGCCTGGAGGACGAACCCCGGCTTGGCGATCTTCCGGCCCCGCGCCGCCAGCCGCAGGAACGCGGCGCGGCGGGTGAGCCGGGCGGGCGGGGATTCAGCCTGGGCCATGCGGGGGCGCGGCCGGGCGCGGCTTCAGGCGGAAAGCTTGGCGCGGCCCTTGGCGCGGCGGTTGGCGATCACCTTACGGCCGCCGACCGTCGCCATGCGGGCGCGAAACCCGTGGCGGCGCTTGCGCACGAGCTTGGAAGGTTGATAGGTCCGTTTCACGGCATATACTCCGGCTTAAGGCAAACAGGTTTATTCGCTGGGCCGTCCCCGGCCCGGCGTGCTGGCGGGGTATAGGCGGGGGGATGCCCGCCCGTCAATGCGGCTGCCGGCCAGACGCCCTGGCCGCAGCGCCGGTTGGAGAGTAGAGCCGCCCCACCACCTTCAGCCAGGCAGGACATGGCATGACCCAGTTTTTTTCTTCCCGGACCCGCCGGGTCGCGCTGGCCTTGCAGGGGGGCGGCGCGCATGGCGCCTTCACCTGGGGCGTGCTCGACCGGCTGCTGGAGGCCGGGCTGGAGTTCCATTGCGTCACCGGCGTCTCCTCGGGCGCGATGATCGGGGCCATGGCGGTGCAGGGCATGGTGAAAAACGGGCGGGAGGGCGCGCGCGCCGCCATGGGAGCATTCTGGAACCGGGTGATGGAAAGCCATATTTTCGGCAATCTGCCCCCCTCGCCGCTGGATTGGATGTGGGACACCACCCGCGCCCTGGGCAACGGGCTGGCCTGGACGGGGCTGACCCAGGCGCTGCGCCTCTTCGACCCGGCGCAATTGAACCCGCTCGGGCAGAACCCGCTGGCGCCGCTGCTAGCCGATCTGCTCGACCGCGCGGCGATCCGCGACCCGGCGGCGCCGCGCCTCTATGTCGGCGCGACCGATGTGGAAACCGGGGAGGTGACGATTTTCGACAATGACCGGATGCGGGTGCGGGTGCTGCTCGCCTCCGCCTGCATCCCGATGATGTTTCCGGCGGTGGAGATCGAGGGGCGGCATTATTGGGATGGCGGTTATAGCTGCAACCCGCCTTTGGCGCCGGTGCTGGCCCATGATCCGGACCTGCTGGTGCTGATCCGCGCCCAGCCCTTGCGGCGGCAGGGCGTGCCGGTCTCCACCGCCGATATCATCCACCGGCTGCATGAGATCGCCTTTCAGGCGCCGCTGGCGGCGGAGCTTTCCCTGCTGCCGCGCGGCATCCGCCTGGTGGACATCCCCGCCGATGAGGCGCTGACCCGCCACCCCCTCACCTCCAAGCTGAATACCGACCGGCCCTTTCTCGAGGCTCTGTTCGCCGCCGGGCGCGAGGCCGGCACGGCGGCGGAGGCGCGGATCGGCTGAGGAGGGGTTGGCGGCCAACCCGGCTCACGCGAAAGAAAATAGCAACATCCCGGGCCAAAGCGGAAAAAAATAATTATTTTTCAGGGGACATTGTCGAGAGCTTAAGAATATTTTTCTAATGCCTCATGATTCCCTTGGCTATTGATCCCGCCGGGCCGCGGCTCGGCCTCGCGGGGGCGGGCGCGCCCGCCTTGCGCCGGTGGGAGGCGCTGCGCGCCGCCGGCGCCGGGGAGAGCCTCACCGTGTTCACCGGCGACCCGCTATTGACGGCCAAGGCCGGAGCGGCGGCGCGGCCCGGGTCGCCGGGAGCGGAGGATCTGGCCCGGCTGCAACTCCTCTGGATCGCGGGGCTGCCGCGCGAGGATTACCTGCCCCTGGCGGCGGCGGCGCGCGCGGCCCGGGTGCTGGTGAATGTGGAGGATGTGCCTGAGCTTTGCGATTTTCATGCCGTGGCGGAACTCCGGCGCGGCGACCTGCTGCTGACGGTGTCCACCGGCGGCCAGGCGCCGGGGCTGGCCAGCCTCATCCGCGCCCAGCTCGCGGCCTGGTTTCCGGAGGTCTGGGCCGAACGGGTGAAAGAGACCGCCGCCTGCCGCCGGGCCTGGCGCGCGGCGGGGCTGGGCATGGCCGAGACCGCCCGGCGCATCGCCACGATGGCGCAAGAACGCGGCTGGCTCAACCGCCGCGAGATGGATTGATTTTCCTTGGACGGATGCATCATGCCTGACAGCCTGCCCCCCTCCGGCTCCTTGAGTATCTTACGCGAGGCGATCACGCTGCGCTTTGCCGGAAGGATCGCGCTCGTTTCCTCCTTCGGCACGGATTCCGCGGTGTTGCTGCATATGGTGGCGCAAATCGATCCCTCCTTGCCGGTGATTTTTCTTGAAACCGGCAAACTCTTCCCCCAAACCCTCGCCTACCGGGACGCGCTGACCGCCCTGCTCGGCCTGCGGGATGTGCGCTCCATCCGGCCAGCGGCACGGCAGCTCGCCAGCTATGATCCGCAGGGGCGGCTTTGGGAGCGCGACCCCGATCTCTGCTGCGCCATCCGCAAAACCTACCCGCTGGACGAGGCGCTGGAGGGGTTCACGGCCTGGATCACCGGGCGCAAGCGCGGTCAATCCGCCACGCGCGCCGGGCTGCTGCCGCAAGAGCAGGGGCCGGATGGGCGCGTCACCATCAATCCGCTCGCCTTCTGGAGCGAGGCCGATCTCGACGCCTATTTCACCCTCCACGCCCTGCCCCGTCACCCGCTGCAAGCGGAAGGCTACACCTCCATCGGCTGCGCCGCCTGCACCGCCAAGCCCCTGCCCGGCCAGGACCGGCGCTCCGGCCGCTGGGCGGGCCGGGCCAAGACCGAATGCGGCATCCATATGCCCCGGGCGATGGCGCGGCCGGACTGGCCGGAGGATCTCAGCTTCGAGGTGTAGGCGGACGGATGCTGCGGCGCGGCAGCCTGTCTTTACACCATGGGCGGGATTGAATAACGCTGTCGGCATTCCGCCCCCGCCAGGATCGTCCTTTCCTGGCAGTTCGCGGCCAGTCTCAACGAGAAGGTGAAACACATGGCTCAAACCGGTACCAGCAAGCAGGTCGGCACGGCGACGCTCAGTTTCAACGGCAAGACGGCGAACCTTCCGGTACTGGGCGGCACGCTCGGCACCGAATGCGTGGATGTGCGCAAGCTGCAGAGCGAGTTGGATATTTTCACCTTCGACCCAAGCTATGGCGCCACCGCCTCCTGCGAAAGCTCGATCACCTATATCGATGGCGATGAAGGTATCCTGCTGCACCGGGGCTATCCCATCGACCAGCTGGCGGAGAACTCCACCTTTCTCGAGGTGGCGTATCTGCTTCTCTACGGGGATCTGCCCAAGAAAGCGGAGCTGGAAACCTTCACCACCGGCGTGATCCGCCACACCATGCTGCATGAGCAGATCCGCAATTTCTGGAACGGCTTCCGCCGCGACGCCCACCCGATGGCGATGCTCTGCTCCGTGGTCGGCGCCATGTCCGCCTTCTATCCGGACAGCATCGATATTCATGACGAGCATCAGCGCGAGATCTCGGCCTACCGGCTGATCGCCAAGATGCCAACCATCACCGCCTGGGCCTACAAGTATAATGTCGGCCAGCCCTTCATGTATCCCCAGAACGATCTCTCCTACGCGGAAAATTTCCTGCATATGTTCCATGCCGTTCCGGCGGAGACATATAAGCCGAACCCGGTGCTGACCCGGGCGATGGACCGGATTCTCATTCTGCACGCGGATCATGAGCAGAACGCCTCCACCTCCACCGTGCGGCTGGCGGGCTCGACCGGGACCAACCCCTTCGCCTGCATCGCCGCGGGCATCGCCTCGCTCTGGGGCCCCGCCCATGGCGGCGCCAATGAGGCGGTGCTGAAAATGCTGGGCGAGATCGGCCATAAGGACAACATCCCCGAGTTCATCAACCAGGTGAAGGACAAGAACTCCCACACCAAGCTGATGGGCTTTGGCCATCGCGTGTATAAGAATTACGACCCGCGCGCCAAGATCATGCAGAAGACCTGCTACGAGGTGCTGGGCGAGCTCGGCATCAAGGACGAGCCGCTGCTCGACCTGGCGATGGAATTGGAGAAGATCGCGCTGCATGACGATTATTTCGTCTCGCGCAAGCTCTATCCCAATGTCGATTTCTATTCCGGCATCATTCTGAAGGCGATGGGCTTCCCCACCACCATGTTCACGCCGATCTTCGCTCTCGCCCGCACCGTCGGCTGGATCAGCCAATGGAAGGAAATGATCGAGGACCCCACCTACCGCATCGGCCGGCCCCGCCAGATCTATGTCGGGGCGCCGCCGCGCGACTACGTGCCGCTCGACAAGCGCGGCTGACGAGACCGGCGGGCGAGCCGTGCGGGAATTTCAAAACCGCACGAGCAGCCCGCCTTGGAGGGTTTGGGCATGCCAGCTGGCCGCGACGGTCGCATCGTAGCGCAGGGTCAGCCGCCAGAAACCCTTGCCCATCCCTAAGCCGATGCCCAGCTGGGCGCTGACCGGAGACAGATGTAAAGGCTCGGGCGCGAAGATCGTGCCGTCCTCGGCCGTCATCGCGACGCGGGCGCCGGGGTTGGTGGCGTTCACGGTCAGGCCCAGCGAGGCGACCGGCGCGATTTCCAGCCCGCGCGCGGTGAGAAACGCACGCGTCGCGCTCATCCGCAGGAAGGGGGCGACATAGACGCCGCTATTGGCGCGGGTGCGCACCGCCAGGGCGGCGGGGGCCGCCTCCGTCAACGCGCCCAGCCAAACCCGGGTGATATTCAGCCCCAGCGCGGGGAGGAGCCGCCCGCCCTCTCCCCAGGCCAAGGGACGCGCGGCTTGCAGAGTGGAGGCCAGTATATTGCCATGGCCGGTGGCGGCCGCCCCGCCAAGGCCGGTGGCGCGCGTCGTCCGCGTATCGGCAATGCCATCCGTCACCGCCGCGCTGAGAAGCGCCTGGCCCAGGGGCAGGCCGCCATAAAGCCCGAGGCGGACGGTCTGCACCGAGGCCTTGCCCCCCGCCTCGTCCTTGAAGAAGAAGGAATCATAGCCGATGACGGCGCCGAGCCGCCCCGGACCCGCCGGGTGATCCAGCCCGGCGAGAAACCCGCCGCCGCGCGAATCGTAAGCGCCATCGGTGGAGAGATCGCCGCCGGAGGCCGCGAGCCAGCCGCCCATACGGCATAAACCGCTGGCGAGCGCGGCGGCGGCGTTCCCGGTCTGATTGCCCTGCGGGGCGAGACCGGCTGCGCAACCCTGCCCTTCCGCCTGCCCGGCATGGGCAAGCAGGGTTTGCCCCAGCTCCGTGCCGCTCAGCGCCATGCTCTGCGCCGCATTGGCGAAGAGGCGGTCATCTCCGGGCGCCACCACCATAGGCTGGGCGAGAGTGAGGGCGGCGCTGGCGGCGGGAGCGGGCGCGGCGCTGCCCACCGGGTCCGCGCTCGCCGGGGCCGCCAGGCTGGCCGCCTCCTCATTGGTCTCGTTGGCCGGGGCCGGAGCCGGCGGGGCCAGCGCCGCGCCCACGCTGGGGCCACCCGCCGGGCCGGTACCGGGATTGCCATCGCGGGTGAGGCTGGCGGCATCGGTCGCCCGCACCTGGGCGAAAGCCCCGGAGACCGCCCCCGCGGTGAGAAAGGTGTAGGTCCCCGGCGCGTAGGTGCCGGGCGCGAGCACATAGGCGAGCGTGCCGCCAAGATGCGCGGTGCCGGTGACGTTGAGCTGGTTCATCCCCGCCGGGGTCACCAGCACCCGCAGCGTGCCGCTCTGCGTCTGGGTGAAATCGCCGGCGATGCTCAGCGGCGTGCCCGCCAGCCCGGCCTGGAGCGTGCCCGCATTGACGACCTGGCCAACCGTCCAGTTGCCGCTCGCCGTCCAGGCCGCGCCGGGCTGCACGGTGAGCCGCCCCGCCGCGAGGCCGGTGATGCTGGTGGCGAGGCTGCCCTGCCCGGCGAGGGTGATGGCGCTGGCCGTGCCATTGCCGGCGATGATGCCCTCGATTTGGGTGCCGGTGCCCAGCATGATCTGGCTGGCGCCGCCTTGGAGGCTGATGGCCGCGCCCCCCGGCGCGGCGATGACGCCCTCATTCTCGATGCTGACCGGGCCGGTGGCGAGAATGCCGGTCGCCCCGGCGATGGAGCCGGCATTGACGATGACGCTGCCCGCGCCGGCGGCCACGCCCGCCGCGCCGCCGCTGATCACGCCGCCCGCCTCGTTGGTGAGGGTGCCCGCCTTGCCGAGCGCCACGCCGCTCACCCCGCCGGAAATGCGCCCCGCATTGTCGAGCGTGCCGCCTTCAGCGAATTGCACCCCTGTCTGGCCGCCATGGATGAGGCCGGTATTGGCGAGGACGCCGCCGGGATTGATGTCGATGACGCCATCCGTGCCGCCCGCGATGACGCCGCTATTGGTGACGGTGGCATCGCCCATGAGATAGACGCCGAAGAGCCGCCCGCCGATCTGCCCCGCATTGGTGATGCTGGAACCGCTGCCCCCGGCATAGACGCCGGAATACCCCCCCGCCAGCATGCCCGTGGCGGTGTTGGTGAAGGCGCCGCCGGAATAGAGGGAGACCGCATCCCCGCTTTGGGCCGAGATCGTGCCGCTATTCTGCACCACTCCAAGGCCATTGCCGGTATAGACGCCGATATGGCCGCCAAAGATCAAGCCGGTATTGGTGACGGAGCCGCCCTGGTTGAGGCTGACGCCGTCATACCCCGCGCCGATCTGACCGCTATTGCTGACGGTGCCGGCGCCGCCATTGACCCGCACGCCATAGTGGCCCGCATGGATCACGCCGCTATTGGTCACGCTGCCCGCCGCCGCCAGATCCACCGCGTTCGCCCCGTAAACGCCGCCGGTATTGATGAGGCCGCCGCCCCCGCCCAGGCGCACGCCCACCCCCTCCGTATCCGCCACCAGGCCGTGATTGACGAGCTGGGCGGGCAGGCTGGCGCTGATGGCCGCGCCGCCGCTGGCGGTGATGCTGACGCCCGCGCCGATCTCGGCCCCGCCCAGCGCGTCGAGATTGACCTCGCCCCCCTGGTCCTGAGTGATGGTGGTTTGCGCCCAGGCGGGGCTGGCGATGCACAGCGCCGCGGGCAGGGCCAGGAGCGGCGCGCGGCCAGCCCTGGGGGATGGAAGGGGAGGGAGAGGGGTGATGAGCGCCATCGGGGCCTTCCTTTTTAGTCGTGCCCCGTTTTGCGGCACCTTTCGACTGAAAATTGTGCCCCCGAGGGTAAGGCTAAAAACCTGAATCTCCCGTTAATCCCGCCCGTCCCCCACCGCCGGAATGGCTTGCCTCCGCCGCGCGGCGGGCGTAAGCCCCGGCCTCACGATCATTCAGAATTCAATCCGCAAGGCAGTCACATGAAGCAGCAGGCTAATCTCATCCGCGCCGGCCAGGTTATCGAGCACGACGGTGCGCGCTGGACCGTGCTGAAGCAGCAGATCATCACTCCCGGCAAGGGCGGCGCCTTCATCCAGGTGGAGATGCGCAACCTGAAAACAGGCAATAAGACCAATGAGCGCTGGCGCACCGCCGATACGGTCGAGCGGCTGACCACCGAGGACCGCGATTACGTCTATTCCTATACGGATGGCGATAATCTGGTGCTGATGGATCCCGAGACCTTCGAGCAGTTCATGGTGCCCGCCGCCCTGCTCGGCGACGCCGCCCCCTTTTTGCAGGACAACATGCCGGTCAGCGTGGCGCTGGTGGAGGGCGACCCGGTGGGCATCACCCTGCCGCCGCAGGCGACGCTGGAGGTGGTCGAGGCCGACCCGGTGGTGAAGGGGCAGACCGCCTCCTCCTCCTATAAGCCCGCCAAGCTCTCCAACGGCGTGAAGACGCTGGTCCCGCCTTTCATCGAGGCGGGAGAGCGTATCGTCGTGCGCACGGAAGACGGCTCCTACGTGGAACGCGCCAAGGGCTGAAGCGCCCTTTTTGATCTTAGGGATATCCACGCCATGATGCCACGCCTCTCGGCGCATATGACGGTGATGCACAACGCCGCCAACAAGGCGGCCAAGCGCCTGCTGCGCGATTTCATGGAGGTCGAGAATCTCCAGGTCTCGGTGAAGGGGCCGGGGGATTTCGTCACCCAGGCGGATCTGCGCGCCGAGGCGACGCTGCGCGAGGAGCTGGAACGGGCGCGCCCCGGCTATGGCTTTCTGATGGAGGAGAGCGGCGCCTCCGGCTCCGATAAATGGGCCTGGCGCTGGATCGTCGACCCGCTCGACGGCACCACCAATTTCCTCCACGGCATCCCCCATTGGGCCATCTCCATCGCGCTGGAGAAACGGCTGCCGGAGGGTGGCGGCGAGATCAGCGCGGCGGTGATCTTCTCCCCGGTGAATGGCGAGATGTTCTGGGCCGAGAAGGGCGTGGGCGCCTATCTCAACGACCGGCGGCTGCGCGTCTCCGGCCGGCGCGAGCCGCGCGACGCGCTGTTCGCCACCGGCATTCCCTTCGCCGCCACCTCCGCCAGCCACCGCCTGGCCTTCGCCCGCACGCTGGGGGCGCTGATGCCCGCCGCCGCCGGGGTGCGGCGCTTCGGCTCCGCCGCGCTCGACCTCGCCTGGGTCGCGGCCGGGCGTTATGACGGTTATTGGGAGATGGGGATCAAGCCCTGGGATATCGCGGCGGGAATGCTGATCGTCCGCGAGGCGGGCGGCTACGCCACCAATGGCGCGGGCCAGGATGTTCTCGACGAGACGGTGGTCGCGGCCAACCCGCACCTCCATCCCCGCCTCCTGGAGCTGGTGCGGGACGGTCTGGCGGCCAGGGCTGGTTGAGGCTAACCTGCCGGGCGTGAAACGATTTTTCCGGCTCTGCGGCCTTTTGGCATTCATCCCCGCCTGCGGCCACGCCCAGGTCACGGTGAATCCGGCCGCCTTGCAGCAATTGCGCGGGCTGCCGCCCGCCCCTCCCGCCGCGCCGCCGCCGCCCGCCCCGGCCACGCCCCGGCCGGCGCATCAAGCCC
>NZ_DAIEIF010000010.1 GCF_027352905.1 Acidocella sp.
GGCCGCCGCCGCCTGCGCGGATTGCGTTCGCGCCGGGCAGCGCCGACCTGCCCGCCGGCGCCGGCGCGGCGCTCAAACCCTTTTGCGCCACCCAGAGGGAACTCTTCGTCATCACCCGCGCCCCCGCCGATCCCGGCGACCCCTCCGCCGCCATGCGCCTCGCCATGGCGCGGGCCTTCGCCATCCGCGACGCGCTGACCGCCTGCGGGGTGAAGCCGCAATATATCCTGCCCCGCGCCGCCGGACCCAAGCCGGGCGCCGATAACAACACGGCCTTGATCGGAACGGAGGCGAAGCCATGACCCGCCCCACCCTCTACCTCATCCGCATGATCCTGTTCTGCGTGGTGGTCTATGGCGGCGCCATCCTGCTCGCCCCCACCCTGGCGCGCTTCTACATGGCCAACCCGGTGATCAACTCGGTGATCTTCGTCGTCGAGATCTTCGGCGTGGTGTGGAATTTCCGCCAGGTGCAGCGCCTCTACCCGGAGGCCGCCTGGGTGGAGACGTTCCGCCGCAACCGCCAGAGGCTGGTGGAGGCCCCGGCCCCCGCCCTGCTCGGCCCCATGGCGCGCATGCTGCACGGCCGCGCCGATGGCGAGCGGCGCATCACCCTCTCCGGCCAGGCCATGCGCACCATCCTCGACGGCGTGGCGACGCGGCTCGACGAATCCCGCGAGCTTTCCCGCTACACCACCGGCGTGATGATCTTTCTCGGCCTGCTCGGCACCTTCTGGGGGCTGCTGCATACCGTCTCCTCCGTCGCGGAGGTCATCAATGGCATGAGCCTCGCCAGCGGCGGCGATGTCAACGCGATGTTCGCCCAGCTCAAGGCCGGGCTCGCCAAGCCCCTGGCGGGCATGGGCACGGCGTTCTCCTCCTCGATGTTCGGCCTCTCCGGCGCGCTGATCCTCGGCTTTCTCGACCTCACCGCCGGGCAGGCGATGAACCGGTTCTTCAACGAGCTGGAGGAATGGCTGGCCTCCCTCACCCGGCTGGGCACCGGCGCGCTGGCCGGGGATGGCGAGGCGGGGCTGCCCGCCTATGTCCAGGCCCTGCTGGAGCAGACCGCGGAGAATATGGAGCAATTGCAGCGGGCGCTGGCGCGCGGCGAGGAGAACCGCACCCAGAGCCATAACGCCCTGCGCGCCCTGGCCGAGCGCATGGCGGATCTGGGCGACACGCTGCGCCTGCAACAGCAATCGATGGACAAGATCGCCACGATCCAGCAAAGCCTGGCGCCGGTTCTGGAGCGCTTGGCGGAGGCGCGGGCCGGGGGCGATGAAATCTCCCGCGCGCATCTGCGCAATATCGAGCTTCTGCTCAACCGCTTCCTCACCGAATCCGAGCAGAACCGCGCCCAGGCGCTCGCCGAGTTGCGCGGCGACCTTAAAATCCTCACCCGGGCGATCACCGCCCGGCTCGGCGAGCCGCGCCCATGAGCCCGCGCCGGCGCGGCGGGGGCAATAACGGGCTGGAGGCCTGGCCCGGCTATGTGGATGCGCTCTCCACCTTGCTCATGGTCACCATCTTCGTGCTGCTGGTCTTCGTGCTGGCGGAGGCGTTTCTCTCCTCCGCTCTGCAGGGCTCGGACAACACGATCAGCCGGCTGAAGGCGCAGATCGCCGAACTGACCGAGAGCCTGTCGATGGAGACCTCCAAAACCGCGACCCTGAGCGAGGAGCTGAGCGCGCTCAACGCGCAGCTCGCCGCCGCCCAGGCCGCCAACGCCGCGCTCACCCAGCAGGTGGCAAGCGGCAACGCCACCATCACCAGCCTGCAAAACGCGCAGAAATCCCTACAGGCCCAGCTTTCCGACGCCCAGGCCCAGGCGGCCTCCGCCAATGGCCGCATCGCCGCCTTGCAGGCGCAGATGCAGGCGGTGGGCGGCGGCGCGGCGCTGGAGGAAAAACTAAGCGCGGCGCAGAAGCAGAACCAGGAGGACGCGGCGCAGATCGCCCTGCTCAACCAGCAGCTGGCGGCGCTGCGCGCCCAGCTCGCCGCCTTGCAGGTGGCGCTCGACGCCGCGCAGAGCGCCGACGCCAAGGACAAGGTGCAGATCGCCGATCTCGGCCAGAAACTCAACGAGGCGCTGGCCCGCAAGGTTTCCGAGTTGCAGCAATATCAGAGCGTGTTCTTCCGCACGCTGAGCCAGGCTCTGCAAGGCGAGAAAAACATCCGGGTGGTGGGGGACCGCTTCGTCTTCGAGAGCGACGTGCTCTTTCCGGTGGACCAGGCGAGCATCACCCCGGCGGGCAAGGCGGAGATCGCCCAGGTGGCGAAGGCGGTGAAGGAGATCGCCCGGAAAATTCCGCCCAATGTCAACTGGGTGCTGTCCGTGGATGGTTACGCGGATTCGCAGCCGATCAAGGGCGGGCCGTATAAATCCAATTTCGACCTCTCCACCGCCCGGGCCCTGGCGGTGCTTGACCTGCTGATCGCCGACGGGGTGCCGCCGGAGCGGCTGGTGGTGGCGGGCATGGGCTCGAACAACCCCATCGCGCCCGGCAACACCCCAGCGGATTACGCCCAGAACCGGCGCATCGAATTCCGCCTGACGGCGCCATGAGCGCGGCGGACCCGGCGGCGGCCAAGACGGCGCTGCGCGGGCGGATGCGCGCCCTGCGCGCCGGGCTGGACGCGGCGCGGGGGCGCGACCTGGCCCGGCACGTTCTGGCGAGCGGCCTCATTCCGGCGGGCGCGGTGGTGGCTGGGTTTCTGCCCATGCGCGGCGAGATCGACATTCTGCCGCTGCTGGAGGCGCTGCGCGCGCGCGGCCACCGCCTCGCTTTGCCGGAAACCCCGCCGCCCGGCGCGCCGTTGACTTTTCATGCCTGGACGCCGGGCGCGCCGCTGCGCCCGGGCCGCTACGGCACCCGCCACCCGGAAGGCGAGGCGCTGACCCCGGAGGTGCTGCTGGTGCCGCTGCTCGCCTTCGACGCGCGGGGCCACCGGCTCGGCTATGGCGGCGGCTATTACGACCGCAGCCTGGCCGCACTGCCCCGCGCCTTGGCAATCGGCTGCGCCTATGCGGCGCAAGAGGTGGCGGAACTGCCCGCCGAACCCACCGATATGCCTCTGGACGCGGTCGCCACCGAAACCGGGATCAAGCGGTTCCACCGCCAGGGCTGAGACGCCTCATTGCCCCGGCACCGCCACCCAGCGCGGACCGGCATTGCCGCCGCCCGCCGGGCCGGAGACGAGAAAGACCGGGGGAGCGCCCTGGAGGGTTTTGATCTGGCGGCCGACATCGGCGGCGTTGGCGACGCTGACGCCGTTGACCTGCTCGATCACCTCTCCCGCCGCCAGCCCCGCCTTGGCCGCCGGGCCGCTGGCCGCGACGATGAGCGCGCCGTTCGCTCCCGGCTTGGCCGCCAGTTTCAGCCCGTAGGCGGGCAGCGACACGGTGGTGTCCATATTGCCGCCGGGAGCGATGGTCTCGTTGAGCGGCGGCGGCGGCGCGGTGATGGTGAGGTTCGCCTGCCGGGCCGCGCCATCGCGCATATAGCTGAGGGAGACGGTCTGGCCGGTCTGATATTCGGCGGTGCCGATATAAAGCGCGCGGGGGTCCTCCACCGGCACGCCACCCAGCGCGGTGATGACATCACCGGGGCGCAGCCTGCCCGCGGCGGGCGAATCGGGCGCGACGGCGCCGACCAGGGCGCCATCCGTGCCGCGGAGCTTCAGCACGGTTTGGATGGCGGGGGTCACCTCCTCCGTGGCGACGCCGAGCCAGCCCCGGCTCATCTTGCCGGAATGGGCGAGCGCCTCCGCCACCGGCGCGGCCATGGAGGAGGGTATGGCGAAGCCGATGCCATCGGACGCGCCCGAGGGGGAATAGATGGCGGCGTTCACGCCGATGACCTGGCCTTGCAGATTGAACAGCGGACCGCCGGAATTGCCTTTGTTGATCGCCGCGTCGGTCTGGATGAAATCGTCGAATTTGGTGTCGCCGATCTGGCGGTGCAGGGCGCTGACGATGCCCGCCGTGTTCGAGCCCGGCATGCCGAACGGGTTGCCGATGGCCAGCACCCAATCCGCCACACGCAGCTTGGAGGAATCCCCGAAGCTCACGGCGGGGACGGGATGGCCCGCATTGATCTTCAGCACCGCCAGATCAGCATCGTCATCATGCCCGGCGAGAATGGCGGGAAAGACCGAGCCATCCGCGAAGGTGACGGTGATGTTGCTGGCCCCCGCCACCACGTGATTATTGGTGAGGATATAGCCGGCGGAGTCAAAGACGAAGCCGGTGCCGAGCGATTCGATGGTCTTGGGGGGCGGCACCACCGAGCCGGAGGTGTTGTCCGCCCCGTCGCTGGCGGGCTGGCTGGCATTGCCCTGATCGCCGCCGCCGTCACCCCCTCCGCTATCGTCATTGCCGTCATCCTGGGATGAATTGGCGTTGACCGGCGCCATGGAGGCGATGCTGACCACGGCGGGATTGACCCTGGCGGCGAGATCCGCGAGCGGGGGCGGCAGATCCGCGGCGCGGGCGGCGGAGGCGGCGAGCAGAAACAGCAAGGGGAGTGGACGTCTTATAATCCTCATATGGCGAGAGTGGCGGGGCGGCGCGCTCTTCGCAAGGGGGTGGGCTTGGCCTATGTCTCCAACCATGACCGAAGCTGATATCCGCGCCGCCCTCGCCGCGTTCAATCTGGGAGACAGGGTGGAAGGCGTGCACGCCCGGGACGGGCTGGCGCAGGTGAGCCTGCGCGCCAGCCGCGAGGAAGCCGCCGGGCTGGAGCCGCTGCGCCGGGAGATCGAGGCCCGGCTGAGAACCCTCCCCGGCGTGACCGCCGCCACGGTGGTGCTCACCGCCCCGGCCCAGGCCGCGCCCGCCGCGGCGGAGGCGCCGCTGCTGCCAGGGGTGAAGCATGTGCTGGCCGTGGCCTCCGGCAAGGGCGGGGTGGGCAAGTCCACCGTCTCGGTCAATCTGGCGGTGGCGCTGGCCGGGCTGGGGTTGAAGACCGGCCTGCTGGACGCCGATATTTACGGACCCTCCTTGCCGACCATGCTCGGCATCGCGGAGCGGCCCGTCATCACCGGCAACCGTATCCAGACGCTCGACGCCTTTGGCGTGAAATCCATGTCGATGGGCTATCTGGTGCCCGAGAGCAGGGCGCTGATCTGGCGCGGGCCGATGGTGATGGGCGCGCTCACCCAGATGCTGGGCCAGGTGGAGTGGGGGGAGCTCGACATCATGGTGGTGGATCTGCCCCCCGGCACCGGCGACGCGCAGCTGACCCTGGTGCAGAAGGCCAGGCCCGCCGGGGCGGTGATCGTCTCGACGCCCCAGGATCTGGCGCTGGCGGATGCGCGGCGGGCCATCCAGATGTTCGGGCAGGCGGGGGTGAGGCTGGTCGGGCTGATCGAGAACATGTCCTGGTTCTGCTGCCCGGCCTGCGGCCACCGCGCCGAGATTTTCGGCCATGGCGGGGCGCGGGCCGAGGCGGAGAAGCTGGGCGTGCCATTTCTGGGCGAAATTCCCCTGGATATGGCGGTGCGGGCGGCGGGCGATGCGGGCCGCCCGGTGGCCGCCCTGCCGGAATCAGGGCCGGTGGCGGCGGGGTTTCACGCCGTGGCGGCGGAGGTGGCGCGCGCGCTCGGCCTGGCATGAGCGAGATCGGCTTCTACCACCTCACCCGCACGGGGCTGGACAAGGCGCTGCCCGCCTTGCTGGGCCGCACGCTGGCGGCGGGCGAGAAGGCGCTGGTCGTCTGCCCGGACGCGGCGCTGCTGGCCTGGCTGGACGAGGCGCTTTGGACCTGTCCCAGCCCCGACTGGCTGCCGCACGGCACCGCCCGCACGCCGCACCCGGAATGGCAGCCGATCTATTTGACCATCGGCGCGGAAAATCCCGCCGGGGCGCGGTTTCTCTTCCGCGCCGCCGGCGCGGCGATGGCCCCGGAGGGGTTCGCCCGCGTGTTCGACCTCTTCGACGGCAATGACGAGGCGGCGGTGGCCGCCGCCCGGCAGCGCTGGCGCGAGGCCAAGGCCGCCGGACATGCCCTCACCTACTGGAAGCAGGCGGAGACGGGCTGGGTAAAGGCGGGTTGACCGGCTGCTCGTCCGGATAAATGCCTAAACCGGATCCCAGGAGAACACCTCCCCGCTGCGCTCGAGCGGCGCCATGGCCGGGCGCAAGGCCGGAAGGGCATGCTCGGCGATGAGTTCCGGCGTCCAGCCCTCGCCGCGGTGAATGGAGCGCACCGGGCGGATCGTTCCCATCAGGAAAATCTCGTTGAGGCGGGTGCCAAAGACCTGGCCGGTGACGTCCTTGGCCGCGTCGGAGGCGAGGAACACCGCCATCGGCGCGTTTTTATCCGGCGTCATCTGCTGGATCTTTTTCACCCGCGCCTGCTGCTCCGGCGTGTTGGTGGGGATGGAATCGGTCATCCGGCTCCAGGCGAAGGGGGCGATGCAGTTAGAGCGCACGTTATAGCGCTTCATGTCGAGCGCGATGGATTTCGAGAGGGCGACGATGCCGAGCTTGGCGGCGGAATAATTCGCCTGGCCAAAATTGCCGATCAGCCCGGAGGTGCTGGTCATGTGCACATAGGCGCCGGATTCCTGGCGGCGGAAATGCTCGGCGGCGGCGCGGCTGACGAAGAAGCTGCCGTTGAGGTGGACGCCGATGACCGCGAGCCAATCCTCCGGAGACATTTTATGAAAGATGACGTCGCGCAGGATGCCCGCGTTATTGACGACGACATCGATGCGCCCGAAGGAATCCAGCGCCGCCTGAACGATCTTCTGGGCGGAGCTCCACTCGCTCACGCTCTCGGCGCAAACGGCGGCGCGGCCCCCGAGTTTTTCGATCATCTGCTTGGTTTCCTCCGCCGGGGTGGCGGATTTGCCCTCGCCGGTTACCGAGGCGCCGATATCGGCGACGAGCACGGCGGCCCCCGCCTTGGCCATCGCCAAGGAGATCGCCCGGCCGATGCCGCCACCCGCGCCAGTGACAACGGCAACCTTCCCTTCCAACATTGGCTTTGACATATGCTGTTCTCCTTATGAGTGAAGATGGAGCGGCCGCCGCCTCAGCCGCGCAAGCTTTCCTTGGTGGCGGCGAGGGGCCGCGCGGCGGCGAAGATTTCCGCCGCCTGGTTCAGCCGCTCGAAGCCAAGGGTCATGGCGGCGAGTTTCTCCGCCCGTTCCGGGCCGATGACGGCGGCGGCCAGGCTGTCGAATTTGGCGCGCAGCTCCTCATCGGTGAGGAAATTGCCCGGCCCGCCCTTGGGGACGAGCAGCTTTTTCACATAGGTCTGGCCCCTCGCCACCACGGTGAGCTTGCCCGCCATATTGGTGGGGAATTCCGCCTCGATCTCCGGGTCGTTCTCGCAGCGGACCCGCTGCATGAGCGCGCGGATCTGAGGGTCCGCCAGGCCCTGATAGCTGTCCCAATCCATCGCGCCGGTGGCGAGGGCGGTGGCGATGACGAAGGGCGCGCTGAACTGGGCGTCGACGATGTTGGCGGGGTTGCGCTTCTTCTCCTCCGGCTCGCCGATCAGCAGCATCCCCGCGCGGCAGAGGCCGAGGGTGACGGATTCGATCTCCTCCGGCTTCCAGCCATATTCGGCGCGCAGGCTGAGCGCGGCGTCGATGCCGGCATGGCCCCAGCGGCAGGAGGGGTAGGGTTTCACGCCGGTGAGCATCAGCTCCCAGACCTCGCCCAGCCCCTGCACCACGCGCTGCGGGTCCGGCGCCGGGGCATAGGCGCGGAGAAAGCCGAGCCGCCCTTCCAGCGGCGCGGCGGCGCCCTTGAAGCCTTCCCGCCCCAGCGTGGCGGCGATGAACCCCGCCATGCTCGCCCAACCCACCTGGAAGCGCTTGGTCCAGGCGCCATTGGCGAGGAATTGGAGGCTGCCCGAGGCTTGGCTCAGCACGATGCCGAAGGTGGAGGCGGTGGCCTCCGCATCGAGGCCGAGCACCCGCGCCGCCGCCGCCGCCGCGCCGAAGGCGCCGCAAGTGGCGGAGGGGTGAAAACCGCGCTCATAATGCGCGCCGGGCGGCAGGGCGAGGGCGATGCGCAGGCAGGCCTCGTACCCGGCGATGATGCCCACCAGCGTCTCCGCGCCGGAGGCGCCGACCAGCCCCGCCGCGCCGAGAGCGGCCGGCACGATGGGCGCCGCGGCATGGACGATGGCCGCGGCGTGGGTGTCGTCGAAATCCAGGGAATGGGCGAGCATGCCGCCCAGCAGCACCGCCCCCGCCGGAGCGTAATGGGCGCTGTCGCCGAACAAGGCGGCATGGCCATGATCCAGCCCGGCGGCCCGCACCATCGCCAGCATGGCGGGGGTGCTCTCCGAATCGTGCCGGGCGCGGATGATATTGGCGATGCAATCCAGCATCAGGCGGCAGGCGCGGGCCCGCACCTCGGCGGGGATGGCCGCCTTGTCCAGCCCGGCCACGAAATGGGCGAGCTGCTCCGTCACTTCATCCATCATCTCAGTCTCCTTCCTCACCATTGGGCCGTGGCCTCCATCGTGCGCGCGGCGCCGGTTTCCACCCGCAGCGCCAGCCCCTCCGCCGCGTCCTCGGCGCAGAGCCGGAAGGGCATGAAGTCGAAAAGCGGGTTGAGGCCGCGAAAGCTGAAGGCGCGCGGCGGCGCGCCGCGGCAGGCGGCGGCGAATTCCAGCAGTAGCGTGGCTTGCAGCGGGCCATGCACGATGAGCCCCGGATAGCCCTCCACCCCGGTAACATAAGGCCAGTCGTAATGGATGCGATGGCCGTTGAAGGTGAGCGCCGAATAGCGGAACAATAGCGGCGGCGTGGCCTGCCGCTCCCGATGGGCGATGACGCCCGGCGCGACCGGCGGCAGGGGCACCGGCCGGGCGGCGGGGGGCGGGCCGGGCGGCGGCGCGGGGCGGTAGACGATATCCTGCCGCTCGGTGATGGCGAGCCCGCGCGGGGTATGGATTTCATGCTCGACGGTAACGAAACAGAGCAGGCCGCTGCGCCCCTCCTTGGCGGTGACGTCGGCGATGCGCGAGCGGCGCTCCACCTCGTTGCCCACGCGCAGCCGGTCCATGAACCGCAGCGCGCTGCCCGCCCACATGCGCCGGGGCAGCGGCACCGGCGGCAGAAACCCGCCCCGGCGCGGGTGGCCGTCTTCCCCCAGCGCCGCGCTGGGCGCCGCCGGCGGGGCGAGGCACCAATGGATGGCCAGCGGTGCCGGCTCGCCCGGGGCGGGGGGCGCGCCCTCATGGTCGAGCGTGGCGTGCGCCTCCCGCGCCAGGCGCGGGGTGACGAGGTCGGTCACGGCCTCCGTGCGGCCGATCCATTGCCGCAATGCCGCCATATCGAGCGCGGTCTCATTCATGGGCATTCTCCGCGAGGCTCATCGCGGCCGGGCCGCCTCTCACGGCACATCCGCGAGAAACGCCTTGACCGTTTCCAGCACCGCCTCCGTCCGCTCCCGGTGCGGGACATGGCCGCAATCCTCGATGATGACCATCCGGGCCGGGCCGGCCGTGCCGGTGGAGATACGGCGCGCATGCTCGGTGGCGCCGTACTCGTCATGATCGCCATGCAGGGCGAGGACCGGGATTTCGATCTTCGCCAACTCCCCGGCCAGGGTCCAATTCTCGAAGGGGGGCGAAAGCCAGGTATCGATCCATGAACTCAGCACCCAACCCGCCTTCTCACCATGATAGCGCTTGAGCCGGGCGAATTGCTCGGGATCGCGAAACAATTCGCGCGCCCGGTGGAGGCCGCCGAAAATTTCCTTATCAGTAAAGGACTGGGCCGCCTCGGTGATCAGCGCCGCGCAATCCTCCTTATAGCGGGCGGCCATCATGATCGCCATGCCGCCGCCAACGCTGTGGCCGAAAGGGATGAAGCGGCCAAAGCCCATCTGCTCTTGCAGAAGGGGAAGGTTGATCTCCGCCTCGTCGCCAATGAAGCTGAACGGGATCGTGCCGGGATAAGGGGTGGAGCGGCCAAATCCCAGCCGGTCATAGGCGAGCACGCGCCGGCCTGTTCCGCGCGCCAATTGCTCGGGAAATTCCCGCCATAATTCGACCGAGCCGAGCGAATCGTGGAGAAGAAGAATCGGGACCCTGGACCCCGCCTTTGCCTCCTCCGGCCGCCAGGACCGGGCAAAGAGCGTTCCCTGGGGAATGGCGACGTTGTAATCCCGAATGTCCATATTGCTCATTTCACTCCAACACGGCTCCGCCCCGCCCGGCGGCTGGCCCGATGCGGGTCAGCTATTTCGCGTATTTGCGGAATTCCGGCTTGCGCTTCTCCTTCAGCGCGGTGACACCCTCGCGCGATTCCTCGGTATCATAATATAATTTCAGCGCCAGCAGGCCCATGCCGGCGATTCCGCCCTGATGGGCCGTGTCCATGTTGAAGCTGCGCTTGGCGATGGCGAGCGCGGTGGGCGAGCGCTCGCAGAGTTCCTCACCCCATTTCTGCACCTCGGCGTCGAGCTGCTCATGCGGCACGCAGAGATTGGCGAGGCCCATGGCCTCGGCCTCCTTGCCGGAATAGCGCCGGCACATATACCAGATCTCCCGCGCCTTTTTCTCTCCCACCACGCGGGCGAGAAAGGCGGTGCCATAGCCCGGATCGACCGAGCCCATCTTGGGCCCCACCTGGCCGAAAATCGCCTTCTCCGAGCAGATCGTCAGGTCGCAGATCGTCGCCAGCACGTTGCCGCCGCCGATCGCATAGCCCTGCACCCGGGCGATGACCGGCTTCGGCGCGTCGCGGATGGCGGCGTGCAGCTCCTCCACCGGCAGGCCGACGATCCCCCGCCCGTCATAATTGCCATCATGGGCGGATTGATCCCCGCCGGTGCAGAAGGCCTTGTCGCCAGCGCCGGCCAGCACGATCGCGCCGACGGATTTATCATATGCCGCCTTGTTGAGCGCCTGGATCAGATCCTCGCAGGTCCGCCCGCGAAACGCGTTCATCTTGTCGGGGCGGTTGATGATGATCCACGCCACGCCATTCCGAACCTCGTAAATAACGTCCTCGAATTGCATTGTTTCCTCCTCCGCCCGTTCCCGGTCCTGTAAATATATTGTCGGGTGGGATAGCCCCTCCCCTGGCGGGGCGCAAGCGCTCAGCGGCGCGCCCTCCCGGCGATTAGGAAATATCTTGACATGGATGTTTCGTCTGAATAAAAACAGCCAGTCCAAAATAAAAGGGTGGAACGTGAAAGAGGCAATTTTAAACAGGGTAGCTAAAATCCGGCGCTGATCCACAGCCCCAGCTAGCGCAAAACATAAGGAGCCAATTGCGGCAACACGCCAGCAGGAAGGCTTTGGTTTCGTTCAAAATACTAAACTCATCCAAAAAGCTAGTAGGATCGTTCAATATATGTTCGATCCGGAACAAAAAATGGGAGAAAAAATGCTCAAGAATGTGAAGCCGACCGTCTGGGGCTTGGCCGCGATCGCCGCCAGCGCTCTTGTTTCTGTTCCAGCCGCCCAGGCCGCGGAGCTTTGGGTGCCTGAACTGCCGAGCATCCAGGTTGGCCTGCCGGCTGGCGCGTTGCCCCCGCCGGGCGTGTATGGCCAGCTCGATAACTACTTCGCCCAATTCGTGGATTATTCCGGCCACGGCAACAAGCTCCCGGATGCGGCGATCGATGCCCTGGTCGAGATACCCACCATCTTATGGGTGCCCGGCATCACGGTTCTGGGTGCGAATTACGCGGCTGCCATCGCGATTCCCTTCGTCTATGACAGCTACCAGGCCCTTCAGCACGTTACCCCCGGCCCCGGTAATTTAGGCCTGTTCAATACCGCGCTGGTTCCCGCGATATTGTCCTGGATGCTGCCGCAACATTTCTTCGTCCGCGCCAGCACCGTCTTCTTTTTGAACGACGCCACCAATACGATGGCCGATCTCGTAAAGGGCAATTTGAAAAATGGCGGCGCGCCGACTGGCAACGGCTATTCGACCTTTCTGCCTGATATAGGCATCAGCTGGCTGAATAATGGCTGGGACCTCAGCGCCGATCTTCGTTTCTCCGTTCCTCTCGGCTCGACCACCGCGCCCGGCTATAATTACCGCACGGGCAATATTTTCTTGGGGGATTATACGGTGGAAAAAACCGTGGGGGCTTGGACCCTTGGCTTCGGCGCCTCGCAGATCACCCAGATCCAGAAGGATACGTTCAACGGCAATACGGTTCCAGCCTCGCTTTATCGCAACTGGTCGATCGGCCCGGTCGTGGGATATCAATTCAAAGGCGGTATGGAAGTCACCGCATTATGGGCGCATAGCGTGATGACGACAGGCGGCGTGGGTGGTGACGCGTTCGATCTACGGTTGACAACCGCGTTCTAGAAAAAATATGGTTCGGTTTCGCACAGGAGTCCCTCCTGTGCGCTTTGCTTCGGATAATACGCGTAAAAAAAGAGTTAACAGGAGAGAGCATATATATGAATTGGAAGATTTGGCTAGGCGGTCTCGCCTTGGCGGCAATGGGCGCTGCGATTTCAACGCCCACGGCCCGCGCTGGAGAATTATGGGATCCGGAGCTTCCCGGTATTCTGGAAGGCTTGCCCGCCGGCGCGCTGCCGCCACCCGGCGTGTATGGCCAGCTGGACAATTATTTTGCCCAATTTGTGCAGTATGATGGATGGGGCAATAAAATTCAAAACTCCTCGATAGACGCGCTGATCGAGGTTCCCACCGTTCTCTGGGTTCCCGGCATCACGATTCTGGGCGCGAATTATGCCGCCGCGATAGCGGTGCCTTTTGATTATAATAGTTTTCAGCCGTTTCAGGATGAATATGGCGGACCCGGCAATCTGGGCCTCTTCAACACCGCCCTGGTCCCCGCCATGCTGTCCTGGACGCTGCCGAATCACTTCTTCGTGCGCACCAGCGTGACGTTCTTCATCAATGACGGCACGAACACGATGGCCGATGTGATCAAAGGCAATCTGAAAAACGGCGGCGCGCCGAGCTCCAATGATTATTCCACCTTCATGCCGGGTATTGGCGTGAGCTGGCTAAACAATGGCTGGAATCTCAGCGCCGATTTCCGCTTTGCCGCGCCGCTCGGCTCCACCACCGCGCCAAACTATCATTACCGCACCGGCGATGTCGTCATGGTCGATTATACAATCGCCAAAACGGTCAAACGCTGGACCTTCGGTTTCGGCGCCTCCCAGCTCGTGCAACTCCAGAAGGATACCTTCAACGGCATGCATCCGGCTGGATCGATCTGGCGTAATTACTCCATAGGACCCATGGCCGGATACCAATTCCCTGGCGGTATCGAGGCGATGGTCGTCTGGACCCATAGCGTTTATACGACTGCCCAGGTGGGTGGCGATACTGTTGATCTGCGCTTGTCGACGCGCTTCTAACTAAAGCCTGCGTAGTGGCGCCGCCTGGGCTCTTCATTTTCCTTCTTGGAAGGAAGATGCGGCCCCGGCGGCGCCTTTTTTGTGGTGACCTTCCAACATTGCCGCGGAAACGGTGCGCCTTTTGAATTGCGGCCTTGGATCCAGAGATACCGCCGATGAACCGGTTTAAAGTGGCAAACAGCTTTTTTTTCCGCCTCTATCAATGCACCAATATGATGCATAAGACCGGCACCCGCGCGGTCCAGGAGGAAGGGCTGACAACCCAGCAATGGGCGGTGATGGGCGCGCTCTCACGCCCCGGCGCGAAGGGCGGCATGGGGGTCACGGAACTCGCCCGGTATCTCCTCGTCAGCCGCCAGAATCTTTCCGGCGTGCTCAAGCGCATGGAGGCCGCCGGTTATCTCCAGATTCGCGCCGCCGTGCAGGATAGGCGCTCGCGCATCGTCAAAATCACCAGCCATGGCCGCGATCTTTGGACCAACCAAATCCGCCGCAAGATCGAGCTTTATTACGATGAGGTTCTGGAGGGATTGTCCGGCGCGGAGATCACCGAGGCTTTGCGATTCATGCAAAAACTTCTTGAAAATATGAAACGAATCGACCAGCCGGAAGAGCTGGAGGAGAAAGCCTAGCCTGGGAGTGTCCTTGCGATGGCTCGGGCGATGCGGCGCGAATGGCAGCCCAGCGCGCAAGACGTTTATGAAATCATTAATCTGGGGCGGGAGAATCACCCCCGGCGCAGTAGAAACAGTCCCTGCTCGCCGAACAGATTGGCAAGCCGGCGGGAGCGCCGCCAGGGCGTGCGCAAGCCCTCCTCATCCGCCGCCAGCCAATCCTCGACCACATAGCCATCCATGGCGCAGAGGGCGAAAAAATCGCTGATGGTGCAGGGGTGGATGTTCGGCGTCTCGTACCACATCCGGTTCCAGCCCGCCGTCATCGGCATGCGCCCGCGCGCGAGCAGTTGCAGCCGCAGGCTCCAATGGCCGAAATTGGGGAAGGAGACGATGGCGCGGGTGGAGATGCGCAGCATCTGGCGCAGCACCTCGCGCGGCTTTTCCACCGCCTGCAAGGTGCGGGAAAGGATGACATAGTCGAACGCGTCGTCAGGATAGGTGACGAGTTCGGTATCGGCGTCGCCCTGCATCACCGGCAGGCCGTGGGCGATGGCGCGCTGCACCTCGCGCATGTCGATCTCGATGCCGCGCGCGTCGCATCGCTTGTCGCGGGTGAGATGCTCGATCAGCTGCCCCTCGGCGCAGCCAATATCGAGCACGCGCGCGCCGGGCTTCACCATGCCCGCGATCAAAGCGAGATCGACGCGGATTTTCTTGACAGCGCTCATGCCAGCCGGGCCTGCTCCGCGCAGCCGGTGAGAAACCCGTGCAACGTGGCGTGGAAATCCGGCTCGTCGAGCAGGAAGGCGTCATGCCCCTTATCAGACTGGACCTCGACGAAGGAGACGTTCGCCGCCGCGTGGTTGAGGGCGCGGGCGATGGCGCGGCTCTGCGCGGTGGGAAAGAGCCAGTCCGAGGAGAAGGAGACGAGAAGAAAACGCGCCCGCGCGCCCCTGAACGCCGCCGCCAGATCGCCCTCATGCTCGCCCGCGAGGTCGAACAGATCCATCGCCCGGGTGATGGTGAGATAGGAATTGGCGTCGAAGCGCTGGACGAAGCTCGACCCCTGATATTGTAAATAGCTCTCCACCGCGAATTGTTCGCCAAGCGCCGAGAGTCCCTCGGCGTTTTGCAGCTTGCGGCCGAATTTGCGGGTGAGCGCCTCCTCCGAGACATAGGTGATATGCGCGGTCATCCGCGCTACGGCCAGCCCGCGCTCGGGCCGCACGCCCTGCGCCCAATAATGGCCGCCGCGGAAATGGGGGTCGGCGGCGATGGCCTGCCGCCCGATCTCATGAAAGGCGATGTTCTGGGCGGAATGATAGGCGGCGGCGGCGATGGGCACGGCGGCGAAGAGCATCTCCGGAAATTGCACCGCCCAGGAGAGCGCCTGCATGCCGCCCATGGAGCCGCCGATGACGGCGAACAGGCGGGAGATGCCGAGATGCTCGACCAGCCGCTTCTGGGCGCGCACCATGTCGTGAATGGTAATGACCGGAAACTCCACCCCCCAGAGCGCGCCCGGCCGCCGCGGATGGGGCGAGCGCGGCCCGGTGGAGCCCATGCAGCCGCCCAGCACATTGGCGCAGATGACGAAATAGCGGCCCGTATCCACCGCCGCGCCCGGCCCCACCACCCGTTCCCACCAGCCGGGCCGCCCGGTCTCCGGGTTGGGCTCGGCCACGTACTGGTCGCCGGTGAGGGCATGGCAGACGAGAATGGCGTTGCTCTTTTCCGCGTTGAGAACGCCATAGGTCCGGTAGGCGATGGTGATGCCGGGCAGCGCCAGCCCGCAATCCAGCGGCAGCGGTTCCGGAAAGGTCACGCTCTGATGCGGAAATTCCGTGGGGAGCTGGTCCATGCCGGGTTCGCATAGCCCCGGCGGCGGGCCGGGCGCAATCCCTTTCGCCCGCATGGACGCAACGCCGCCGATACGGCTTGGCGGCGGCGGCGCGCTTGCGGTATCTACGCGGAGTAATGAACGAACTCGCTCCCCCCGCCACGCGCCTGGCCGAATTGCGCGCAGAACTCGATGCGCTCGATGATCAGCTGCATGATCTGCTGATGGAGCGCGCCAAGGTGGTGGAGCGGGTGGCGGCGGAAGGCGGCAAAACCGGCACCAAGATCCGCCCGGGACGCGAGGCCATCATTCTGCGCCGCCTGCTGGCGCGGCATCGCGGCGCCTGGCCCGCCCAGTCCATCGTCCGCATCTGGCGGGAGATCTTCGGCGCGGCGCTCATCATCGAGGGCGGCCAGACGATGGCGGTGTGCGATGGGGAGGGCGGCGAGACCCGCCTCGCCCTGGCCCGCGAGCATTTCGGTCCCTTGACCCCGGTGCGCCGCCACCACAACCCGGCCCAGACCCTCGCCGACCTCACCCGCGAGGGCGGCGCCCAGCTCGCCATTCTCCCCCCGCTGGGCGAGGGAGATGACACGAGCGGCGGCTGGTGGCCGATGCTGGCGGCCGGCATGCCCGCCCGCCTCCAGATCATCGCCCGCATCCCCTTCTGGACCCGCCGGGCCGAGGGCCTTCCCCAGGGTGAGGCCTATGTGGTCGCCGCCATCGCCCCGGATGCGAGCGGCGCGGATCGCGGCTTCATTCTGCTCAGCTTCTCCGGCGAAACCTCCCGCGCCCGCATGATCGAGCTTACCACCGCCGCCGGTTTCACGCCGGGGCCGTTATGGGTAAAGCGCCTGCCGGGGGATTCCCGCCTGCTGGCGCTGGTGGAGGTGGAGGGGCTGGTGGCGGATGACGATCCGCGCCTCGCCGCCATCGCCGGGCTGGACGCGCCGCCCCTGGCGGTCGGCGGCTATGCCGTGCCGCTCAGCGAGACGCTTTGAGATGAAGGCGCTGAGAGGGGAGGAGGCGGACGGCCCCGCCGCGCGCCCGGAGGTTTTCTCCGTCGCGCCCTATGTCGGCGGGGAATCGGCGCTGCCCGGCTTCGCCCGCCCCATCAAGCTCTCCTCCAACGAGGGCGCGTTTGGCCCGCCGCCTGGCGCGGTCCAGGCCGCCGCCCAGGCCGCCGCCGCCATGCACCGCTACCCGGATGGCGGCGCGCGGCGGCTGCGCGACGCCATCGGCGCCAGCTTCGGGCTGGACCCGGCGCGCATCGTCTGCGGCAATGGCTCGGATGAGATACTCTCCTTACTCATCCAATCCTATGGCGGGCCGGGCACCGAGCTGATCATGAGCGAGCACGGCTTCTCCATTTACGAAATCGCGGGGCGGCTGGCGGGCTGCGCCGTGCGCAAGGCCCCGGAGACCAACCTCACCACCGATGTGGACGCCATGCTGGCCCTCGTCACCCCGCGCACGCGCATGGTCTTCATCGCCAACCCCAACAACCCCACCGGCACCCTCCTCCCCCAAAGCGAGGTGGAGCGGCTGCGCGCGGCGCTGCCCGCCGGGGTGCTGCTGGTGCTGGACGCCGCCTATGCGGAATATGTCGGGCGGGCGGATTACGATCCCGGCGCAAGGCTGGTGGAGGCGGGCGGCAACACGGTGATGACCCGCACCTTTTCCAAGATCTTCGGCCTGGGCGGGGCGCGCCTCGGCTGGGGTTACGCGCCCGCCGCCATCGCGGATGTGCTCAACCGCGTCCGCCCGCCCTTCAATGTCAGCCATCTCGCGGCGGCGGCGGGCATCGCCGCGCTGGCCGAGCCGGGCTGGCTGGAAAAGAGCCGCGCCCATAACCACGCCGAGCGCGCCCGCCTCGCCGCGCGCCTCACCCAATCCGGGCTGCGGGTCATTCCGTCCGAGGCGAATTTCCTGCTCGCGGATTTCACCACCCCCGCCCGCGCCGGAGCGGCGGATGCCTTTCTGCGCCAGCGGGGCATCATCGTCCGGCAGGTCAGATCCTATGGCCTGCCGCATTGCCTGCGCATCACCATCGGCACCACGGAGGAATGCAACCTGGTCGCCACGGCGCTGGCCGAGTTCTGTCATGGCTGAGCCGCTTTTCCACCGGCTGGCGCTGATCGGCATCGGCCATATCGGCGCCTCGATCGCCTTGGCGCTGCGGCAGCGCCCCGGCCTGGCCGGGCGCATCGTCGTCTGCGACGCCAACCCCGCCCATCTCGAGCGGGCGCGGGAGCTGGGGCTGGGCGATGAATACATCGCCGATCCCGCCCGGGCGGTGGAGGGCGCGGATGGCGTGATCCTCTGCACCCCGGTCGGCAGCTTCGCCAGCCTGGCGCAAGCCATCGGCCCGCATCTGGCGCCGAGTTGCGTGCTCTCCGATGTCGGCTCGACCAAGCGCTCCGTCATCCGCGACGTCTCCCCCTTCGTGCCGGAGGGCGTGGCCTTCGTGCCCGCGCACCCCATGGCGGGCACGGAGTTTTCCGGCCCCGATGCGGGGCTGGCGCATCTCTTCGAGGGGCGCTGGTGCCTGCTCACCCCGCCGGAAGGCACGGATGAGGCGGCGATGCGCAAGATCGAGGCGTTCTGGCAGGGGCTGGGGGCGCGCACCGTGCGCATGGACCCCGCCCATCACGACCGCGTGCTCGCCATCGTCTCGCACCTGCCCCATCTCATCGCCTTCATCATTTGCGGCACGGCGGATGACCTCGCGGATGAGACCCGCGAGGAGGTGCTGCAATTCGCCGCTTCGGGCTTCCGGGATTTCACGCGCATCGCCGCCTCGGACCCGGTGATGTGGCGCGACGTCTTTCTCAACAACAAGGACGCGCTCCTGGAAATGTTCTCCCGCTTCTCGGAGGACGCGCAGGCCATGGCCCGCGCCGTGCGCTGGGGCGACACCGAGTATATCGAGGACAAGATCAAGCGCGGCAGAAAGATCCGCCAGCGCCTCATCGACATCAAACAAGCCTGAGGACATTGGACATGATCGTGGATATCCGCACCTACACCTTCCAGGCCGGCAAGATGCAGCCCTGGCTCAAGGTCTATGAGGAATTCGCCTGGCCATTGCAGCAGAAATATCTCGGCGATTGCCTGGGCTTCTACACCACCATCGACGGCACGCTGAACCGGGTCGTGCATATCTGGCGCTATGAAAGCCAGGCCGACCGCGAAGCCCGGCGCGGCGCGATGATGCAGGACCCCGGCTGGGCGGTCTTTCAGGAGCAGGTGGCGCGGCTGGAGGGCATTCTCTCGCAAACCAACGTCATCGCCCGCGCCGCGCCCTTTTATACGGCCCGCTGACCCATGCAGAGCACCGCCGTCATCCTCGCCGCCGGCCTGGGCACGCGGATGAAATCCGCCCTGCCCAAGGCCGCGCATAAAATCGCGGGGCGGGAGATGCTGGTGCATCTCATCCGGGCGGCGGAACCGCTCTTCGACCGGATCGTGGTGGTGGTGGGGCCGGAGATGGCGGCGCTGGAGCGGCTGGCCGCGCCGCACGAGGTGGCGGTGCAGCGGGAGCGGCTTGGCACCGCCCATGCCGCCCGCCAGGCGGAGCCCTTTTTTGGCGAGGGGCCGGTGGCGGTCTTTTACGCCGATAATCCGCTGGTCTCGCCGGAGACCATGCGCGCCCTGCTGGCCCGGCTGCGCCAGGGCGATGCCGGGCTGGTGCTGCTCGGCATGCGCCCGCCGGAGCCGGGCCGCTATGGCCGGCTCGTCGTGGAGGATGGCTACGTCACCCGCATCGTCGAATACGCGGACGCGACGGAGGCGGAGCGCGCCATCGGCTTTTGCAATGCCGGGGGCATGGCCGCACTCGGCCCGGACATGCGGGACTGGCTAAGCGAGGTCGGCAACGCCAACGCCAAGGGCGAGTTCTACCTCACCGACATCGTCGCCATCGCCCGCGGGGCGGGGGTCAACGTGGCGGCGCTGGAGGCGCCCTACGAGGAATGCCTGGGCGTCAACTCCCGCGCCGAGCTGGCGGCGGCGGAGGCCGCCTTTCAAACCCGCGCCCGCGCCCGGCTGATGGCGGAGGGGGTGACGCTGCAAGCGCCGGAGACGGTGTTTCTCGCCGCCGATACCGAAATCGGCGCCGATACCGAGATCGGCCCGCATGTGGTGTTCGGCCCCGGCGCGCGCATCGGGGCCGGGGTCGAGATCAAATCCTTCTCGCATCTGGAGGGCTGCGTGGTGCGGGCGGGCGCCGTCATCGGCCCCTATGCGCGGCTGCGCCCGGGCGCCGAGGTCGGCGAGGCCGCCCATGTCGGCAATTTCGTCGAGCTGAAGGCGGCGAGGCTGGGCAGCGGCGCCAAGGCCAACCATCTCGCCTATCTTGGCGATGCCGAGATCGGTGCCGGCGCCAATATCGGCGCGGGCACCATCACCTGCAATTACGATGGCCGCGCCAAGCACAAAACCCGGATCGGCGCGCGGGCCTTCATCGGCTCCAACACGGCTCTCGTCGCCCCGGTGACGGTGGGGGATGGCGCTCTGGTCGCCGCCGGCTCGGTCATCACCGCGGACGTGCCAGCGGAGACGCTGGCGCTGGGCCGCGCCCGCCAGGTCCTCAAACCGCGCAAGCGCTGATCAGCCGAGGCCCAGGGCCCGGAACACCCTGCCGCTCGCGGGGATCAGCCTCATCACCGCCTGCCGCTCCAGCACGAGGAGGCCGAGCGCGAGCAGCACCGCCAGCAGCACCAGCCAGAAAGCCGGGACGGGCCGGGCGGGCGGGCGGGAGGTCTCCTGCGCCAGCCTCATCGTCTTGTCAGGGCCGGATGGCGCCTCCGCGGCCGCGGGCGCATAGGCCCAGCCATGCCCGCACGCGCCGCAGCGCAGGCGGCGGGGGCGGCTAAGCTCCGTTGCCGGAACCTCATAGAGCGCGTGGCAATTCGGGCAGGTGATCCGCATCGCCGCCAGCCATGGCAGTTTTGCCCTCCGCGCGCAACGCGGGCGAAAATAAATTCCCGCCGTCTTGCGAAGCCCCGCCTTATCGCGGCAGTACTGCCGCATGAGGAGCCACGCCTGATGGTCCGCTTCGACGATGTCTGGCTGCGCTACCGCCACGCCGCCCCGGGCGAGGCGGCGGAGGCGCTGCGCGGCGTCAGTTTCGAGATCGAGGATGGCGGCTTCCGCTGGCTCACCGGCCCCTCCGGCGCGGGCAAGACGAGCCTGCTCAAGCTCATCTATCTGGCCGAGCATCCGGCGCGGGGGCGCATCGAGATTCTCGGCACGCGGGCGGCGCGGCTCACCCGGCGGGAGGCGGCGATGCTGCGCCGGCGCATCGGCGTCGTGTATCAGGATTTCCGGCTGCTGCCGCAGCTGGACGCCTATGACAACGTCGCCTTGCCGATGCGCCTCGCCCGCCGCGGCGAGGCGCAGATCGAGGCGGATGTCACCGAGATCCTGCGCTGGGTCGGGCTGGCCCATCGCATGGACGCCCACCCGGACGAGCTTTCCGGGGGCGAGCAGCAGCGCATCGCCATCGCCCGCGCCGTGGTCGGGCGGCCCCGCCTGCTGGTGGCGGACGAGCCGACCGGCAATCTCGACGACGAGCAGGCGGAACGGCTGATGGTGCTGATCACGGCGCTGAACAGCCTCGGCACCACTGTCATCGTCGCGACGCATAACAACGCGCTGGTCGAGCGCCACCCATTTCCCCGGCTGGGGCTGGAGCGGGGGCGGCTGGTGCGGGATGGCTAGGCGGCGGGGGGATCTGCTCGGCGTGCGCGCCGCCCTCTCCCGCCGGCTGCTGCCGGTGCTGGTGGGGGCGATGAGTTTTCTCGCTGCCCTCGCCCTCGCCGGGGCGCTGGCCTGCGCCGGGCTGGCGGCGAGCTGGCGGGGAGAGGCCGCCTCGGCCCTGATGATCCAGGTGCCGCAGCCGGACGATCCGGACGCGGCGCATGACGCCACCCGGCTGGCGGCGGTGCAGCGCGCCCTCGCCGGCGATCCGGCGGTGCGCGGCCCGGCGGTGATGAGCGCGGCGGAGGTCAACCGGCTCGTCGCCCCCTGGCTGGGCGGGGACGCGGCGGCGCTGGGCCTCACTTTGCCCGCCGTCATCAATGCGGAATGGGCGGGGCCGGGCACGCCGGACGCGCTGGCGGCGCGGCTGCAAACGCTCAGCCCCGGCACGCTGGTGAAAACCGGGGCGCTCTGGGCGCAGCGCGTCGCGGCCCTCACCGCCAGCCTGCAGGGCTGCGCCCTGGCGGTGCTCGCCATCGTCGCCCTGGTGGCGGCGGCGGTGGTGGCGGTGGCCACCCGCGCCGGGCTGGCGCAGCTGCGCGAGACCATCGAGACGGTGCACGGCCTGGGCGCTCTGGACGCGGACATCGCCGGGCGCTTCGCCGCCCGCGCCACCTGGCTGGCCCTGGTGGGCTCGGTGGGCGGCATGGCGCTGGCCCTGCCTGTGCTGGCCTGGCTCGTCTGGCTGGCCAGCCCCTTCACCGGCCCGGCGCGGCCCGGCGCGTTCGTCCACCTGCCTCCCGCCCTGCTCGCCTTGGCGCCGCTGCTGCCTGGCGGCGCCGCCTTCATCGGCTGGGGCACCGCGCAGCTCACCGTGCGCGGCTGGCTGCGGCGCCTGCCCTGATGGCCCGCCGCCCGCGCCGCCGCCGCTTTTCTCCCGCCCGGCTCCTCCTCCGTCTGGCTCTGACGGCGGGCGGCTTGTGGGCGGCGGGGTTTCTCGTCTACCTCGCCGACGTGTTCACCGCCGCGCCCCCCAACCCCGTGCCGCCCGCGGATGGCATCGTCGTCCTCACCGGCGGGGATGACCGGATCGGCGCCGCGCTCTCCCTTCTCGCCGCGCATGAGGCGCCGCTAT
This sequence comes from Acidocella sp., assembly GCF_027352905.1. GTDB lineage: Bacteria > Pseudomonadota > Alphaproteobacteria > Acetobacterales > Acetobacteraceae > Acidocella. The sequence goes on from NZ_DAIEIF010000010.1 coordinate 22,635, forward strand.
TGCTGATCTCCGGCGCCGGCCGCGGCACCTATCTCGGGGATTTCACCCGCGACGGCAGCGCCGCCGCCACCGAATACGCCAACGCCATCACCCTCGGCCACCGCGCGGCCACCACCCACGCCAATGGCGCCGAGACCGCCGCCTGGGCCAGGGCGCACCATATGCGCTCGCTCATCATCGTCACCGCCGATTACCACATGCCGCGCGCCCTGGTGGAGATCCACCGCGCCCTGCCCGAGGTCCGGCTCATCGCCTATCCGGTGCGCCCGCCGGCGATGCGCGCGGGGCCGAGTGGGCCGACCCTGCGGCTCCTCGCCGGGGAGTACAGCAAATATCTGGTCGTGCGCGCCGGGCTCGGCCGGCTGTTCAGCGCCAGCGAGAACGGGGATTATTAAGGCCATGCGCTGGCCGCGCGCCCTCGCCTTTAACGCCGTGCTCTGGGGGGCGGGGGCGGCGCTCAGCCTCTGGTGCCTGGTCGGGGGGCGGTTCCTGCCGGATGGCATCTTGCGCGCCGCCCGGCTCTGGGCCCGGCTCAGCCTCGGCGCGCTGCGGCTGTTCTGCGGCATCACCGTCGAGGCCAGGGGGCTGGAACGGCTGCCGCGCGGCGGCTGCGTCATCGCCGCCCAGCATCAATCCGCCATGGACATTCTCATCTGGATCGCCCTGCTGCCCCGCCCCTCCTTCATCTTCAAGAGGGAGTTGAAGCGCATTCCCCTTTTCGGGGCGCTGCTGGAACCGGCGGGGATGATCCCGGTGGATCGCGGCGGCGGACGGCGGGCGCTGCGGGAGATGCTGACGCGCGCCGGGGCGGCGGTGGCGGCGGGGCGGCAGGTCGTCATCTTTCCGGAGGGCACGCGCCGCCTCCCCGGCATACGCGGCGAATTGCGCCAGGGCATCGCCGCCCTGGCTCAGGAGATCGAGGCGCCCGTTCTGCCCGCCACCACCGATACCGGGCTGCGCTGGGGGCGGCGGGCCTTCGGCCAGCAGCCGGGGGTAGCCCATGTCGCCCTCCACGCCCCGCTGCCCGCCGGGCTGGGGCGGGAGCCGCTGATCGCCCGGCTCGCCGGGCTTTATTACGGCGAGTCAGGCGACCCGGCGGGCCGCGAAAAAAGTGAGGGCGAGTAGACCCGCGTCCACCAGAAACGCGCCGCCCAGGCCGAACCGCCCGGCGACCAGGCCGTTCATCACCGGGCCGGTGAGGAAGCCGGCATAGCCGATCCCCACCACCACCGGCATGGAGTGGTGGGTCCGCATTCCCGGCACGCGGGCGGCGGCGCTGAAGATCAGCGGGGCGAGATTGCCGGTGCCGAACCCGACCAGCCCGAAGCCGAGAATCCCCGCGAGGCCGGAGGGGAGGCAGACCACCATGAGAAACCCCGCCACGGCGAGCGCGACGCCCAGGCGCATCAGCGCCGGCTGGCCGAGCCGCATCGCCAGCCTGTCCCCGGTCAGCCGCGCCAGGGACATCGCCACCGCGAAGGCGGCGTAGCCCAGCGTCGCGGTCTGAAGGTCGAGATGGCGGGAGAAGCGCAGATAGATGGTGCTCCAATCCGTGCCCGCCCCCTCGGTCATGAAGGCGGCGAAGCAGCACAGCCCTAGGATCAGCGCGTGCCGGTTGGGCCAGGTGAACTGGCGGCTGGCGGCGGGCGGCGCCTCGCCGCTGCGGGGGACCAGCCGGAAGCTCTGGGAGGCGCAAAGCAGCACGGCGGCCGCATCGGCCACGCAAACCAGAAACAGCGGCGCGCCGAGCTTGATGAGCAAACTATCCGCGAGGGCGACCGCCAGTGTGCCGATGCTGTAGCAGGCATGGAAGCCGGACATCTGCAACCGGCCCGACATCTCCTCCACCCGCGCCCCCTGGGCGTTCATGGCGATGTCGAGCAGGCCGAAATTCACGCCATACAGAAATAAAAGCAGGGTGAACCCCGTCGCGGAGGGCACGACCGCCAGCGCGGGCAGCAGCAATGCCATCACCACCCCGCTGGCGGCGATGCAGGCGCGGCTGCCCAAGCGCCCCACCGCCAGCCCGGCCAGGGGCATCACGCTCACCCCGCCCAGCCCGCCCGCGAGGAGAATGAGGCCAAGGGTCGGGTCGTCGAGATGAAAACGTATCTTGGTGAAGGGAATGACGATCGCCCAGACCGCGATGCCAATGCCGGCCATGCCGAACACCAGCCGCATGGTCCATAATCTTCCGCGCATTTCAGTCACTTATAGCTCCATCACCGGGGCGGCAAGGCGAAGCGCGCAAGAAAAAAGGGGCTTTCGCCCCTTTTATCCGCCCGGAGGCTGGCGTTACATCACCCGCCGTCCGGCGATGGCGTGGTAGATGACCAGAACCACCACGGCTCCGACCACCGCGACAAAAAGCGACCATAGGTTGAAGCCCGTCACCGGTACCGCCCCCAGCGCCGAGAAAATCCAGCCGCCCACCAGCGCGCCGACAATGCCGAGAATCATGTCGAGCAATGGCCCCTTGCCCCCATTATCGACGATCTGGCTGGCGATCCAGCCGGCGATCAGGCCGAGCACGATCCACCCGATGATTGACATAGTTCTGCCTCCGTAAATGTTTCCTGAAATGGACATGGGGGAGGCTGTCCGGCCCGGCAAGCCGTCTCACCGGAAGTTCATCCAGCGTTCATGTTCAATTTCAACTGCCGCGCCTCCAAACCCTGCCAGGCGATCAGCACCGGCACGGCGATGACGAAATCGCGCGCCCGGCGCAGGAGGGAGAGGGAGAGGGAGATATCGGGAGGAATGCCGAACAGCCCGCCCAGCAGCGTATAGGCGGCCTCCTGCACGCCCACCCGGCCGGGAATGAAGAAGGCGAGCGCCATGATCGCGTGGAGCATGGCCTCCACGCAAACCGCGTCGATCCAGGAAATCCGCACGCCGAGGGCCTGGAAGCCGATATAGGAGGCGGTGCCGGTGCCGAACCAGCAGAGCAGATGGACGAAGGCCGCCCAGGCGAGACGGTGATGCTGCGTATAGAGATCGTCGAGCGATTTTTGCAGCCGCCGCACATGCTCGACCGCGCCGCCCTTTGCCGCCCGCCTGGCGATGCGCATGGCCAGGCGGCGGAACAGCCGCGCCCCCGCGCCGCGCTGCGCCACCACCAGCCCCACCGCCAGCGCCACCGCCACGGCCAGGCCGATCGTCACCGGTTTCAGCAGGTCGGAGCCCGGCACCGCGCGGGAGAGGATGGCCAGCCCGGCGCCGATGAACACCAGCTGGGCGAGAAATTCCGTGGTCAGATCCGCCAGGGTGGAGGCGGTGGCGTCCGCCGGCGCCACGCCGCCCAGCGTCATCACCCTCGCCCCCAGCACATAGCCTCCCACCTGCGAGAAGGGGAGAAACTCGCCCGTCGCGTCGCGCACCGCCCGGCCCCAGACGCACAGCCAGAACGAGCCTTTCTGCCGCGAGCGCAGCAGAATCCGCCACGCCGCGCCCAGCCCCAGGAGAATGACGAACTGGGCGGCGAGATATTCCGCCGCGCCCCAGGCGTTGACCGCCGCGAGGGCGCGAAGCACGTCCCCCGCGCCCAGATAGATGACGAGCCCGGTGATGACCGCCAGCCCGGCCAAGGTGAGAATGGCGGAAATGAGCTTGCTTCTCGACAATGAAATCTATCGCCCCAGGAGACGGGTTTTCAACCGCAGCACGGCGAGGCCGATACGCCCCAAAAACGGCATGGTCGTCGGGCGCCGCAACCGTTCGTCATAGCCGGCCATGCGTCTTTTATCCTCTTCCAGGCAAATCTCCAAAAGCAGGGGGAGATTCATCTCCTGGCTGATCGCCGCCGAGCCGGTCATGGTGAAATTGGCGTCCGCGCCCTCCAGCCCGTCCACCTCCTTGGCGATGCCAAGCCGCTCCCACAGCAGAAACCCCCAGACGCGCCAGACCTTCAGCTCGAAGCCGAGGCGCCGCCACCAGCCGAGATTCGCCCGCCGCCACGCCAGCCAGTTGGCAAAAAACAAAATATGCCGCGCCTCCTCCTGCACCACGGGCTCGAAGGTCTCCACCAGCTTGGCGGGAAAATAGCCGGAGCGCTTGGCCATCTCGAACAGCCCATAGGCGAAGAAGCTGTCGATGCATTCGGAAAATCCGGTGACGAGCCAGGCCCATTCGGCGTCATTGGGCAGGGCGTAATAGGGTTCGGGCTTCATCGGGATGCCATAGGCCGCCACCAGCCGGGAGAGCACCTCCTTATGCCGCGCCTCCTCCCCCGCCATATGCAGAAGCGCCTCCCGCAGCTCCTGCTCCGGCACGGTCTGGGCATAGAAGGTGAGGCGCGCCGCGGCCTTGATCTCGGTCTGCACCGCGATATCCCAGATCGGCAGTGAGACGATCCGCCGCAGCGCCTCCGGGGAAAGCGGCGGCCAGTCCAGCACGGCCGGCTTATAGGGGTTGTAGGTGGCGGCGAGGAGGGAGGTGAACATGCGGTAATGTCCGGCGGAGCCGATTTCCACCGGGCCGGGTTCCGGGAATGTCCAATGCCGGGCCTGGTAATCCGCGGAAGCGATCTCGGCTTCGCTGCTCGCGGTCTCGGTGGGAACGGCGCGAATCTCGCTCATCTTCATCCTCGCTGTTGCGCCCAAAGCGGCAATGGGTTCTACAGCCTAGGACAAGGCGGGTACATGCCCGGCGGCGAATGGCGGCTAGAAACGGGACGGCGATAATTGGCGCAGGACGATCTCATCTTGATTACCGGGGCGACCGGTTTTGTCGGCGCGGCGGTGGCGCGCGCGGCCCAGGCGGCGGGCTGGCGCCTGCGCCTCACCGCCCGGCCCGGCTCCAACCGCGCCAATCTCGCCGGGCTCGGCGCGGAGGTCGTGTATCTCGACCTCAACGATCCCGGCGGTTTTCCCGCCGCGCTGTCCGGCTGCCGCTATCTGCTCCATGTCGCGGCGGATTACCGGCTCTGGGTGCCGGATGTGGCGGCGATGCGCCGGGTCAATATCGACGGCACGCTCGCCTTGCTGCGCGCCGCGCGGCAGGCCGGGGTGGAGCGCTCGGTCTATACCAGCTCGGTCGCCGCGCTCGGCCTCACCGGGGATGGCAGCCCGGCGGACGAGACGACGCCGATCAGGCCCGAGCATCATGTCGGCGCCTATAAGCAGAGCAAATACGACGCGGAGCAGGCGGTGCGCGCCCTGGCGGCGGAGCAGGACATCGTCATCGTCAACCCCGCCGCCCCGGTCGGCCCCGGCGACATCAAGCCCACCCCCACCGGCCAGATGATCCTCGACGCCGCCCGCGGCCGCATGCCCGCCTATGTGGATACCGGGCTGAACGTGGTGCATGTGGACGATGTCGCCGCCGGGCATTTCCTGGCGCTGGCCAAGGGCCGGCGGGGCGAGAGCTACATTCTCGGCAGCGAGAATCTCATGCTGCGCGACCTGCTCGCTTTGGTGGCGGCGCAGAGCGGGCGCCGGCCGCCCCGGCTCCGCCTGCCAGTGGCGGGGCTGATGCCCATCGCCTGGGCGATGGAGCGCATCGCCGAGCGCACCGGCAAGCCGCCCTTGATGACCCCCGACGTGCTCAACATGGCGCGCAAGAAAATGTTCTATTCCTCCGCCAAGGCGGAGGCGGAGCTGGGCTACGCCCCCCGCCCCGCCTTGGCCGCGGTGGCGGACGCGCTCACCTGGTTCCGCAAGGAGGGGAGGCTGGCATGATCCTCGCCCTGGCCTTCGCCATCTGGCTGTATCTCGCCTTTTTCCACGGGCGGTTCTGGGACTCCGCGCCGGAGCTCGCCCCCGCCGCGCCGCTGCTCGCGCCGGAGGTGGATATCATCGTGCCGGCGCGCGACGAGGCGCAGACCATCGGCCCGGTCATCGCCTCGCTGGTCTCCCAGGCCTATCCGGGGCCGTTCCGCGTCATCCTGGTGGACGACAATTCGACAGACGGCACGGCGGCGGCGGCGGGCGCGCATGAGCGGCTCACCATCCTCACCGGCCAGCCCAAACCGGCGGGCTGGTCCGGCAAGCTATGGGCGCTGGCCCAGGGCGTGGCCGCCAGCACCGCGCCGGTGCTGCTCTTCACGGATGCCGACATCACCCACGATCCCCGCCATCTCGCCACCCTCGCCGCCCGGCTGGAGGAGGGGCGGCTGCAAATGGTCTCCGAGATGGTGCGGCTCAACTGCGTCTCGACGCCGGAAAAATTCCTCATCCCCGCCTTCGTCTATTTCTTTCAGATGCTCTACCCCTTCGCGCGGGTGAACGACCCGCGCTCGCGCGTGGCGGCGGCGGCGGGCGGCACGGTGCTCATCCGCCGCGCGGCGCTGGAGAGCATCGGCGGGCTGGAACGGATCAAGGGCGAGCTGATCGACGATGTCTCCCTGGCGCGGCAGATCAAGCGGACCGGGCCGGTCTATCTCGGCCATTCCGGCCTCGCCACCTCCATCCGCCCCTATCCGCGCGCGCGCGACATCTGGGACATGATCGCCCGCACCGCCTTCACCCAGCTGCGCCATTCGGCGCTCATCCTCACCGCCACCATCATCGGCATGGCCCTGGTCTGGCTGGTCTTTCCCTGGGCGGCGCTGGGCACGGGTCCAAGCTGGCGGGCCGCGCTGGGGGTGGCCATCTGGGCCATCGCCGCCCTCACCTATTTTCCCACGCTGGACCGCTATCGCGTCCACCGCGCCCACGCCATCGCCCTGCCCGCCATCGCCCTGTTCTATATGGCGGCCACCATCGGCTCGGCGGTCAATCACTGGCGCGGCGCCGGGGCGCGGTGGAAGAATCGCGCCTATGCCGGGGAGGGATCATGATCGCCAACGACAACGCCGCCCGCCCCCGCCCCGCCGCCGCGCGGCCGGGCAGCGTCGAATCCTGGTCCGGCAAGGATAAGGGGGATGAGAATTTCCCCGTCGCCTCGCTGCTCATCGCCAAGCCGTTGCGGGCACAGATCCATGCCTATTACGCCTTCGCCCGCAACGCGGACGACATCGCGGACAGCCCCGCCTTGCCCCCCGCCGAGAAGCTGGCCCGGCTCGACGCGATGGAGGCGGTGCTGACCGGCGCGCGGCGCGAGGGCAGCCCCAGCGCCGCCCGCCTGCGCGCCGTGCTCGCGGCATCCGGCGTCAGCGACGTCCATGCCCGCGAGCTGCTGGTGGCCTTCCGCCAGGACGCGACCAAGACCCGCTACGCGAGCTGGGCGGAGCTGATGGAATATTGCCGCTACTCCGCCGCGCCGGTGGGACGCTACGTGCTGGATGTGCATGGCGAATCCCGCGCCGCCTGGCCCGCCTCCGACGCTCTCTGCGCCGCCTTGCAGGTGCTCAACCATTTGCAGGATTGCGCGAAGGATCTGCGCGATCTCGACCGCTGCTACATCCCGCAGGACTGGCTGGCCGAGCAGGGCCTGACCACCGACGACCTCGCCCGCCCGGAGACCGTGCCCGCCCTGCGCGCGGTGTTCGACCGCATGCTGGACGCGACCGCCGCCCTCAACGCCCAGGCGGCCGCCCTGCCGGCGGCGGTCAAATCCCGGCGGTTGCGGGCGGAAACCGCCATCATCGGCGCCCTGGCCCGGCGGCTCGCCACCCGGCTGCGCCATGGCGACCCGCTGGCGGCGCGGGTCAAGCTCTCCCGGCTGGACATGGCGCTGGCCACGCTCAAAGGGCTGAGATACGCGGCATGACCCCGCAAGACGCCGCCTATGTCACCGCCCTGGTCAAGGCCTCCGGCACCTCCTTCTATCACGGCATGAAGATCCTGCCCCCCGCGCGGCGGAACGCGATGTACGCCGTCTATGCCTTCTGCCGGGTGGTGGACGACATCGCCGACGAGGAAGGCCGGGATTTCGCCGCCAAGCAGGCGGGGCTGGAGGCGTGGCGCCGGCGCATCGCCGCGCTTTACGCGGGCGGCGGCGCGGCGGAGCCCATCACCCGCGCCCTGGCCGCCGCCATCCGCGACTATCATTTGCGGCGCGAGGATTTTCTCGCCGTCATCGACGGCATGGAGATGGATGCGGGCGCGCCCGTCATCGCCCCCTCCCTGGCGGAGCTCGATTTATATTGCGACCGTGTCGCCGCCGCCGTCGGCCGGCTCTCGGTGCGGATCTTCGGCGACGCCTCGCCCGCGGCGGATGAGGTGGCCCACGCGCTCGGGCGCGGGTTGCAGCTCACCAACATATTGCGCGACGTGCCGGAGGACGCCCAGCGCGGACGCATCTACCTCCCCGCCGAATATCTGGCCGAGGCCAAGGTGGCGCCGGACCCCGCCACCCTCCTCGCCGCGCCCGGCCTGGCCCGGGCGGGGGCGCGCCTCGCCGATCTCGCCGAAGCCTATTTCGACCAGGCCAACGCGGCGATGGACCGTTGCGAGCCCGGCGCCATGCGTCCGGCCCGGCTGATGGAGGCGAGCTACCGCCCCCTGCTCGCCATTCTCCGCCGCCGCCGGTTCGATTACGCCGGGGCGCGGGTCGCGCTGCCCAAATGGCGCAAATTCGTACTGGCCGCGCGGCTGCTGGCGGGCTGAGCCGGCATGGAGGTGCATGTCATCGGCGCCGGGCTGGCCGGGCTGGCCGCCGCCTGCCGCCTGGCCGAGCTGGGCCACGCCGTCATTCTCTCGGAGGCCGCGCCCCAGGCGGGCGGGCGGGCGCGCTCCTATCTCGACCGCAGGCTCGGCTGCCGGATCGATAACGGCAACCATCTCCTGCTCTCCGGCAACCGCGCGGCGCTCGGCTTTCTGCGCCGGGTGGGCGCGGAGTCCAGCCTCACCGGCCCGGCCGCCCCGGTCTTTCCCTTCCGCGATCTCGCTTCCGGCGCGGCCTGGAGCCTGCGCCTCAATTCCGGCCGCCTGCCCTGGTGGATATTCTCGCCCCGCCGCCGCGTGCCCGGCACCCGGCCCCGGGATTATCTCGCTTTGGCGCGGCTGCGCCGGGCGGGGGTGGATGACCGGGTCGCGGCCCTGATCGGCGATGCCGGCCCGCTCTACGCCCGGCTGCTGGAGCCGCTGGCCATCGCCGCGCTCAACACCCTCCCGGCGGAGGCCTCGGCGCAACCCCTGGGCGCAGTGGTGCGCGAGACGCTGGAGAAAGGCGGCCACGCCGCCCTGCCGCGCTGGGCGGCCCTGGGCCTCTCCGAGAGTTTCGTGGACCCGGCCCTCGCCTGGCTGCGCGCCCGGGGCGCGGAAATCCGCCTGGGCGAGCGGGTGACGGAGCTGCGCCCCGGCCAGCCCGCCATTCTCGCGGTGCCGCCCTGGGCGGCAAAGGAGCTGATGCCAGAACTCACCGTGCCGGACGCGTTCGAATCCATCTGCAACCTGCATTTCAAGGCCCGGCTCGATCCCGGCGAGGCCGGGTTTTATGGCCTGCTCGGCGGCATGGCGGAATGGGTGTTTCCGCGCGGGGAGGTGGTCTCGGTCACCATCTCGGCGGCCAACCGCTATCTGGCGCTCAGCCCCGAGGAGATCGCGGCGCGGGTCTGGGCGGAGCTGGTGCGCGGCTTCGGTCTGGATGCGGCGCTCCCACCCGCGCGGGTATTGTGGGAGAAGCGCGCCACCTTCGCCTGCACCCCGGCGCAGCTGCGCCGGCGGCCGGGGCCGCGCAGCCCCCGCCCTGGCATCGCCCTCGCCGGGGATTGGACGGATACCGGCCTGCCCGCCACCATCGAGGGCGCCATCCGCTCGGGCGAGGCGGCGGTGATGGCCCTGCTCGGCGGCGGCCCGGCTCTGGCGAAATGACCCAAACTCTGCCAAATCCCGCAAGATGAACGCGATTCTGGACCATTCCCTCCTCCGCGCCCGCGCCTCGCTGCGCGCCGAGCAGCGCGCCGACGGGCATTTCTGCTACGAGCTGGAGGCCGACGCCACCATTCCGGCGGAATATGTGCTGCTGGAGCATTATCTCGACCGCATCGATGACGGGCTGGAGCGCAAGATCGGCGTGTATCTGCGCCGCATCCAGGGCGATTACGAGAGCTGCCCCGGCGGCTGGCCGCTCTTCCACGGCGGCAAGATGGATCTCTCCTGCTCGGTGAAGGCCTATTTCGCCCTCAAGGCCATCGGCGATTCGCCGGCGGCGCCGCATATGCGCCGCGCCCGGGAGGCGATTCTCGCCATGGGCGGGGCGGAGCGGAGCAATGTCTTCACCCGCTTCCAGATGGCGCTGTTCGGCGCCGTGCCCTGGCGGGCCTGCCCGGTCATCCCCATCGAGGCGGTGCTGATGCCGGATTGGTTCCCCTTCACCATGCGCAAGGTCTCCTACTGGTCGCGCACGGTGATGGTGCCGCTGATGTATCTCGCCGCCGTCAAACCCCGGGCGCGCAACCCGCGCGGGGTGGGAATCGACGAATTATTCCTCACTCCGCCCGGGCAGGTGACCGACTGGATCAGGGGCCCGTATAAATCCGCCTGGGGGCCGGTATTCAAACTGCTGGACGACGCGCTGCGCCTGGCCGAGCCCCATTTCCCGCGCGGCAGCCGCGCCCGCGCCCAGCAAAAGGCGCGGGATTGGGTGCTGGCGCGGCTCAATGGGGAGGATGGGCTGGGCGCCATCTACCCCGCCATGGCCAACGCGACGATGATGTTCGACCATCTCGGCGAGAGAGAGGCTTTCGAGACGGCCTGGGGCTCGGTGCGCAAGCTCCTGGTCGTGCGGGAGGATGAAGCCTATTGCCAGCCCTGCCTTTCCCCGGTGTGGGACACCGCCCTGGCCGGGCACGCCCTGGCGGAGGCGGGCGAGGCCGAGGCGGCGCGGGCGGCCTGCGACTGGCTGATCCCCCGCCAGGTGCTGGACGTGGCCGGGGACTGGGCGGACAACACCCCGGATACCCGCCCCGGCGGCTGGGCCTTCCAGTACAATAACGCCCATTACCCGGATGTGGACGACACCGCCGTGGCGGGGATGCTGCTGCACCGGCTGGGCGGCGCGGACTACGCGGAGGCGATCTCCCGCGCGCGGGAATGGGTCATCGGCATGCAATCCGATAACGGGGCCTGGGGCGCGTTCGACATCAACAACGACCGCCAATATCTCAATCACATCCCCTTCGCCGATCACGGCGCGCTGCTCGACCCGCCCACCGAGGACGTCTCCGCCCGCTGCATCTCCTTCCTCGCCCAGCTCGGGCATGAGGAAGACAAGCCCGCCATCGCCCGCGGCATCGAGTATCTCCGCCGCACCCAGAAGCCGGACGGGTCCTGGTTCGGGCGCTGGGGCACCAATTTCATCTATGGCACCTGGTCGGTGCTCTGCGCCCTCAACGCGGCGGGGCTTACCCGGGACGACCCGATGATGGCGCGCGCCGCCGCCTGGCTGATCTCCAAGCAGCGGGAGGATGGCGGCTGGGGCGAGGATTGCGAGACCTATGCGAACGCGCCCCCCGGCGAGTTCCACGGCCAGGCGGCGCAAAGCCTGCCGAGCCAGACCGCCTGGGCGCTGCTGGGGCTGATGGCGGCGGGGCTGGCCGACCACCCGGCGGTGCGGCGCGGGGTCGCGTATCTGCAAGCCGCCCAGGGCGCGGATGGCGGCTGGAGGGAGGCGCCCTACAACGCGGTGGGCTTTCCCCGCGTCTTCTATCTCAAATATCACGGCTATCCGCGCTTCTTCCCGCTGCTGGCGCTCAGCCGCTACCAGCATTTGCTCGCCAGCAACGACCGGCTGGTGAAATACGGGTTCTAGCCGGTGCGGGGCGCGCTCGTCACCGGCGGCGGCCGCAGGCTGGGGGCGGTCATCGCCCGCCATCTCGGCGGCAAGGGCTGGCATGTCTTCGTGCATCATCACCAATCCGCGGCGGGCGCGCGCGAGGTGGCGGCGCAGATCATCGCGGCGGGCGGGCGGGCCACCCCCGTCCAGGCCGACCTCGCCGACGCCCAGGCGGTGGAGCGTCTTTTCGCGGCTTGCGAGGCCGCCTGCCCGCTCGGCCTGCTGGTCAACAACGCCTCGGGCTTCAGCTACGACACGGCCGCCAGCGTCTCGGCGGAGAGGCTGGAGGCGCATATGCGCGTCAATCTCTTCGCCCCGGCGCTGCTCACCCGCAACCTCCACGCCGCGCTCACCGCGCGCGGGGAGCGGGGCGTGGCGATCAGCCTCGTCGATAACAAGGTGTTCGGCCTCAATCCGGATTATTTCTCCTACACCCTCTCCAAGGTGGCCTTGCAGGGCATGATCCAGATGCAGGCGATGGCGCTGGCGCCGACGCTGCGGCTGGCGGGCATCGCCCCCGGCATCACGCTGATCAGCGGCCTGCAGACGCCGGAGGAATTCGAGCGCAGCCGCCGCAACAACCCGATGGGCATGGGCTGCACCCCGGAGCAGATCCTCAACGCCATCGATTTCATCCTCGCCAGCCCCGCCTATCATGGCCAGACGCTGGTGATCGATGGCGGGCAGGTGCTGCAGCGGCGCCCGCGCGATGTGGTATTTCTGGAAAATCCCGCCGCCGCCAAGGGCTGAGGCGGCGTTGCCGGGCCGGTGTTTCGCGGCTAATCAGGCCGGACAATCAAGTCAAAAGGGGTTCAGCTTGCAGAACCGTTCCCGGCGTCTCGCCGCCCTCGCCACCCTGGCCCTGCTCGCCGGGTGCGGCGCCGCCCATACGGTCGGGCACCAGCTTTTCGGCCTGGATAATGGCGCCAGCGCCTCGGGCGCGGTTTCCTCCGTCTTTGGCTACGCGGTGGCGGATGAACCGCAAGCGGCCCTGGTGGGGCGGGATAGTCTCAACCGGGGCGGCAACGCGGCGGATGCGGCGGCGGCGGAAGGCTTCGCCCTGGCCGTCACCCTGCCCTCCCGCGCCGGGCTGGGCGGCGGCGGCGCCTGCGTCATCAAGCTGGCCGATGCCAGCGGCAAAAAACAGTCGCCGGTGGTGCTGAGCTTCCCCGCCGCCGCGCCCGCCGCCACTGGCGGGGACCGCCCCGCCGCCGTGCCGATGCTGGCGCGCGGCTTGCTCGCCATGCAGGCCCGCTATGGGCGGCTGCCTCCTTCCGCCGTCATCGTGCCGGCCGAGCGTCTGGCGGGCGGCGCCCAGCTCTCTCAGGCCCTGGCGGCGGATCTCCAGGTGGTCGGCCCCGCCTTGCTGGCCGATCCCGGCGCGGCCGCGGTCTTCGCCCCCGGCGGGCGGGCGCTCGCGGTGGGGGCCAGCTTCCAGCAGCCCGACCTCGCCGCCACGCTGGAAACGCTGCGGGTGAATGGCGTCAACGGCCTCTACGCGGGCAGCGGCGCGGCGCAATTCGTCCAGGCCGCCGACGCGGCGGGCGGGGGCCTCACCGTGCAAGACCTCGCCAGCGCCACGCCCCGCTACCAGCCCCCCGTTTTCAGCCGGCAGGCCGGTTACGCCGTGGCCAGCCTGCCGCCCGCGCCCCCGCAGCCGGGCCGGGCGCTGCCCGCCTCCGCCGCCTTCATGGCGCTGGACAAGGATGGCGGGTCGGTGGTGTGCGTCACCTCGATGAACAATCTCTTCGGCACCGGGCGCATCGCCCCCGGCACCGGCGTGCTGCTCGCCGCCTCGCCGCGCGCCTATCCGCTGCCGGAGTTCGCCGCCGCCATCGCCTACGCGCCGGAGAGCCTCGCCTTCCGCGCCGCCGTGGCCGGCACCGGCCAGAACGAGGCGCAGGCAGCGGCCAGCATCGCGCTCACCAGCGCCCTCATCGGCCAGACCGCCCCCATCCCGCCGCCGGGCCGCGCCGATGTCATCTCCTGCCCCGGCAAGGTGCCGGGGGGCGAGGCCAGTTGCACGGCGCGCGCCGGCTCCCCCAGCGGCCTCGCCATCGGGGGGCGCTGAGCATGGCGCTCAAAACCGGCGCGGGCGGCAAGGTGCCGCCCTTCCGGGTGATGGATGTGATCCAGGCGGCCAATGCCCGCGCCGCCGCCCTGCCGCCGGGCGCGCCCAAAATCCTGCGCATGGAGGTGGGGCAGCCCGGCACCGGCCTGCCGCGCGGCGCGCGGGAGGCGGTGGAGGCGGCGCTGCGCAGCGGCGACCCGCTGGGCTATACCGAGGCGCTGGGCCGCCCCAGCCTGCGCGCGCGCCTCGCCCGGCATATGGCGGATTGGTACGGCGCCGACATCCCGCCCGCCCGCATCGCCGTCACGCTGGGCGCCTCGGGCGCCTTCCCTCTCGCCTTTCTCGCCGGGTTCGGCCCGGGCGATACCATCGCCCTCGCCGCGCCCTATTACCCGCCCTACTTCAACATCATCACCGCGCTCGGCCTGCGCCCCCTGGTGCTGCCCTGCGGGATCGAGACCGGTTTCCAGCCCAGCATCGCCATGCTGCGCGCCCTGCCGGAACCGCCGGACGGGCTGATCATCGCCAGCCCCGCCAACCCCACCGGCTCCATGCTCGCCCCCGCCGAGCTGGAGGCGCTCTGCCGCTTCTGCCACGAAAACGGCATCCGCCTGATCTCGGACGAGATCTATCACGGCCTCACCTATGGCAAGCCCCAGGCGAGCGCGGCGCAATTCTCGGAGAGCGCCATCGTCGTCAACTCCTTCTCCAAATATTTCTCGATGACCGGCTGGCGTATCGGCTGGATGGTGCTCCCGGCCGATCTGCAACGCGTGACCGAGACGCTGGCCCAGAATTTCTTCATCTCCGCCGCCTATGTCTCGCAGGTGGCGGCGGAGGCGGCGCTGGATTGCGGGCAGGAGCTGGAAGCCTACCGCGCCAATTACGTCCAGGCGCGCGAGATATTAATGGCGGGGCTGCGCGCGGCGGGCTTCCCCCATTTCTCGCCGCCGGACGGTGCCTTCTACATCTATGCCGATATCGGGGACCGCGCCGCGGACAGCACCGCCTTCTGCGCCCGGCTGCTGGCGGAGCTGGGCATCGCCGCCACGCCGGGCGTGGATTTCGACGCGGCGCGCGGCGGGCGCTACTTCCGGCTCAGCTACTGCGCCAGCCTCGCCGATATCGAGGAGGCCGTGACGCGGCTGAAACGGCTGGGCTGAGCTTTGTTTACTCGTGAGTAAATTGGGGCTTTCCAGGGCGGGAGACATACAATATCAAGGCCCCACTCCCATTCCGGGACACTGGAGAGGTGTATAAGAAATGAAAGTGCTGGTCGCTGTGAAGCGGGTGGTCGATTACAACGTCAAGGTCCGGGTGAAATCGGACAAGACGGGGGTTGAGACCGCCGGCGTGAAAATGTCCATGAACCCGTTCGACGAGATCGCCGTCGAGGAAGCCGTGCGGCTAAAGGAAAAAGGCGCGGTGGAGGAGGTCATCGCCGTCTCCATCGGCGTCGCCCAGGCACAGGAGACCATCCGCACCGCCCTCGCCATGGGGGCCGATCGCGGCATATTGGTCGAGGCGGATGGAACCGTGGAGCCGCTAGCCGTGGCGAAGATCCTCAAGGAACTCGCCAAGAAAGAGGGCGTGGAGCTGGTGCTGCTCGGCAAGCAGGCCATCGATGACGACATGAACGCCACCGGCCAGATGCTGGCCGCCCTGCTCGGCTGGCCCCAGGGCACCTTCGCCTCCAAGATCGAGATCGCCGACGGCAGCGCCACCGTGACCCGCGAGGTGGATGGCGGGCTGCAAACGGTGAAGCTGAAGCTGCCCGCCGTCGTCACCGCCGATCTGCGCCTCAACGAGCCGCGCTACGCCTCGCTGCCCAATATCATGAAGGCGCGCAAGAAGCCGATCGAGACGGTGAAGCCGGCCGATCTCAACGTGGATGTCACGCCGCGTTTGACCGTGATCAATGTCAGCGAGCCGCCAACGCGCAAGGCTGGCGTCAAGGTGCCGGATGTGGCGACTCTCGTCGAGAAACTCCGCAACGAAGCGAAGGTGATCTGATATGACTGTTCTGGTTATTCTCGATTTCGACGCCGAGGGCGTCAAGCAGCCTTCGCGCTCCGCCATCGCCGCCGCCACCAAGCTGGGGGACGCGCACGCGCTGGTGGCCGGCTCCGGCGTGGACGCCGTGGCCGAAAAAGCCGCCAAGATTCCCGGCATCTCCAAGGTGCTGGTGGCGGATGACCCCGCCTACGCGCACGCTTTGGCCGAGCCGCTGGCGGCGCTGATCGCCAAGCTCGCGGGCGATTACACCCATGTTCTCCAGGCGGCCACCGCCGTGGGCAAGAACGTGATGCCGCGTGTCGCCGCCCTGCTCGATGTCCAGGTAATCTCCGATGTTTCCGACATCGTGGACGCGGATACCTTCGTGCGGCCGATCTATGCCGGCAACGCGCTCGCCACCGTGAAATCCGCCGACGCCAAGAAGGTGCTGACGGTGCGCGCCTCCGCCTTCGACCCGGTGCCGGAGGAAGGCGGCTCCGCCACGATCGACAAACTCAGCGTCTCGCCCGAGGCGGCCGACCAATCCAGCTATGTCGGCTCGGAACTCTCCAAATCGGAGCGGCCGGAGCTGACGGCGGCGCGGGTGATCATCTCCGGCGGGCGCGGCATGCAGAACGGCGAGAATTTCACCAAGCTGATCGAGCCGATCGCCGACAAGCTGGGGGCCGCCGTCGGCGCCTCCCGCGCGGCGGTGGATGCCGGGTTCGTCCCCAGCGATTATCAGGTCGGCCAGACCGGCAAGATCGTCGCGCCGGAGCTCTATATCGCGGTCGGCATTTCCGGCGCGATCCAGCATCTGGCGGGCATGAAGGATTCCAAGGTGATCGTCGCCATCAACAAGGATGAGGACGCGCCGATCTTCCAGGTCGCGGATTACGGCCTGGTCGGCGATCTCTTCACCGTGCTTCCTGAACTGGAGAAGGCGCTCTAACCATGAATATCGGCAAAATCGGAGTCATCGGCGGCGGTTTGATGGGGAATGGCATCGCTCATGCGGCGGTGGCTTCCGGTTTTGAGGTAACATTGGTCGACGCCTTCGAGGCAGCGCTCAAGAAAGCCCTGGCCACCATCGACAAGAACATGGAGCGTCAGGTCATCAAGGGCGCGATGACCGAGGACGAGAAGGCGGCGACGCTCAAACGCCTCTCCTCCTCGACCGATTACCGGCAATTGCGCGGCGCCGATATCATCATCGAGGCGGTGCCCGAAAACCTGGACATCAAGAAATCCATCTACAAGGAATTGCAGGAGGTGATGGGGCCGGAGACGATCCTCGCCTCCAACACCTCCTCCATCTCCATCACCGAGCTCGGGGCGTGTTCGGGCCGCCCGGATAAATTCATCGGCATGCATTTCTTCAATCCGGTGCCGGTGATGAAACTGGTCGAGGTCATCAGGGGCCTCGCGACCTCGGACACGACCTATCAGACCATCTGCGCCCTGGCGGAGAAGCTGGGCAAGACCACCGCCACCGCCCAGGATTCCCCCGGCTTCATCGTCAACCGCATCCTCTGCCCGATGATCAACGAGGCGATCTTCGCCCTCTCGGAAGGGGTGGGCGATGTCCTTTCCATCGACACGGGGATGAAGCTGGGCGCCAGCCACCCGATGGGGCCGCTCACCCTCGCCGATTTCGTCGGGCTGGACACGCTGCTTTCGGTCATGCGGGTGATGCATGCCGATCTCGGCGAGGATAAATACCGCCCGGCGCCGCTCTTGATCAAACTCGTCAATGCCGGCTGGCTCGGACATAAATCCGGCCGGGGCTTTTACGATTACAGCACCACCCCGCCCAAGCCCACGCTCTGAGCCGGGCGGGCGGCGGCGTCATTCCATGGCCGAGGCCGCGCCGCCATGCTCCGAGGGGGCGGCGCTCAGCACCGGCCGGCGCATCAGAAACACGCAGAACGCCGCCGGGATGACGCACATCAGCATGAAGCGGTAATCGTCGATATAGGCGATGATGCGCGCCTGGGTGGTCACCAGCGAATCCAGCATGGCCGCGCCGGTGGGGCTGCCCGGATTCCAATAATGGCTCACCGCGCCACCCGCCTGCAGGGGCCGGGAGAAGGGCGTGATGTACTCCATCAGATTGGCATGCTCATAGATCGTCATATGGTCGAGCAGGGCCGAGGTGACGGAGATGCCGACCGCGCTGCCGACATTGCGGAACAAGGCGAGCAGGGCGGCGGCCTGGGTACGCAGCGCCGGCTCCAGCGTGTAATAAGCCACCACCTGGAGGGGCACGAAGACGAAGCCGAGCCCGGTGCCCTGCAGCGTGATCGTCGCCATCATGTAGCTCTGGCTGACCGAGGGGGTCCACCCTTCCTGCATGTGCAGCGAATAGCCGAGCAGGATATAGCCCAGCAGCATCAGCTTGCGGGGATCGACCCGGTTGGTCAGCCGCCCCGCCACCAGCATCGAGCACATGGTGCCAAAGCCGCGCGGCGCCATCACCAGCCCCGCCGTGGCCACGGGGTAATTGCCGAGATTTTCCAGAAACGGCGCCAGCAGCGCGGATGAGGCGAGCAGCACCATCCCCACCAGCAGCATGGTCAGCAGCGCGGCGGTGAAATTGCGGTCGGCGAAAATCCGGCGCGGGATGAAGGGCTGCCGCGCCGTCGCCATATGGACGAGAAACAGATACATCCCCAGCCCGGCGACGATGAACGAGCCGATGATGAAATTGGAGTTCAGCCAGTCCAGCTCCTGGCCGCGGTCGAGGGCGATTTGCAGTGCCGACAGGCCGAGCGAGAGCACGCCGAATCCCAGCCAGTCGAACCCGCCGATGGGTTGCGGCTTGCGCCCCGGCATCAGCACCATCAGCCCCAGCACGGCGATGATGCCAAAGGGCAGATTGACGAAGAACACGTAGCGCCAATTCCAGGTATCGGTGAGATAGCCGCCCAGGGTCGGTCCCAGGATCGGCCCCAGCATCACCCCCATGCCCCAGATGGACATGGCGACGCCGCGCTGCTCGATGGGGTAGATATCCATCATCGTCGCCTGGGAGAGCGGCACCAGCGCCGCGCCGAAGGCGCCTTGCAGCAGCCGGTCCACCACCATCTCGCTCAGCCCCTGGGCGATGCCGCACATCATCGAGGTCACGGTGAAGCCGACCAGGCAGACGATGAAGAGATTCTTGCGCCCGAACCGCGCCGCCAGCCAGCCCACCGGCGCGGTCATGATCGCCGCCATCACCACATAGGAGGTGAGCACCCAGGTGATCTCGTCATAAGAGGCCGAGAGCGAGCCCTGCATATAGGGCAGGGCGACATTGGCGATGGTCGAATCGAGCGCCTGCATCAGCGTCGCGATCATCAGGCAGACGGTGATGAGGCCGCGATTCTTAACCGCCAGCGTCGCGGACATCAGAACAGATCCGAGAGGTGGCGGCGGTGATGCGTGTCGACCGAGATTTCCGTGCTCATCCCCGCCCGCAAGGGCAGGTCCGGCCCGGACACGAACTCGATGCGCAACGGAATGCGCTGCACCACCTTGACCCAGTTGCCGGAGGAATTCTGCGCCGGCAGCACCGAGAATTGCGAGCCGGTCACCGGGGCGATGCTCTCCACCACCCCCTTCCAGTGCTCGCCGGGATAGGTGTCGATGGTGATGTCCACGCTCTGCCCCGGCCGCACCCAGGTGAGCTGGTCCTCCTTGGGCTGGGCGGTGATATAAATATCAGAGGCCGAAACCAGCCCGAAGGCGGCGGTGCCGGCGGGCAGCATCATGCCGGGTTGCAATTGCTCGACATTGGTGACAGTGCCGCCAAAGGGCGCCCTCACCACGCTATGGCGCTGGTTGACCAGCGCCTGGTTGAGATTGGCGAGCGCGCTTTGATATTGCGGGGTCTTGGTGGGGTCGATATTGGGGTCGTTGCTCAACCGCGCCAATTGCTGGCCCGCATTCGCCTCCATCTGGGCGAGACGCGCCGTGTCCCCGGCCAGGGTGAAGCGGGCATCGTCATATTGGGCGCGGGTGGCGCCGCCCGAATTCACGACCGCGGCGTAACGGTTGAAATTCGCCTGGTCCTTGGCCACCAGGGCCCGCTGCTCCTCGATCTGCGCTTCCGCCATCCGGTAGCCATGCTTGGCGGCGTTGATATCCTCGACCGTCTGGGCCAGCTGCGCCTCTGCCGCCGCCACCGCGATGGCGAAAGTGCTCTGGCGCAGCTCGAACAGAATCTGCCCCTGCTCGACGGCCTCATTGTCTTTCACCCGAATCTCGCCGACCAGGCCGGAGACATCGGTGGAGAGCGAAACCTTCGCCGCGTCGATATAGCTGTCATCGGTGGAGACATAGCGCCCGCCGGACAGCCAGAAGAGCAGACAGCCCAGCGCCACGAGCAGCACGCCGCCCCCCATCAGCACCGGCCGCAAAATCGCCCGGTGGCGGGCCTTTTTCACCGCCGCCGTGCCGGGGGGGCGCGGCTCCGCTCCTTCGAGTGGCGCGGCCTGGGGGTGGGACGACATCAAGCGTTCTCCTCTAGAGTTTTTTGGCCGCCCGGCGCCGTCGCGTCCGGCCCCCGCGCCAGATTGGTTTTCATTGCCCGCAGCCCCCGCAGCACCGCCTCGCGGTCCGCCCCGGTGAGGCCCTCGGTGATCAAAGCGGTGATCTGCCCCCGCTGGCGGTCGATCTCCGCCAGCTGCGCCACCGCCGCCGGGCGCAGATGCAGCCGCCAGACGCGGCGGTCATGCGCGTCCCCCCGCCGGGCGATCAGCCCCAGCGCCTCCAGCCGGTCCACCAGCCGGGCCGCCGTGATCGGCTCGACCTCCAGCAGATCGGCGAGCTCCTTCTGGGTCAGGCCGGGGTGATGATGGATATGCTTGAGGCAGCTCCATTGCGCCCGGGTCATGCCGTGCTCGCGCGCGCGCCGCTCGGCTTCCGTGCGGGCCAGCCGCGCGACACCCATCAGCAGGATCAGGAGATCATCCTCGGAACTCATAACTCCTGATATTATAACGTGGCTTACGAGTTTGCGCCCCCGCGCGGCGCGCTTACCGGCCCAGCGCCTCGTGCAGGACGGGCACCACCCCGTTGAGGGCGATCTGCACGCCGATGCCGAGCAGCAGGAACGCCACCATGCGCGACACCACCGCCTGCCCGGAATGGCCGAGCGCCCCCACCATGCGGTCCGAAGCGCTGTAGCAGACCAGGATGATCGCCGCGTTGGCCAGCACGGCCAGCGTCTCCCCGGCATAAAACACCCAGGCGCCGGGGAAGGCATCGGGCCGGGCGGTGGCGAGCGAGATGGCGACGGCGATGGTGCCCGGCCCGGCGGTGAAGGGCATGGTGAGCGGAAAGAAGGCGTAGCCCGCCAGATCCTGCTCCGGCGCGGCGTTCACCGGCGCGGCGGCGCGCTGTTTGCGCTGGGTCGAGCTATCCGGCGCGTTCAGCATCTCATAAGCGCGCACCGCCACCACCAGCCCGCCCGCGATGCGCAGCGCGTTCATCGAGATGCCGAAGAAATTGAGGATATAGGTGCCCGCCACCAGGGCGAAAAACATGACGAGAAAGGAGAACAGCGCGACCCGCCGGGCGAGGCTCGCCTTCTGCTCCGGGCTTTGGCCGCTGGTGATCTCGTTGAAAATGATCGCCCCGCCGAGCGGGTTGATGATCGAGAACAGGGCGGGAAAGGCCAGCAGAAAGGCGGAGAGAGCCTGCGCGATCATTCCATCCCTCCCAGACCCGCCAGCTCGCGGAACTCCGCCTCGGTGAGAATTTTCACCCCCAGCTCCGCCGCCTTGCGCGCCTTGGAGCCGGGCTCCGCCCCCACCACCACGTAATCGGTCTTTTTCGAGACGGATTCGGTCACCTTGGCCCCCAGCGCCTCAGCGCGGGATTTGGCCTCCGGCCGCGCCATGGTCAGCGTGCCGGTAAAGACGATCACCTTGCCGGAGAGGGGGGAATGGCGGGCGGCGGCGGGTTCGTCGCGCACCCGCACCTCCCGCTCCAGCCGCGCCAGCGTCTGCAAATTATGCGCCTCGGCGAAGAAGGCGAGCAGATCCTGGGCGATGGCGGGGCCGATGCCGGAAATATCACCCAGCTCCTGCCTCGCCTCGGAGCCAATGGTCCGCGCCGCCAGCATCGCCTCCCGCCAGTGGCGGTAGGAGCCGTAATGCCGGGCGAGCAGCCGGGCATTGGTCTCGCCGATGCGGCGGATGCCGAGCGCGTAGATGAAGCGCGCCAGGCTGATCTCCCGCCGCGCCTCGATGGCGGCGGTGAGCCGGGCGGCGGAAACCGGCCCCCAGCCCTCGCGGGCGGCGATCTCCGCCTCGTGCCGGGGCAGGGCGAACACATCCGGCGCGCTTTTCAGCAGCCCGGCCTCGTGGAATTCCCGCACCGTCTTCTCCCCCATGCCCTCGATGTCGAAGGCGCCGCGCGAGCAGAAATGGATCAGCCGCTCCACCACCTGGGCCGGGCAGGAGAGCCCGCCGGTGCAGCGGCGCACCACATCGTCATCCACCCGCAATGCCAGGGCGCCGCAAACCGGGCAATGATCCGGAAACGCGAAGGGGCGGCTGCCGGGCGCGTGGCGGAGCACGCGCAGAATTTGCGGAATCACGTCCCCCGCCCGCTGCAACTCCACCGTATCGCCGATGCGGATATCCTTGCGGACGATCTCATCCTCGTTATGCAGCGTCGCATAGGTCACGAGCACCCCGCCAATATTCACCGGCTTGAGCCGGGCGCGCGGCGTCAGCGCGCCGGTGCGCCCCACCTGGATCTCGATATCCTCCAGCGTCGTGCTCGCCCGCTCCGCCGGAAATTTCCAGGCCACCGCCCAGCGCGGGGCGCGGCCGACGAAGCCCAGCCGGCTTTGCAAGGCGAGATCATCGACCTTGTACACCACGCCGTCGATGTCATAGGGCAGATCGGCGCGGCTGGCCGCCATCTCCGCCTGGAAGGCGGCGGCCTCGCCCTCTTTCACCGGCCGCGAGAGCGGATTGACCGGAAACCCCCAGCGCTTGAGCGTTTGCAGATATTGCCAATGGGTTTTCGCCACCGGCGCCGAGCTTTCGCCCTGGGCGTAGGCGAATAGCGAGAGCCGCCGCCGGGCGGTCACCGCCGGGTCCAGCTGGCGCAGGCTGCCCGCCGCCGCGTTGCGCGGATTGGCGAATTTGCGCTCCTGCGCCTCGTTGAGGGCGAGAAAATCCGCCTTGGTCATATAGACCTCGCCGCGAATCTCGATGAAATCCGGCGCGTCCCCTGGCAATTCGCGCGGCAATTCCCGCAGGGTGAGCATGTTGGCGGTCACGTCCTCGCCCTCGATGCCGTCGCCGCGCGTCGCCCCGGTGACGAAGCGGCGGCCCTCATAGGTGAGGGAGATGGAAAGACCGTCGATCTTCGGCTCGGCGACGAAATCCAGCGCCTCGTCCTTGAGGCCGAGAAAGCGCCGGATGCGGGCCAGGAACTCCGCGAACTCCTCCGGGCTCAGCACATTGTCCAGCGAGAGCATCGGCGTGCGGTGGATGATCTTGCGAAAGCCGGAGGCGGGCCTGCCGCCCACCCTGGCGAGGGGGGCGCCCGCCTCCCGCCATTCCGGGTGGCGGGCCAGAATCGCCTCCGCCTCGCGGCGCAGCGCGTCATATTCGGCGTCGGTGATCTCCGGAGCGTCGCGCTCGTAATAGGCGGCGTTGGCGGCGGCGATCCGCGCCAGCAATTCCTCCAGCCGGGATTTTTCGCCGCTCATCGCGCCAGCAGGCTTCCCGCCGCCTGGCGCGCCGCCTCGGTCACGCTCTCGCCCGAGAGCATGCGGGCGATCTCCTCGCGCCGCGCCGCCTCGTCCAGATCCTCCACCACCGTCACCGCCCGGCCCCGCGCCTCGCGCTTGCTCACCCGCAATTGCGCCCCCGCCCGCGCCGCCACTTGCGGGCTGTGGGTGACGACCAGCACCTGCACCCCCGCCGCCACCCGCGCCAGGCGCTCGCCCACCGCCGCCGCCGTGGCGCCGCCAATGCCGGAATCCACCTCGTCGAAAATCAGCGTCCCCACCTCGCCCCCCGCCGAAAGCACCACCTTCATCGCCAGCATCAGCCGCGACAACTCGCCCCCGGAGGCGATTTTTTCCAGCGCCCCCGGCGTCTCGCCCGGATTGGTGGCGATGAGAAACCGCACCGCATCCGCCCCGCGCGGTCCCCATTGCGCCTCCGGCAGCATGGCGCGCGCCACCATGAAGCGGGCGCGGTCCAGCTTGAGCGGCGGCAACTCGGCGGCGATCGCGCGTTCCAGCTTGCGGGCGGCGGCGTCACGCGCGGCGGAGAGGGCGGCGGCCCGCTCGACATAATCCGCCCGCAGCCGCCCCGTCTCGGCGGTGAGGGCGGCGATATCGGCCACACCGCTTTCCAGCGCCGCCAGCTGGGCGCGCAGCCGGGCGTGGAAGCCCGGCAACTCCGCCACCGGCACGCCATGCTTGCGCGCGGCGGCGCGCAGGGCGAAGAGCCGCTCCTCCACCGCCTCCAGCGCGCGCGGGTCGTCCTCCGCCGCCGCGGCGAGCCGCTCCAGCGCCTCCTCGGCCTCGGCCAGGGCGATCTCGGCGCGGTCGATGGCGGCCATGGCGGCTGCGGCGGGGTTCTCCTGCCCGGCGGGCGGGGCGC
>NZ_DAIEIF010000031.1 GCF_027352905.1 Acidocella sp.
CGCCCCTGGCCAGGGCCAGCGCCCCGGCGGCGGCGCGGCCCGGCCCGCGCCCGGCCAGCCCCGCCCCCGCCACCACATGCCGCTCGGTGCGGGCGAAAACAGGGGAGGCGAGCCCGCCCGAGCGCGCATCGGTGAGCAGCACCACCCGCTCGCCGCGCTCCAGCAATTCCGCCGCCAGCGCCTCGGCCGGGAAAAAATGCCCGCCCGTGCCACCCGCGGCGATGACGATGGGCTGATGCGCCGCCGCCCTCATGCCGCGTCTCCGGCGTGGCGCTTGCGGGTCAGCGCCAGCAGAAATCCCATCTGGGTGGAAATCGCCAGGGCTGAGCTGCCGCCATAGGAGATCAGCGGCAGCGTCATCCCCTTGGTGGGAATGAGGGAGAGCGAGGAGGCCATGTTGACGAAGGCTTGCAGCCCGAACCCCGCGACCAGCCCGCCCCCCGCCAGCACCACGAAGAGATTGGGCTCCGCCAGCAGCCGCACCAGCGCCCGCAACACGATGGCGGCGAAGACCAGGATGATGAAGGCGCAGAAGAACAGCCCGAATTCCTCGCCCGCCACGGCGAAGACGAAATCGGCCCGCGCATCGGGCAGGAAGTGCTTCACCTGCCCCTCGCCGGGGCCGCGCCCGAGCATGCCCCCATTGCCGAAGGCCATCAGCGCCGTCTGGGCCTGGCTGCCCTTGGGCGGGTCGAGGAAGACCATCACCCGCGTATGCACATGGGCGATGAACAGAAAGGCCAGAACGCCCGCCACCACCAGCAGCGCCCCCGCCACGGCGAGCCATTTCATCTCCAGCCCGTCGAGATAGAGTTCCGTCAGCACGACCATGGTGAACAAGAAGGTCATGCCGATATCGGGCTGCATCTTCAGCAGCGCCGCGGTGGCGAGATACACGCCCAGCGCCGCCCGCTTGCCGGGAAAGCCGGGCGTGCGGCGGGATTCGGCGATGCACCAGGCGACGATGATGATGAAGGCCGGGCGCAGGAATTCGGAAGGCTGGATGGTGAAGCCGGGCAAAGAGAGCCAGCGCTTGGCCCCATCCACCTCGGTGCCGTGCAGCAGGGTGAAGGCGGTGAGCAGATAGAAGACAATCCCCAGGCCCAGCGCCGCCAGCTTCACCTGCCGCAGGGAGAGCATGGAAAGGCCGAGCATGGTGAGGCCGCTCAACGCCAGAAAGACGATCTGCTTGAGCATCGCCAGCGTGTGCGGGTCGGTGATGTGGTCGGTGAGGCCCGGCGTCGCCGCCAGCGCCAGCACATAGCCGATGCCGAGCAGCACGGCGAGCGCCATCAGCGTCACCCGGTCCACGCTCCACCACCAGCGGCCCAGGGTGGACGTATCCGCGCGCGAGAGTTGCGGCATCAGGCCCCTCCTTGCGCCAGGGCGGTGAAACGCGCCCCCCGCGCCTCGAAATCGGCGAACTGGTCGAAGCTGGCGCAGGCGGGCGAGAACAGCACCACGCCGCTGCCCGCCTTGGCCGCCGCGAAGGCGGCGGGCACCGCCTCTTCCAGAGTGCCGGCATAATCATTCGCCACCCCGGCGGCGGTGAGGCGCCGCGCGAAGGCCGGGCCGTCCCGGCCGATGAGAAAAGCGGCCTCGATGCGGGGAAATAGCGGCGCCAGCGGCTCGATCCCGCCCGCCTTGGCGATCCCCCCCGCGATCCAGACGAAGCGGGGAAACACGCTCATCGCCCGGCTCGCCGCATCGGCGTTGGTGGCCTTGCTGTCATTGATGAAGCGCACGCCCTCGCGCATCGCCACTTCCTGGGCGCGGTGCGCGAGGCCGGGGAAGCTCTCGATCCCGGCGGCGATATCGGCCGCGCCCACGCCCAGGGCGCGGGCCAGGGCGGCGGCGGCCTCGGCGTTCTGGGCGTTGTGCTCGCCCGCCAGCGCCCTCGCCCCGGTCCGCCGCCCGGCGCCGGAAATCTCCACCACCCGCGCCGGCCCGCCGCGCAGCCAGGCGGCCATCTCGCGGGAGGCGTCGTCATCCACCCCGATCACCGCCGTGCAGCCCGCGTCCTGGCGGGCGAAGATCGCGCGCTTGGCGGCGGCGTAGCCGGCCATGCCGCCATGGCGGTCGAGATGATCGGGGGAAAGATTGAGCATCGCGGCGGCATCGAAGCGCAGGGCCGCGAGTCTCTCCAACATATAGCTGGACATCTCCAGCACATAAACGCCCTCATCCGGCAGCACCGGCAAGGAAAGCGCCGCCGGGCCGAGATTGGCCCCCGCCGCGTGAGGCACCCCCGCCACCTCCAGAATATGCGCGAGCAGGGCGGTGGTGGTGGATTTGCCGTTGGTGCCGGTAACCCCCGCGAAACGCGCCCGGCTGCCAAGCCCCCGCACCCCCTGGTAGAGCAGCTCCGCATCGGTGAGGATGGGAATGCCGCGCGCCGCCGCCCAGCCCGCCTCGGGGTGGGGGGCGGGCAGCCGGTGGGGAATGCCGGGCGAGAGCACCAGCGCATCGAAACTCCGGCCGGATTCGCTCGGCCTGACGGGCGCGAACCCCTCGGCGGCGGCGGCGGCCCGCGCGGCCTCGCCATCGTCCCAGACCGTCACCCCCGCGCCCCATTCGCGCAGCCGCCGGGCGGCGGGCAGCCCGGCCTTGCCCAGCCCCACCACCGCGAAGGATTTGCCGGAGAACACGCTCATCGGATCTTCAAGGTGGCCAGCCCCACCAGCCCCAGAATCATCGAGATGATCCAGAAGCGGATGACGATGGTCGGCTCCGCCCAGCCCTTCTTCTCGAAATGATGATGCAGCGGCGCCATCAAAAACACCCGCCGCCCCGTCCGCTTGAACCAGAACACCTGGACGATGACCGAGATCGTCTCCACCACGAACAGCCCGCCGACGATGGCGAGCACGATCTCGTTCTTGGTCGCCACCGCCACCGCGCCCAGCGCCCCGCCCAGCGAGAGCGAGCCGGTATCGCCCATGAACACCGCGGCCGGCGGGGCGTTGAACCAGAGAAACCCCATCCCCGCGCCAATCAGCGCCGAGAGAAACACCGCGAGCTCGCCCACGCCGGGAATGAAATGGATCTCGAGATAGCCCGCGAAGATCCGGTTGCCGACCAGGTAGGCGATCAGCGCGAACACCCCGGCGGCGATCATCGTCGGCACGGTGGCGAGCCCGTCCAGCCCGTCGGTGAAATTCACCGCATTGGCCGCGCCCATCATCACGATCAGCGCGAAGACCGGAAACATGAAGCCAAGCGGGATCAGCAAATTCTTGAACAGCGGCACCGCCAGCCCGTCGGCGATGGGCGCGGGCATCAGATGCGTCATCCACAAGGCGGCGATCAGCCCGAGCGCCGCCTCGCCCAGCAGGCGGACGCGCCCCGGCACGCCCTTGCTGTTGCGCCTGGTCAGCTTGAGGAAATCATCGGCGAAGCCGATGCCGCCATAGCCGAAGGTCACCATCAGCACCGCCCAGACATAGCCGTTGGAGAGGTCCGCCCAAAGCAGGGTGGAGATCCCCAGCGCCACCAGCATCAGCGTGCCGCCCATGGTGGGCGTGCCCTTCTTCTCCAGCAAATGCCGCTCCGGCCCGTCGGCGCGGATGGGCTGGCCATGGCGCTGCATGGCGCGCAGGCGGCGGATCAGCCCCGGCCCCAGCCAGAAGCTGATGACGAGCGCGGTGAGGCAGGCGCCACCCGCCCGGAAGGTGATGTAGCGGAACAGGTTGAACGCGTGCACATACCCGGCGAGCGGGAGAAGAAGCCAGTAGAACATCAGCCGGGACTTTCCAGGGCGGAGATCACGTCGCGCATGCGGCTGCCGTGGCTGCCCTTCACCAGCACGGCGTCGCCGTCGCGCAGCGCGGCCTTCACCAGCGGGGCGAGGCCCGCGGCCTCCGGCGCATGCGCGCCCTGAATGGCGCGGGGCAGCGAGTCGAACAAGGCCCCGCAGCCCGGCCCGGCGGTAAAAACGAGGTCGGCGCTCTCGCGCAGGGCGGGGCCAAGGGCGAGATGCTCGGCCAGGGCGTGCTCGCCCAGCTCCAGAATATCCCCCAGCACCGCCACCCGCCGCCCGGCTTGCAGCCGCAGCACGGAGAAGGCGGCGCGCATGGAGGCGCCGGAGGCGTTGTAGCTCTCATCCAGCAGCAGGATGCGCCGCCCGCCCGGCAAATCCACCTCCCGCCGCGCCCCCCGCCCGGCAAAGGGCGCGAAACCGGAGAGCGCGGCGGCGGCAATCTCCACATCCAGCCCCAGCGCGGCGGCGGCGGTCAGCGCCGCCAGGGCGTTGGCGGCCATGTGCCGCCCCGGCGCGGCGAGGCGGAAATAGACCTTCCGGCCCAGAATCTCCGCCGCCGCCTCACAGCCTTCCGGCCCGTTCGCGAGGTCGAGCAGCCGCGCCTCGGCCCCGTTGAACACGAAGGCGCCGCGCCCCTCCGGCACCGCCTCGCGCAACAGGTGCAGATAGGCGGAGTCTCCCGGGATCACCGCCTTGCCGCCCTCGGCCAGGGCCGCGTAGAGGCTCGCCTTCTCGCGGGCGATGGCGAGCTCGGAGCCCATCAGGCCGAGATGCGCCCGGTCCACGCAGGTGATGATGGCGGCGTCGGGCCGGGCCAGCGCCGCCAGCGGCGCGATCTCGCCCGGATGATTCATGCCGATCTCGACCACGCAAAACGCCGCCTCGCGCGGCAGCCGCGCCAGGGTCAGGGGCACGCCGATATGGTTGTTGAAGCTCGCCTCCGCCGCGTGCACCGGGCCGAAGGGGGCGAGCAACCGGCGCAGCATCTCCTTCACCGTCGTCTTGCCGACAGAGCCGGTCACGGCGATCACCCGCGCCCGGGACCGTTCCCGCCCCGCCCGGCCCAACCGTTCCAGCCCCGCCAGCGTGTCCGGCACCAGAATGGCGGTGCCCGCCACCGGGCGGGAGACCAGCGCCGCCGCCGCCCCCCGGGCAAAGGCCGCCCCGGCGTAGTCATGCCCGTCGCGCTCGCCGCGCAGCGCCACGAACAGATCGCCCGGGCGCAGGCTGCGCGTGTCGATGGAAAGCCCGGTCACATCCCAGCCCGTGCCGAACAGGTCCCGCAATTCCGCCGCGGTCCAGAGCGCGCTCATGCCCCGCCCCCCAGCTCGCGGATCACCGCCGCGTCGTCGAAGGGGATCACCTCGCCGCCGATGATCTGCCCCTGCTCATGGCCCTTGCCCGCCACCACCAGCACGTCACCCGGGCGCAGCCCCTCCAGCGCGGCGGCGATGGCCGCGCGCCGGTCGCCGATCTCCACGGCGCCGGGGCAGGCGGCGAGAATCGCCTGGCGGATCAGCGCCGGATCCTCGCCGCGCGGGTTGTCATCGGTGACGATCACCACATCCGCGCCGCGCGCGGCGGCGGCGCCCATCAGCGGCCGCTTGCCCGCGTCGCGGTCGCCCCCCGCGCCGAGGACGATGTGCAGACGGTTGCTGGCATGCGGGCGCAGGGCGGCGAGCAGCCGGGCGATGGCGTCCGGCGTATGGGCATAATCCACATAGGCGGCGGCCCCGTTGGGCAGCACCAGGGCGCGCTCCAGCCGTCCGCGCACCCCGGCCAGGCGCGGCAGCAGCGCCAGCGCGTCCCCAACCCCCAGCGCCTCGGCCAGGCTGGCGGCCAGCGCCGCGTTCTCGGCCTGGAAGCGCCCGGGCAGCGGCAATTCCACCGCCCGCCCGCCAATATGCGCCACCTGCCCCTCCGGGCGCGGCTCCACCCGCTCCACCGCCACCGGCGCGAAATCCAGCCGCCGCGCCGCCGCCAGCTCGCGCAGCCGCGCCAGCAGCTCCGGGTCGAGATCGGCCATCGCGCGGATGGCCGCGCCGGGTTTCAGCAGCGCCTCGAACAGGCGCAGCTTGGCGGCGCCATAGGCGGCCATCGAGCCGTGATAATCGAGATGGTCGCGGGTGAGGTTGGTGAAGCCCGCAGCGGCGAAGCGCAACCCATCCAGCCGGTGCTGGTCGAGCCCGTGGCTGGAGGCCTCCAGCGCCACGTCGCTCACCCCGGCTTGCGCCAGCCCGGCCAGCACCCGCGCCAGGCTCACCGGGTCGGGCGTGGTCAGGCCGCCGCCGGGCGCCACCCCCGGCGCCACCACCCCCAGCGTGCCGATGGAGGCCGCCTCGCGCCCGGCCATGCCCAGCATCTGGCGGAGAAAATCGGCGGTGCTGGTCTTGCCGTTGGTGCCCGTCACCGCCGCCAGCCGCTCGGGCGGGCGGCCAAAAAACGCCACCGCCAGCTCCGCCAGCCGGGCGCGCGGGTCACGCGCGGTGATGAGGCGGCGGGGCGGCACGCCGGGGGGCCAGGGCGTGCCCTCCGGGGCCAGCACGGCCACGGCGCCGCGCGCCACCGCCTCGCCGATATAGGCGCGGCCATCCGCCCGCGCCCCCGGCAGGGCGGCGAACAGCCAGCCCGGGCGCACGGCCCGGCTATCGGCGGTGAGGCCCAGCACCCCCCGCATTTCAGCCTCGTCCATAGCCGGACTCCCGCGCCGTCATGTGGCTGTCCATCATCGGCGAGACCGGCGCCATGATGCCGTCATGGGGCGGCTGGCGCGCGTGGGAGGCGGCGGGGCGGGCCTGCCCGCCCATGGCGGGCAGGCGGGGGAGGGTGGCCTGGGGCGGTTTCGCCCCCATCAGCTGGTAGGCGAAGGCGTTGGCCCCCGGGGGCAGCGGGTTGCCCGGCCCCAGCCCGCGCTGCCCCGGCGGGGTGGAGGGGTTGAGCGGCACGGTCAGCTGCGCGTCCAGCTGCGCCAGCTCGTCCCCGGCGGCGGGCATGATGCCCAGCATCGGCCCCATGCGGGCGATGATCCGCCCCACCGTCGGCGCGGCGATATAGCCGCCGGTGGTAAAGCCATAGGTCGTCGCGTCCGGCTTCGGCTGCAACACCAGCACATAGATGATGTATTGCGGGTCCTGCATCGGGAAGGCGGCCATGAAGGAGGCGTTGTTGGTGTGTTTGAGGTAGCCGCCATTCGGCCCCACCACCTGCGCGGTGCCGGTCTTGCCCCCCACCACATAGCCGGGCACGGCGGCATTCTTGCCGGTGCCGAACAGCACGACATTGGTCATCAGCTTGCGCATCATGTCGGAGGTGCTCTGCTGCATGATCCGCACGCCCTGCGGTTGCGGCCCGCCCGGCTCCACCTTCAGCAAGGTCGGCTCATAGCGGATGCCGCCATTGACGATGGGGATGGTCGCCGTCACCAGCTGCAGGGGGGAGATGGCGATGCCCGCCCCGAAGGAGACGGTCATCGTCGCCGCCAGCCCCCAATTATTTTTGGAGGGAAAGAGCGGCATTGGCGGGCCGGGCAGCTGGATGGCGAGCGGCTTGAAGAAGCCCTGCTTCGCGTACCAATCCTGCTCGATCTTCGGCCCCAATATGGTGGCGATGCGCGACGCGCCGATATTGGAGGAGACGTTGAGAATCTCCGGCACCGCCATCCAGGTATGCGCCGGCTCGAAATCGGTGATGTGAAACCGCCCCACCTTCAGCGGGTGGGTGGTGTCGAAATAATCCCACCAATGCACCAGCCCGCTATCCAGCGCCATCGCCACGGTTTGCAGCTTGAACACCGAGCCTGGCTCGTAATTGCCGTTCACGCAGCGGTTGAATTGCTGATTGGGCGTGGCGGAGCCGTAGGCGTTCACGTCGTAATCCGGCAGGCTGGCCATCGCCAGGATCTCGCCGGTCCGCACATTCATCACGATGGCGCAGGCCCCCGGCGACTGGAACTCCTTCATCGCCGCCGCCAGCTCGTCATGCACGATGCTCTGGATGCCGGCATCGATGGAAAGCTGCAAGGGCTGCGGGTCGCTGGTCAGGGTCTTGTTGAAATACTGCTCCACCCCGGCGACGCCGGAGCTGTCGATCCGCACCCCGCCCAGAATATGAGCGGCGAGATCGCCATCCGGGTAATGGCGCTTCTCGCCATTCTCGAAATACACGCCGGGAATGCCGAGCGAATTGACCGCCACCTCCTCCTGGGGGGTGAGCCGCCGGTCGAGATAGACGAATTCCTTGCGCTTTTCGGCGGGCACGCCCGCCCCCAGCTTGCCCGCCAGCCAGTTGGCGTCGAAGCCGGTGAGCGCGTTGGCCAGCAGCACCGCCGCCGCCTGCGGGTCGGGCACCTGGCGCGGGTCGGCGTAGAGCGCCGCCCCGGGCAGGGAGACGGCGAGGATGGTGCCGTTGCGGTCGGTGATGTCGGCGCGCCCCGGCGGGGGCGGCAGCACGCTCAGCTGGGGCGTCATCGCCGCGATCTGCGCCGGGCTGGGATGGATGGGGTCCACCACCGTCGCCCAGATCAGCTTCAGCCCGAGCGCGCCGAACAGGAAGATGAACAGAAACGCGGCGATCACCACGCGCTCGCGCGCCCGCTCCAGCGCGCCGCGCTGGTCGGGCGGCGGGGCGAAACCGCGCGGGGCCTTCAAGGATTCGAGAGGGTCTTTCCGCCGCGCTCTCTGCCGGCGCGGCGGCTCCTCCCCCGGCCATAAATTCAAGGTCAATTGCCGCTCCCGCTCTGCGCCATCCCCAGCAGCGAGCCGCCGCCCGGCGGCAGGGCGGGGGCCGCCGCCGCCATTTGCGGGGCGGCGGGCGGCGCCACGGCGCG
>NZ_DAIEIF010000035.1 GCF_027352905.1 Acidocella sp.
CCGCCGTCGGCATCCCCGCCTCGTGCTCCTTCAAAATCGCAATGATCTGCTCTTCGCTGAACCTGCTGCGCTTCATTCCGTCCGACTCCTTTGCGTCGGACTCTACTCAAAATTGGTCACATTCCAGGGGTGCACGTCAACAATTATAAACGCAATGCTTTTTTGAAATATAATTCATATTACACCTATCTATGTAGCTTAGTTGGAGAAGAAAATATTCACGTTAACCTGTATGAGAAAACAATAAAAGAAGAAAATATATTTCGAGTATTTTTGCGTAATCTTGGTATAGACGATAATAGTTTAACTTATGATATCACGGAAGTTAATACTAGCTTATCTAGTAAGGAACTTATTATTATGTTACAATTAAACCGATTTCTTCCTAGAATGAATTTTTCCGATTTAGTGGTTGAAAATTCAATTGTTGCCGGACTTTCGCGATCCGGAACACGGCATAACTTTTTAAAACCTGAGCAAATAGAAATAATAAAAGCATTTTTCAATGAAGAGAATTCATTGATTTCAAAGCGATTATTCGAAGGGATTGACATTTTTTCTTCTTCCTCCGAGGGAGAACTATTTTGTTTTAAGCCTGAAATGATCGAGATTTCTGATCTAATTAGCTTTTTTGGAGGGTTATTAGTTGGATACGATAAGCGAATTTCTAAATTAGAAAACGATCATTCTGGAATGAATCAAACTTAGAATTTTCTAGTAAAAAATCCTTATAAGATTGTTGAGTAGATATAAAGGATTCTGCTTCGAGGGCCACTGACGAAACCTCCGTAGCAATCTGGGCATATATCAAAGATTCATCAATTAATTTAAGAGCTAAAAGTAGTTCGCCTTTTGCTTCACAAAGCTTTGCCTCGGCTTGCTTTAGCTGAGCGCGGTCGAGCCAGCTGAGTGCATTAAACTGCTCTATAATAAATTTTATAACGGATGCAAATTCATTAATTTTCTCTAATCTATCAATATTGCCTAGTTCAGGGTATGATTGCCAATCAATTTGCAAATCCGAGATTTTTATTTGAGGCCATTCAGTGACAAGAGAATAATTGCTTTCATCAAAGCGAGATTGAAGACTCTCAGCAAAAGAACGGCCGAGTTGCAGTCTTTCTAAAACAGGAATTTTTTCAATAAAAAAATTTGCGTTTTTGTTGGCTCTTCCGTCGGCGCGGTGCAGTTTAAATTGAAGCGCATTCGAGATTGCGATTGTCCGATAATCTAGCGCTTCGTTAATACGAGGAATTGAGGAGAATTCGCTTTGGTCTATTCCAAACTCCTCACAAAAAAAGGATATTATATTATCTATTTGCTTATAAGAGACCGGGTGAATGGCTTCTTTTCCATAAACGCCAGACCACTTCTGTAAAACCTGGCGATAATTAAAGTAATGCTTGCTCGGACTCATTTCGCTACTAAACCAGTCTGCAGTCACTTCGCCGCCAACCCTCGCGCGGGTAGATGCAAGAGACAGACACATTTCTAATTGGGGGCGAATAACAAAATAAATCTTAACTTCGCTAAACAAGGGAGTTAGCAAATCGGCGGTATTTTGAATTACTTTTGGACTAAGGAGGCGGCTATGACAATGCTCATTGCTAATAACGAAAATTTTGGAACCGGCATTTTTGGCTTCTCGAATTTCGAGAAGAAGTTTTTCTTTGGTTCGGTTAATGAATTGCAGCTTTTGCTCATCGGATACAGCGCCATAAAACAAAAAACCTTCATCGGGCCGGACTCCGCCCGCCCAGAGATAGATGCCAGTGTTGTTGGGCCGACCCAGCGCCTCAGAATACCAAATCCCTTTTTTCCGAAGAGCAGCCGAGTTTTTATGAAGCCAGGATTGGATCGCCGTACTTCCGGTTTTTTCCGCGCCAATATGAAAACA
This sequence comes from Acidocella sp., assembly GCF_027352905.1. GTDB lineage: Bacteria > Pseudomonadota > Alphaproteobacteria > Acetobacterales > Acetobacteraceae > Acidocella. Next base: position 1,898 of record NZ_DAIEIF010000035.1, read on the forward strand.
TAACTTCATCAGGTCTCGCGCTCTTAGGTATTGCTAATTTTATATAATTCCAATTAAAATTGTCAATCGTTCTTTTTTGGATTAAATTTGCGTAGTCGCGCATGTCTGCTCCAGTGCCGGTCTGTCGCCTTGTAGGTAGCGGCACATCCGATCGCTACGGTCTTAAAGAGCGTGCGCAGGGGCAATATTGCTGTGCCATCCCAGTCGAGGTGGCCAGTTTTGGTTAAAACCTGAGTCAGCGCGCGTGTGAGAGCGGCTGGGCCGGTCGCATACCAGACTCCGTCGTTGTCGCCCCGGTTCACCGCCTCTACCGCCAAACGTAGTGCCTCAATAATAACGGGGTGCTGGGGTGTGACCGCGATAAAATTATTTCCGACAGTTCCTAATATTTCTTGAGACAGCACTAATTTCATACCGGGAGGCAACATGCCGGCCACCGGTCGGAGGCAGCGGTCATCCGCATCTGCATAGATGCCCCCCGTCCGTGCCAGCCAAGCCAGCCTGAAAATATCGCTTTTCTGTGCAAATTCGCGGGATCGACGATAAGCAAGAAGGACAGGAGTCGGATAATGCTCCTCAAGCCAGGCCAAAGCGCGAGTATCATCAAAAAGGAAATATTGATGCTGTGGATTTTGCCCGCGCCAGGAGGACGTCATATCGCTAATCTCCTCTGGCAGGATGGGATCGTCCCAGAATTGCATGATGATGTCAGGAATGAGCTTGCCCCTATCCAGTGCGGTCGTTATTTCTAAAGCTCCGCTTTGGCGCAGCGCTACCAGGAGCGAAATAGCTGGCCCGCTATTCTCAGGGTAAGCCCGGGCGAGGTGTATCAATTTTGAAATGCGATCCGCCGGCGCGAGGACGCGCAACGCCTGAAGCTCTTGAGCTAAAGTCTGGTTTACCGAGAATTCGTTCAAAAGCTGCCCAAACTCGGTTTGGGATGTATTGGGAGATAAACCGCGCAGTTGCAAGAGCGGAGCATCTAAGTCGCGGGCGCGGCGCAAATGCCGTCGTGCCCCGTCTAAATCCAGACTCATGATTTTGCTACGTGTAAGAAGGTTTTGGAGCATGCTTTCATTAATCAATACAGATGCTGCGCGTTCATAGTAAGTAATGGCCTCTTGGATCCGCCAACAGCTTTCCGTCCACATGCCTTTCATGCGGTCGAGATGCGCGCGCTCCTTTACTGTCGAAGCATGGATGGTGTTAAAACAAGCCTCCACATCGTCATCGTTCCCCACATATAATTCTGTTTGAATTCGTTCCATCCAGAGCCAAAATGTATATGGATCGGCACGCGTGGCCGCACGGGCGAGGTGGAGCGCCTCATAATACTGGCCCGCTTGACGCAGCAGGCTAATTTGCCTGATTCGTAAAAACGCAGAGGTGCCTTGAGCATCTTCGATACAGCGAAGGACATCCAAGCCTTCCTGTATTCTACCTAGCCTCGCTAGGGCCTCCGCCTTGCCAAACAGAAACTCAGCGCATCCGGGTTGGTCAGCAGCAGCTTCCGTATATAATCTCAAAGCTTCGTCGGGTTCATCAGCCATTAGGGTGTTCTGGGCTCTCGTGGAAAGGGCCTGAACGTTACGGGGCTCATATTCGAGGGCCAAAGTTAGATACCGGTCAGACTCTCTTTGTTGGCCGAGCTGACGATATTGAATGGCAATTTCCACTAGAGCCCCAACATGGCGAGGCTCCGTTGCATTGGCTTCCAAAAATGCAGCTAAGGCGGCTTCGTTATTGCCGGCAGCCCGCTCGATCATCCCCAACATTATCAGCGGGTAGGATGTTCTTCCGCTGCGATCGAGCGCATGTTTGGTCATTACGCGGGCAGCGTCAAATTCGCCGAGCTCCCTTAATTCCGTGGCGGCTTCGAGTCTCGGCCCTGGCAGGCCTGGCGCCACCTTGATAGCTGATTCCAGCCACTCCAGCGCTTGCTGACGCTGTCCTCGTTTCCGGGCGCTGAAGGCCAGATTGATGTAGGCATGCACATTATTCGGAGCGATGGCCAAGGCCTCTTTCGCCATTGCCTCGGCTTCGTCCAGACGTCCCAGCTCTCTCAGTTCTGTGGCGGCTTCGAGTTTCGGTTCCGGAAGATTGGGGACTATATCAATGCAAATTTTGAAATATTCCAAGGCTTTTTTGTGATCACCTAATCGCCTTATGCATTTTCCAGCGCCCATAATTGAAGTAAAAATGCTAGGAGATAACTGTAGCGCAGCAATAAAGGTGTCTTTTGCTTCTATCAGCTTGCCTTGAGCCAGTAACCGTTCTGCTTTATCTATAAAAGTTTCAACCGACATCAACTAAACGCCTCTAGCCCCGGTTACGAAATTTATGCCAGACGGTCAAAAACATGTCTAGCAAGCTGCCGGCGTTATCGTAGCGGTTGCCTTGGGCCAGACATTTAGATCTGGGCGCCATGTTTGCGCCGTTCGGCCTGATAGATGGCAGGTCAGGCTTGGCCGGGCGGCGTAGCTGGTTTCCAGATATTTCTGTTCTGAAAATGGTGCCCCCGGCAGGACTCGAACCTGCATAACCGAACTTAGAAGGATCGGAGCTTATCCAATTAGCCAACGGGGGCGGAGCGCGAAGCCGCTCAGCTCATAACATGGCCGGATAAAAGCTCAAGGCGCCGGGTGCCTTACGCCGCCACCGCCCGGATGCGCCGCAGCGCCTCTTCCTTGCCCAGGGCCAGCAGCGTCGCGTCGATACCGGGGCTCATCGTGCTGCCGGTAAGCGCCACTCGCAAAGGTTGCGCGACCTGGCCGAGCTTGCGCCCCTCCGCCTCGGCGAAGCCGCGCAGAGCGGCGTCCAGCGCCTCGGCGATGAAAGGCGTGGCCTCCAGCACCCCGGCGAGGCGCGCCAGCATCTCCCGGTTTTCCAGGGTGAGCAACGCCTCCGCCTTGGGCTCGAAGGGAAGGGGGACTTCCCGCGCCAGAAACGCCGCCGAATCCGCGAGCTCAACAAGTGTCTTGGCCCGCTCCTTCAGCCCCGGCATCAGCTTGAGAATGCGCGCCATCGCCTCCGTGCTCACTGTAATATCCGCCCGGGCCAGGCGCTCCACCACCTCGTCGCGCAACCGGGTATCGTCGGTCTGGCGCAGCCACATGCCGTTAAGATGGGTGAGCTTGGCGTAATCCATGCGGCTCGGGGCGCGGCCGACATCCTCCAGCGTGAACAGCCTGATCTGCTCCGCGCGGGCGAGAAACTCGGCATCGCCATGGCCCCAGCCAAGGCGTAGTAAATAATTGCACAAGGCCTCGGGCAGGAACCCTTGTTCGCGAAATTCGAGGATCGAGACGGCGCCGTGGCGCTTCGAGAGCTTCGCCCCGTCCGCGCCATGAATCAGCGGAATATGGGCGAATTCCGGTTTATCCCAACCCAGCGCGTCATAGATTTGAATCTGGCGGAATGTGTTGGTTAGGTGATCATCGCCGCGAATGACATGGGTGATGCCCATATCATGGTCGTCCACCACCACGGCATGAAGATAGGTGGGCGTGCCATCCGAGCGCAGGATGATCATGTCATCCATCTCGGCGTTGCGGACTCGCACCTCGCCCTGCACCAGATCGCGCAACACCACCTCGCCCTCCCGCGGCGCCTTGAGCCGGATGGCGGGCTTCACGCCCGGCGGGGCGTCGGCCGGGTCGCGGTCGCGCCAAGTGCCATCATAGCGGGGCGGGCGCTTCTCGGCGATGGCGCGCTCGCGCATCGCCGCCAGCTCCTCCGGGCTGCAATAGCAGCGATAGGCCTTGCCGGCCTTCAGAAGCTGCATCGCCACTTCCACGTGGCGGGCGGCGCGGCGGCTCTGAAATACCGGCGGCTCGTCCGGAGTCAGCCCCAGCCAATCCAGCCCGTCGAGGATGACCTGCACCGCCTCCTTGGTCGAGCGGGCGCGGTCGGTATCCTCGATGCGGAGCAAAAATTCGCCCCCATGATGGCGGGCAAAAAGGTAGTTGAACAGGGCCGTGCGGGCGCCGCCAATATGCAGCAGCCCGGTGGGGGAGGGGGCGAAACGCGTGCGGATTTTCATAAGTCGCCCTTAGCCTCTCGCACCGCGTTGTGCCAGGGCGCAGAACCGGCTAGCCTCCGGCTCGCAACCGGAGGTGGTGGTGGCGACGCAATGGTTCGCGCGCTGGATAGAGGCGGAGCGTGGGCGCTTCGTTCTGCTGCTGCCCATCGCCATGGGCGCGGCGATTCTGGTTTATTTCGTCTTGCCCGCCGAGCCGCCGCTCTGGCTGGGGCTGGCGCTCACTCTCGGGGCCGGATTGCTCCTGATTTTGGGCTGGAGGCGCCCCGTCTGGCGCTTGGCCGGAGCGTTGGCGCTGGCGGCGGCGCTGGGTTTCGCCCGGGCGGAATGGCGCACGGCGGCGATGCCGCCCATCGTCGCCGTCACCAACGGCGTCCAGGGGGTTTCCGGCTTCGTCGCCAGGGTGGAGCCACTGCCGGATGGCGCGCGGGTACTGCTGCGCGCGCCGCGCCTTGGCCATGGACGCACCTTGCGGCGCATGGTGCGCCTCAAGCTTAAGCCGGGCGATACGCCGCCCCGGCCCGGGGCGCTGGTGAAGGTCTATGCCTTGCTCTTCGCGCCCGATCCGCCCGCTTATCCCGGCGGCTGGGACCAGGGCCGGGACTACTATTTCGCCCGGCTAGCCGCGACCGGCATGGCGCTGACGCCGCTGCGCGTTTTGCGTCCCGCGCCGGATAACCGGCTGGACGATGCGCTGCAAAGGCTGCGTGGCCATATCGCGGGCGCAATTCTGGCGGCTCTGCCAATTTCCACCGGCTCCATCGCGGTCACGCTGCTCACTGGCGATGAGCAGATCATCCCGCCTCAGGAACGGCAGAATTTCGTGCTCGCCGGGCTCGCCCATATTCTCGCCGTCGCGGGGCTGCACGTTGGCATCGTCATGGGGCTGGTGTTTCTGGCGGCGCGCTGGCTCCTCTCGCGCAGCGCCTGGATGGCGCTGCATTGGCCGGGCAAGCCCATCGCGGCGGTGTTCGCGTTGGCGGGCGGCGGGGCCTACGCGCTGCTCACGGGCGCGCATCTGCCGATTCTCCGCAGCCTCGCCATGGCCAGCCTGGTCACGCTTGGCGTGCTGGCCGGGCGCAAGGCCATTTCCCTTCGCGGCCTCGCCATCGCCGCGCTGGTGCTGATGCTCCTCATGCCAGAGGCGATTCTCTCCGCCAGCTTCCAAATGAGTTTTTCCGCCGTCGCCGCGCTCATCGCTGGCTATGCGGCGGTGCGGCCCTTCTGGCGGCGCTTCCACGCTTCGCGCGGGGTGATGCGGCGCGCCGCCATGCATGGGGTGGAGCTCGCCTTCACCAGCCTGCTGGCGGGGGGGGCCTCGATGCCGTTTTCCGCTTATCAATTCCAGCAGATCGAACCCTATTGGATTCCCGCCAATCTCGTCGCCGTGCCGCTGACGGCGCTCTGGATCATGCCCTGGGGGCTGACGGGCATCGCCCTGCTGCCCCTGCATCTGGCCGGGCTCGCCTTCCGGCCGATGGGCTGGGGAATTGACGTCATCGTCTGGATGACCCGCCATATCGCCGCTTGGCCGCATGCTTTGGTGCCGGTGCCGCCCATGCCCGCCGCCGCCATCCTGCTCATCGCCGCCGGCCTGGCCTGGCTTTGCATCTGGCGGTCGCCCGCGCGGCTGGCCGGGCTGGGGCTGATGGCGGCGGGAGTGGGGGCGGCGTTGCTGGCGCGGCCGCCGGACGCGCTGATCTCCGCCGATGCCCGGTTGATCGCCATCCGCTCCGGCGCGGAGATTTTTCTCATTCGCCAGAAGGGCGCCAGCAAATACACGCTGGAGCAATGGGGTCCGCTCTGGGGCGGAAGGCCGCTCATCCAGGCCGCTTGTACCGCCGCCACCTGCCGCATCGGCCCTGTCCTGTTCGCCAGCGTTCCGGTGACGGTTTGCGCCGGGGCGCAGGTGTTGGTCTCACCTGTGGCACAGCCTGGCTGCCCCGGCGTGGCGCTGCTGGACGCCGCCGCCGTGGCGCGCGGGGGCGCTATCGCCGCCTGGGCCGGGCCGGGCCGGGCGGTGATTCACGTGAGCCGGGAGGCGCAGGGAAACCGGCCATGGGTTAGCAACTAAAAGTTGTATTTTGGTAGGATTCGGTTAACCATGACGTATGAGCGTCGCGCTTCCTAGCCTGAGCCTCCCCGCCCGGCAGCCTCTGGCCGAGCAGCTTATGGCGTTGCGGCGCCACTGGCGGCTGATCCTGTTTTGCGCTCTGGGCCTGCCAGCCTTGGCGCTGGCCGGGCTGCTCGCCTTGCCGCCGCGCTACAGCGCCACCGGCATTTTACTTTACGATCCCGCCAGCGCCGCCCTGCCCGGCGCCCAGGCCGGAGCCGCGGCGGGGCTGGACGAGGATGCCGTAACCGCCAGCCAAGGGGCGATCATCGCCTCGCTGCCCGCCGCCGCCGCCATTGCCACCCAGCTGCATCTGGCCGCCAACCCGGACTTCAACCCGGATTTGCGTAAACGCCGCTTTCCCCTCAGCCTGCTGCCGCGACCGGCGCTGCCCAGCGGGATGGCGCTGGCCGAGGCGGTGCAGAGCCGGCTCAGCATCTCCGTGCTGCCCGGTTCACGGGTCATCAGCGTGGCCTTTGCCGCCGCCGCGCCGGAGATTGCCGCCGCCGCCGCCAACCTCGCCATGCAGATCTACCTCGATCATGAGCGCGATGTCGCTTTTCAAACCCTCACCGACGCGCAAGCCTGGCTTGAAACCCATTCCGCTCAGGTGCAGCAGCAACTGGACGATACCGAGGCCGCTCTGGCCCGCGCCCGCGCCCGCGCCGGGCTGGTGCAGGGCGCGCAGGGCATGACGCTAACGGATGAAACCTCCAGCCATCTGGGGTCGTCTCTGGTGGAGGCCCAGGCCGCCCTGGCCATGGCCGAGGCTCGTTTGCACGCCGCCAGCCAAGCCGGTGGAGACGCCGCCGCTGCCAACGCCGCCATCGCCCCCAACCTTCTGCCCTTGCGCGCCCAGCAGGCGCAGCTGGCGGCGCAGGTGCGGTCCCTGGCCAGTGAGTACGGCCCCGGCTACCCTGCCCTCATCACCGCCCGCGCCCAGTTGGCGGCGGTGACGGCGCAGATCGGCGCCGAGGCCGCGCGGGAGATGGACGCCGCCCGGGCCGAGGTGGCCGCCGACCAAGCCCAGGTGGCGACGCTGCAAACCGCGCTGGCCCACGCCCGCACGCAGAGCCAGACCGAGGATGAGGAGGCGGCGCCCATCCGCGCTTTGGAGCAACGGGCCGAGGCCGGGCGGGATATGCTGCGCGCGATCACCCTCCAGGCTGGCCAATTGGCGCAGGACGCCTCGCTAACCCGGCCCGACGCCCGGATTCTCTCTGCCGCCGCCGCGCCGGCGCGGCCGGATTCGCGGCATGGGTTGATCGTATTCGCCGCCTCGGCTGTGCTGGGCCTTTGCCTGGGCGTATTGCTGGCGGGGCTGCGCGACGCGCTGGACACCTCGCTGCGCTCGGCCGAGGCTTTGCGCGGCGAAACCGGACTGCCCTGCCACGCGCTTTTGCCGGAAGTGCGCAACCCTGCCGAGGCGGCCCTCATCGCGCCATTCTCTTTATATGCGGAACAGCTTCGCGCGCTGCGGATGGGGTTGCGGCTGGGCGGGAGCGGCTGCCAGATCCTCGCCATCACCGCCGCGCGGCCGGATGAGGGGAAGACCACCTTATGCATCGCCTTCGCGCGCGCGCTCGCCACCGCCGGCTTGAAGGTGCTCGCCGTCGATGGCGATATCCGCCAACCCAGTTTCGACCCTGTTTTCGTCATGGGCGGCCTGCCGGGACTCACGGATCATCTAGCGGGCAAGGCGGCGCTGGAGGAATGCCTGCACGCCGACCCTCTCTCGCCACTGATTCTGCTTCCCGCCGGCACCCAGGCCCAGGCGGCGCTCAGCCTGTTGCTCGGCCCCGCCATGCCGGAAATGCTGGACCGGCTGCGCGGCGAATATGACGTGATTCTTCTCGACGTGCCGCCCGCCTATGCGCTGGCCGAGGGCAGGGTGTTGGCCAGCCATGCCGACGCCGCCTTGCTCTGCGTCCGCTGGGGCCGCACCCCACGGCGGGTGGTGCGCGGCGCGATCACCCTGCTGCAGGAGGCGGGGGTGCGGCTGGCCGGGGTGGCGCTGAGCCGGGTGAATGTCAGGACGCATGGCGCTTCCGGCTTTGCCGATGCTGAGTTCTACGCACCCCGCTATGGCGGTTATTTCCGGCGAGGTTAACGCCCGTCCGAGCCGGCGAGCACGACCACATAGCCGCGCCAGAAGGGCAGGCGGATGCGCCGCCGCCAATCCAGCCGGTGGCGGGGGCGGTGGCGCATGGAGAAATGCAACTCCACGGCCCGCAGCTGGGCGGGGGAAAAACTCGCCGCCAGTGGCGCGGGCAGACGGGCGAGGAACCGGGTGATATCCGGCGACATGGGATTAGCCCGTCAGCCGGTCCAGAATTTTGACGCGCCGAAAAGCGTGGCGCTTGACCATAACCGGGCCAAGCATGCCGGCGGTCATCAGCGCCGCGGCGTAAACGCCGAAATGCGCCGCATCCCAGGGCAGGAAATGTAAAAGGGCGGCCTTGGCGAGACCGATGCAGATGGTGTTGCCGAGATAGATCATGAAACTGTACCGCCCGAAAAACAAAAATAAGCGACACAGCCAGCCTATGTTCAGGCATCTTAACAAACCGTGAAGAGCGGGGAGGGATAACGCGCCGAGCGGCAGCATCACACTTTTTTGAGCCTCGCTTTGGCCCCAAAGCGCCACGGCCGCCAGCCCGGCCAGCAGCAGCGCCAGCGCCAGAGGCCAGAGGCGGTCCATTATCCGCTCCCAGCGCGGCGCGGCCAGCCCCGCCATCGCTCCCAGCAGGAAGAACGGCGCATAGGCGCCCACCCGGTCCAGATAGATATAGGCGGGGAGGGGGAGGGCATAGAGCGCCAGCGCCGCCGCGAGCAGCCAGGACAGGCGGCGGGCCTGGCCATTCAGCAACCAGAGCGTGGCCAGAGAGACGACGAACAGCACGAAGAGATACCAGATGGAGAGGGCGGGGCTGGCCGCCGTATGCCAGAACAGGCCGAGCAGCCCGGCCCTGATCCCGGCCGGCCGGTTATCCACGAATAGGATTGGCGAGGCCAGCAGCTTGCCCGCCAGCACCAGCAGGCCGAGCGAGAAGAAAGGCAGCAACAGCCGTTGCGCGCGCGCTCGCGCCGTTTGTGCCCAGCCGGCGCGCCCGCGCAGCAAAACCCCGGAGAGCGCGGCGGCGAAGCCGCTGAGATACATGAAAAACGGCATATGGAAGGCATAGATCGCCCGGCGCAACGGCTCGTACCAATGCAAATGCTGCGGGTCCTGCCGGGCCACCAGGTGGCCAAACACGACGAGCAGAATGGCGAGGCCCTTGCCCATGTCGAGATCGGCGCGGCGGGGAGGATTCGTTGCAACCATTAGTTGTTAAATGATTAACAAAATTCTACTAAAAGTGATATGGCGAAATGGTGAGTTATTGCTCCCGTTTGGCCATTGCCGCCGCCTGTCTCGCCGCGCCGCTCGCCGGGCGGGCGCAGATGCTGGACGAGCTTTTGCCCGCCGGGGTGCCGGGCTTCGCGCAGGCAGCGGGCATTTTGAATGTCCGGCGCCTCGCCGCGCCCAGCCCAACCGGTTTCGAGCTCGGTGGGGTGCAGGTCGCGCCCGGCCTTGGCTTGCAAACCGGCTACGATTCCGCGCCCAACGCCGCCGCCGGCTCCGCCCTGTTCAACGCCGCGCCCCGGCTGCTGGTTAAGGATGTTCCCGCGGGGTTCGGGGCTTTTGCCCAGGTCAGCGAGACCGCCTATCCTGAGAGCGCCGCGCAAAATCTGTTCAGCGCGGCGCTTGCCGGGGGGTGGCGGATCCAATTGCCGGAGGAGACGCTTACCGTTTCCGCCGGATATCTGCGGGGCGATGAGACGGATTTCTCGCTGAACGGCCTCAGCGCCGCCAAGCCGGTCGCCTTCAGCGTCAACTCACTGCGCGCCCGCGACGAGATCACCACCGGACGGCTGACGCTCACTCCGGATGTCTCGGTTGATGTCTATCGCTTCCCCGCCTGGGCGGGTGAAGACCGTCAGGACTACCGGGCCGGGCTCACGCTGCGTTACGATACGGACGGACCGGTGAGCGCGGTGATGGCGCTGCGCGGGGGCCATACCTCCAGCCCGGACGCGGCGGAGCGGGCAGAGACATACGCCATACTCGCCGGGTTGCAGGACGTGGCGGACGGGCTATGGACCGTCTCGCTGCTGGCGGGAGGCGCCTGGCGCGCGCCGCGCACGGGGCCGGGGCTTTCCGCGCCAGTGGTGGAGGCGCGGCTGGATTGGGCGCCCAGCCGCCTGGATGAGATACATCTCAATATCACCCGCGAGATCGACGATCCCGACCGGCTGAGCACCACACCCTATACCCTCACCCAGGCGAAGCTCAGCTATCAGCGGGCAGGACTCGGCCAGCTCACCGCCGATGGCATGGCCGAGATCTCCCGCGCCGCTTACATGTGGAGTCCGGTGCGCGAAACCCTGTTTTCCACCAGCTTCGCCTTGTCCTGGCGGATGGGCCCGGCTTTGGCGTTGCAAGGCCGTTATGTCTTCAACGACCGGCAGGCAAACTTTCTCCGCGCCGCCAATGAGCATGTGCTCACGCTCGGCCTGGATTGGGCGCCGTGAGGTTTTTTGGTCTCAGCTTCGGCACGCTTTCCCTGGAAGAGGCGGTGGCCTGCCTGCGCGCGCGGCCCGCCGACGCGCCCTTTGCCTATGTGGTCACGCCCAACGCGGATCATCTCGACCGGTTGCGCCGCCAGCCGAGTTTGCGCCCGGCCTATGAGGCCGCTTGGCTGCGCCTGTTCGATTCGCGCTGCCTCGCCCATTGCGCCCGGCTGCTGGGCCGCGCCGCGCCGCCGGTGGTGACCGGGGCGGATCTCGCCGCCGCGCTGCTGCCCCATCTCGCCGGGGCGCGGGTCGCCGTCATCGGCATGGGCGAGGCCGCCTTCGCGGCGCTGGCGGCGCGCTATCCGGCCATCCGCTTCCGCCACCACAACCCGCCATTGGGGTTGCGGACCGGCCAGCCCGCCTTTCACCAGGCGGTGGAATTCGCGCGCCGGCAAGACGGGGGGTGGGTGTTCTTCTGCGTCGGCTCGCCGCTCCAGGAATATCTGGCCCAGGCGGTGGCTCAGGCCGCAGACGCGGCCGGGACCGGGCTTTGCCTGGGGGCGGCGCTGGAATTCACAGCCGGCACGCGCCGCCGCGCGCCTTTATGGATGCGCCGCGCCGGGTTGGAGTGGCTGCACCGCCTGGCTTGTGAACCCCGCCGCCTGGCGCGGCGCTATCTCATCGCCGGGCCGCGCGTGGTCCTCGCTCTGGCCCGCGGGGCGGACGCCTCTGGCCTTCCCCCGGCTCCGCGCGCATAATTCCAGGCAGCCGGCTTGTCCGGCAACCGGGAGATGGCTGATGGATTTTGCGTCACCTGAGCGGCGCCGGGGCGGTGAGGATTCACTCTGGGCGGTGGTGGCGGTGATCGGGCGGGTGATCCGCATCGCGGAGGTATTCCCCAGCCGCGCCCAGGCGCTGACCGATCAGGCGTGGCGCGAAGCCCAGGTCCGCGCTTATGCCGGGTTTCTTGAAAGAACCGAGCATCCAGCCCCACGTTACATGATAAGGCCGATCCGCCGCGCGGATTTGCCCCGGCGGTGGAAACCTCTGCCTGCCCTTGGATTTTTGCATGGGAAATGGTGATGGCTGAAACACGGATCGAACATGACGCGCTCGGAGATGTCGCGGTGCCCGCGGACCGCTTATGGGGAGCGCAGACCGAGCGCAGCCTGGAGAATTTCAAGATCGGCCGCGAGCGCTATGTATGGGGGCGCGACGTGATCCGCGGCCTCGGCGTTCTCAAAAAAGCATGCGCCCTCGGCAACCAGGCCCTCGGGCAATTGCCGGAAGAGAAGGCGCGGCTGATCGTCGCCGCCGCCCAGGAGGTGATCGACGGCAAATGGGATTCCGAATTCCCGCTCGTCGTCTTTCAAACCGGCTCCGGCACGCAAAGCAACATGAATGCGAATGAGGTGATCTCCAACCGCGCCATCCAGATGGCGGGCGGGACGCTGGGCAGCAAGACGCCCATCCACCCCAATGATGACGTTAACCACAGCCAATCCTCCAACGATACATTTCCCACGGTCATGCATATCGTTGCCGTGGAGGTGGCGGCGAATAAGCTGCTGCCCGCCATCGAACGGTTGACGGACGTGTTCAAAGCCAAGAGCCTCGCCTATGCCGATGTGGTGATGACGGGGCGTACCCATTTGCAGGATGCCACCCCCGTGACGCTCGGCCAGGTGTTCTCCGGCTGGCAGACGCAGCTGGAGGACGCGGCGGCGCTGATTCGCGAGTCTTTCAAGGGGCTTTACGAGCTGGCGATCGGCGGCACGGCGGTGGGCACCGGGCTGAACGCGCACCCGAATTTTGGCGCCACCGCGGCGGCCTTCATTGCCGAGGAAACCGGCCACCCGTTCATCTCCGCGCCCAATAAATTCGCGGCGCTTTCGGCGCATGACGCGCTGGTGGCGGCCTCGGGCGCTCTGCGGGTGCTGGCCGGCGCGGCGATGAAAATCGCCAACGACGTACGCTGGTATGCCTCCGGCCCGCGTACCGGCATTGGCGAGTTGCGGATTCCGGAGAACGAGCCCGGCTCCTCGATCATGCCGGGCAAGATCAACCCCACCCAATGCGAGGCCCTGACCATGGTGGCGGTGCAGGTTTTCGGCCATGACCATGCCGTCGCCTTCGCGGGGTCGCAGGGCAATTTCCAGCTCAATGTCTATAAACCCGTCATGCTGCATAACTATCTGGATTCGGCCCACCTCCTGGCCGAGGCGCTGGATAGTTTCCGCATTCATTGCGCCGAGGGCATCGAGCCGGTGCCCGAGCGCATCAAGGAGCATCTCGACCGTAATTTGATGCTGGTCACGGCGCTAAATCCCCATATCGGCTATTCGAAAGCCGCCGAGATCGCGTTGAAGGCGCACCGGGAGGGGCTCACCCTGCGCGAGGCCGCGCTGGCGAGCGGGCTGGTAACGGCGGAGCAGTTCGATCAATGGGTGGACCCCAAGGCGATGACGGCGCCGCTGGCCGTCTAGCCGCCTTATGAGTATTGAAGCAGGATTGACGAGCCCGAGGGATAGATGACCATGGATGGCGGAGCCGATTCACGCCGGATCACGATTTACAAACCGGAGGATTTCGCGCCGATGCGCGCCGCTGGGCGGCTGGCGGCGGCAACGCTGGACATGATCACCGAGCATGTCGCGCCGGGCATGACCACCGAGGAGCTGGACCGGCTCTGCCACGATTTCATCACCGCCCATGGCGCGGTGCCGGCTCCTTTGAATTACCGGGGGTTTCCCAAATCCATTTGCACCTCGATCAACCATGTCGTCTGCCACGGCATTCCCAACAGCCGCAAGCTGGCGGAAGGGGATATTCTCAACATCGACGTCACCGTGATTCTCGATGGCTGGTACGGGGATTCGAGCCGCATGTATGTGGCCGGGGAGCCCAGCACCAAGGCGAGGCGGCTGATGGAGGTGACTTACGAGGCGTTGATGCGCGGTGTGGCCGCGGTAAAACCCGGCGCCACCTTCGGTGATATCGGCCATGTGATTCAGCACTACGTCGAATCCCAGCGTTTCTCGGTGGTGCGGGATTTCTGCGGCCATGGCATTGGCCAGCGTTTTCACGAACCGCCAAATGTTCTGCATTTCGGCCGCCGGGGGGAGGGGGCGGTGCTCAAGCCCGGCATGTTCTTCACCATCGAGCCGATGGTGAATATCGGCCGGCCGGATGTGAAGATTCTGGAGGATGGCTGGACCGCCGTTACCCGTGACCGCTCGCTCTCGGCCCAATTCGAACATATGGTCGGGGTGACGGAAACCGGGGTGGAGATCTTCACCCTATCGCCCAAAGGATATACCGGGCCGCCTTATATCGCCGTTTAGGCGGCCCGGCCCGGCTTAAGCGACGGGGTCGATCCAGCCGACATTTCCATCGGCCCGGCGGTAGACGACGTTGAGCCCGCCGGTTTTGCTGTTGCGGAACAACAGGACGGGCTGGAAGGCGAGATCCATCTTCATCACGGCATCGCGCACGCAAAGCGTTTCGATGGAGGCGGTATCCTCTGCGATCACGGTCGCGTGCAGCTCCGTCTCCAAGGCCTGCCGCTCCTCACCATGGCCATTGGCGGGCGGGCGGGCCTCGCCATCGTCCAATTCCGGCGCCAGCACATAGGCGCGGGCCATTTCCGGCTTGATCTTGGTCAGGTCGCGTTGATGCGCCGAGACCCGGCGGCGGTAACGGCGCAGGCGCTTGGCGATATGTTCCGCCGCGTCATCGAAGGCGGCGTGAGCGTCGCTGGCCTCCCCCTCGCCCCGGACGGTGATGCCCTTGCCGGCATGAAGATTGATATCGCAGGTGAAGAAACTTCTGGCCCGGCTGAACGTCACTTGCGCCTCGAGCGCCTGGTCGAAATATTTATTGATGATGGTGCCAAGCTGTTTGTCCACATGGGCGCGCAGAGCGTCGGACAGATCGATTTGCTTGCCTGAGACCGTCAGTTGCATTGTCTTCTCCCGAACATGGCCCGGCTCGCTTTCGTCTCGTCAGACAAGGCTGCTGCGCCTTGCTCACACGGGCAGCTTCTCCCGCCTGCGCTGCGCCGAACCGGGAATGCGCAACGCCTCCCTGTATTTGGCAACGGTCCGCCGGGCGATGTCTATCCCCTCTTTTTGTAATAAGACTGCAACGGCGTCGTCAGATAAAATATTTTTGGGAGATTCGGCGGCGATGAGGCGCGCTACCCGGTGCCGCACCGCCTCCGCGGAGAGCATTTCCCCGTTCGTCCCCGCCAGCGCGGTGGAGAAGAAGAATTTGAGCTCGAAAACGCCGCGCGGCGTCGCGATGGATTTATTGGAGGTAACGCGGCTCACCGTGCTTTCATGCAGGTTGACCTCCGCCGCGACGTCTCGCAACGTCAAGGGGCGCAAAAATCCGATCCCATGGCGGAAGAATTCCTCTTGCCGCCGCACGATCTCGCCAGCCACGCGCAGGATGGTCTGCGTTCGCGATTCCAGGGATTTCACCAGCCAGGAGGCGCTCTGCATCCTCTCGGCAAGGTAAGACCGGGTCTCCTTGCTCGCGGAGGCGAGCAAGCGGGCATGAAAGCCCCGGCGGATGAGCAGCCGGGGCATGGTCTCGGGGTTGATTTCGAGGACCCAGTCGCTTTCCCCATTTTCCTGGGGCGGGGCGGGATGCATCAGCACATCCGGGATCAAGGGCCGGAGAGGCTCCGAATCGAAGCGGGCGCCCGGCTTGGGGTCCAACCGTCTCAGCTCGGCCGCCATCTCGGCCAGGTCCGCCCCGTCAACGCCGCAAATCCCCGCCAGGGCGCGCATCTCGCGCCGGGCCAGCAGGTCGAGATGGTCAAGCAGCGCCTGCATCGCTGGGTCGAGCCGGTTGAGTTCGGCGAGCTGGGCGGCGAGACACTCGGCCAGGCTGGTCGCGAAAAGCCCCGCCGGGTCGAACCGCATCATCACCGCGCGCACGGCTTCCAGCCGCGCGGGATCCACCCCCAGCATCGCCGCCAGCGCGTCCGGGGCTTCGCCGAGCCGTCCGGAGGGATCAAGCGCGGCGATGAGCGCGGCGGCGATGAGCCGCTCCTCGCGGGAGGCAAAGGCGAGCCGGGCCTGCTGTTCCAGATGTTCGCGCAGGCAGGGGCGGGCGGCGCCCATCTGGTCCGGCCACGAGCCGTCCGCAGCGGCCTCGCCGCCGCCATACCTGTCCGCGCCGGCGCCGGGAACGTAGATATCCGCTTCGCGCGGGAAAAGATTTTCGGCCCGCTGGACCTCTAAGTCAGGGGAGGGGGCGGCGCCCGGCTCCGCCTCTCGCGGGCCGGCAGCGCCGTCCAGCTCCAGCAGCGGATTTCTCAGCAGTTCCTCGGAGAGAAAGGCCTCGACCTCGAGATTGGAGAATTGCAGAATTTGGATCGCCTGGCGCAGTTGCGGCGTCATCACCAGGGATTGGGACTGGCGAAGATCCAGGCGCGGCCCGAGGGATGGAGCAAAACCCATGCCAGAATGCTAACGCCGTTTTAAATTTCGTCCAGAACATTTATGCATGGACGAGAAGGATCAGAGGCTGAATTTCTCGCCAAGATAAACCCGGCGTACATCCTCATGGGCCACCACCTCCTCGGGGTTGCCTTCCATCAGCACCTGACCGTCATAGAGAATATAGGCGCGGTCAATGATTTCCAGCGTCTCGCGCACATTATGGTCGGTGATGAGCACGCCGAGGCCGCGATGCTTGAGATGGGCGACGAGATCGCGGATTTCTCCCACCGCGATGGGGTCGATGCCGGCCAAAGGCTCGTCGAGCAGGATGTAATTGGGGCCGGTGGCGAGAGCGCGGGCGATTTCAACGCGCCGCCTCTCTCCGCCCGAGAGCGCCAGGGCCGGGGTGCGGCGCAGATGCGAGATGCCGAATTCCGCCAACAGGCCGGCCAGCATTTCCTCCCGCTGTTCCTGGTCGGCTTCCACCATATCAAGCGCGGCCATGATGTTCTGCTCGACGTTCAGGCCGCGAAACACGCTGGCCTCCTGAGGCAGATAGCCGATGCCAAGCCGCGCCCGCCGGTACATGGGCAGGCTGGAAATCTCGGCGCCGTCCAGCGAGATGGTGCCCGAATCCGGGCCGATCAGCCCGACGATCATGTAAAAGGTCGTGGTTTTGCCCGCGCCGTTAGGGCCGAGCAGCCCTACGGCCTCGCCACGCTTCAGGGAGAGCGAGACATCACGCACCACCGGGCGCTTCTTGAACCGCTTGCCCAACCCCTGCGCCACCAGCCCCGTCTGGTTGGAGGGCGGCGCGGCGCGGCTGGTATCAGAGATCTCATTCATTGGGTTTTCCCGAACCCGGCAGGATGACGCCGGAGACGCGCCCGCCCGGCGCGGCAAGCAGCGTGGCGATTCCGGTTTTCATATTTATCAGCGCGTCCGAGCCCGCCAGCTCGTTGGGGCCATGGATGACATGGACGTTCCCGCCGATCCGCGCCTCTCCCGTCGGCGGGAGATACACGCCTTTATCTCCGGTGACGGTATCGGTCCGGGTTTTGATGACAACATGGCCGATGGCCTCCACCCGCTTGAGGTTGCCGCTCTCATCCGTTTGCGGGCTGGCCCCTGCGGCGGGCTTGGCGCCGCCGGCAGCCGGGTTGGAAAAATAGCCGGTGATCACGTCAGCGGCGATCGAGCGGCCGTCTTGGGAGACAATAAGCGCGTTGCCCCGCGCGATCGCCTTGCGGTCGGCGGCGTAATATTCAATGGAATCGCGGGCGGTGACGGTATTTTGCGGGGTGGTGAGCTTGAGGTCATGGCCAGTGAGCACGAGAACCTGCTGTTCAACGGAATAAACGGCCTTGTCTCCCCAGGCATTATCCGTCGCGGTGTAGATATGAACATGGCCGAGGGCGTCAAGCTCGGTAAGCTGGGCGTTGCCCTGGTCCAGCCCACCCTCCACCGTGCCGCTGCCCGTTGGGGGAGGCTGAGACGCCCCCGGCTTTTTGACATAATGGGCGACGAGTTCATCGGCGGTCACGGTCACATCCCCCCGTACCGCCTTGGCGCCGCCCGTGGCGGTCACGGTCTGTGCGTCCTGCGACCAGGTGATGCCTTGCGCGGCGGAGATTTGCACGGGCACGGGCGGCGCCCCCGGCGGGCCACCGAGATTCAAATCCTGCCCCATGGCCGGGGCGGCGGCGGCCAGGCCCGGCAACAGCAGCAAATGCAGTTTTCTCATTGAACCTGGGTAAGGGTCAGCGTTGCCGGACCGTGAAATGTAACCTGATGGCCATGGTCGGATATGGTAAAGCCGTTCTGCGCCTGCAACGTGCCGAAGGGGCCGGTGACCTGAACGGGAGCGGAGCCCGAGGCGGTGCCCGCCCGCATATCGATGACCGCGCTGGGCGAGGTCATCACCGTGCCATCATTGCGATAAAGGGTGGTCCCGCCACTGAGGTCGAGCTTGCCGTTTTGCTGGTGGTAATCCCCCGCAGCGGATTTGAGGGAGAGCCAGGCGCCAGATTTCAGGGTTAGATCCCCCTGCGGCGCGGTGAGCAGCACATTATTGCTGTCTTGCTGGATAGCGCTGCTCGCGGTCACGGTATAAGGCTGCCCCTGCGCGTCCCGGCCATGATAGGTCGCGCCCTGCATGCGCGAGGCCGCATCATCCTTCTGCGGCGCCATATGATAGGTGACGCGGTATTTGGCTGGCCCGGCCCGCCAGGATGGCGCGAGCGCCAGCGCCGCCAGCAAGGCCAGCGCCGCGGCGGGTAAGGACCGTTTAAGCAGAGCGATTTTAAGGCTGCGTTTGGCCAGATCGCCTGTCATTTTCCCCTGCCGCTGACGCTGAATCTCATCGAGAACCGAGCGGCGGGGGGGCATGCGGTGAATGTGGTTCATGATGCGGTCCACCCAGCGGCCACGCATGTCGAAAGCATGAAATTCATGGCTCAATTATGAGGGAGAAATAAGGCGATAGCAGGGCAGCCGGGTCCATGGCCCCCCTGTGCTCCGGCATTGTCCCGTTTTCATATCTCTTCATGGCTTGCCTCATGCGGCTTACAACTATGGGCCAGCAGCGCGTTGCCGGTCAACATGAGATGCGCAACCCTGTGTAACGGCCAGGGCAGGGACCCTCAATGCGCGAAGAGGTCCGGCTCCTCATAGCCAAGCAGATCCAGCCTCGCGCGCGCGGGGAGAAACCCATAAGCGGCCTCGGCGATGTCCAGCCGGTTCTCGCGGATGAGCAGCGATCTCAGCTTCTCCCAGATGCGGTGAAGATAGAGCACATCCGAGGCGGCATAGGTGAGCTGGTCCGGCGTCAGTTCGGCGGCGCCCCAATCGCTGGTCTGTTGCTGCTTGGAAATTTCTACGCCGGCGAGATCCCGGCATAAATCCTTTAATCCGTGGCGGTCCGTGTAGGTACGGACCAGCTTGGAGGCGATCTTGGTGCAGATGACCGGCTGGGTGAGCACGCCCAGCCCTTGCTGAAGCGCGGCGATGTCGAAACGGGCGAAATGGAACAGCTTGGTCACACCGGGATCGGCCAGCAGGCGCTTGAGGTTGGGGCAATCCGCGCCCCGCCCGCCCTGCGCCGCGGGAATGATCTGCACGAGATGGGCCGTGCCATCCCCCGCTGAAAGCTGCACCAGGCATAACCGGTCCCGGTGAGGGTTGAGCCCCATCGTTTCGGTATCGACGGCGACGAGCGGGCCAAGATCAAGCCCGTCCGGAAGGTCATGCTTATGAAGCTCGATACCGCTCAAATAAATGTCCTATATGGATGAGAAATGGTGCCCAGGAGAGGACTCGAACCTCCACGCCCTTGCGAGCGCTAGCACCTGAAGCTAGTGCGTCTACCAATTCCGCCACCTGGGCCAGACCATTTTCAATGCCGGAGCATCGTGGGAGCGGCGTTTAGCTTTCCCTCGCCCTGGCGTCAACATGACTTGAGCGGCTTTTTCCCCCGGCTTACATACCGAGGGGAGCAGGAAGGGGCATCGCATGTTTTCTGAGCGCAAGATCGCCACGGTGTTTGGAGCCTCGGGGTTCCTGGGCCGCTATGTCACCCAGCGCCTAGTCGCGCGCGGCTATATCGTGCGCGCGGCGGTGCGGGATACGGAAGCCGCCAAATTTCTCCGGCCCATGGGGGTGGTGGGTCAGATCGTGCCGCTTTTCGCCCCGGTGGAACAGGAAGCGGCGTGCGCGCGGGCGGTGGCGGGAGCGGAGATCGTCGTCAACCTTGCCGACATTCTCAAGCCCTCCCGGCGGGGGGAATTCAACCGCACCCATGTGGAGGGCGCGGCCCGGGTGGCGCGGCTCTCCCATGCGGCGGGGGCAAAGCTGGCCCATATTTCCGCCCTGGGCGCGGACCCGGCGGCTGCCTCGGCCTACGCCAAAAGCAAGGGCGAGGGCGAGGCGGCGGTGCGTGCCGCCCATCCCCAGGCCGTGATTTTGCGTCCCTCCATCATGTTCGGGCGAGAGGACCGGTTTTTCAACCGCTTCGCGGCGCTGGCGATGGTCTCGCCAGTGCTGCCTATTGTTCATGGCAAGACGAAACTGCAACCCGTTTACGTGGCCGATGTGGCCGACGCGGTGATGACGGCGCTCGATTCCGCCGCCGGCGGGCTCTTCGAGCTGGGCGGGCCGGAACAGAAAAGCTTCAAAGCCCTGATGCGTCAGATGCTGGAGACGATCTGCCGCGATTCGGCCATTTGGGATATGCCCGTCGCGTTCGCCCGGCTGCTCGCCTGCCTGCCCGGGATCAACCTCACTCAAGACCAGATCGCCATGCTCGCCCGGGATAATGTCGTCTCGCCCGGCATGCCGGGCCTAGCCGAGCTGGGCGTCACTCCCACGCCGCTGGATCTCATTCTGCCCGATTACCTCGTTTGTTATCGGGCTAAAAGCCATGATGTCGGCGCTGTTTTTATTGAATAGTAAACATACAGGTCCTTTTTTTAAAAAAAATCGCGGCGTCATGTAGGCCGTCGAGGGGTTTACCCTAAAAAACGACAATGCTTCAGACATAATCAAGAAAAAACCTTGGCGTTTCCCTAAAACTTCGGTTAAGAAGCACGGGCGATCCCAAACGCGGCAGTGGCGCCGCGTTTTTCATCTTTAGTGAGGCAAAAATGGCCGAGCGCATGCTGAAATTTGTCCATTTGCCGCAGAAAATGCCCAAAAAGCGTCCCGCTGCGGATCGCCGGGAAGATTTTGCCGAGATTTACGCGGATTTTGACCCAGCGACAGCCTCGGCCCAGGCCAGCCGCTGTTCGCAATGCGGCATTCCTTTCTGCTCGGTTCATTGTCCGCTTTCGAATAATATTCCGGACTGGTTGAAGCTCACCGCCGAGAACCGGCTTGAGGAAGCATATGAAATTTCCTCCGCAACCAACACATTTCCTGAGATTTGTGGGCGCATCTGTCCACAGGACCGGCTTTGTGAAGGTAATTGCGTCATCGAAAAAGGGTTCGAATCCGTCACCATTGGCGCGGTGGAGCGCTACATCACGGATACCGCCTTCGAGAATGGCTGGGTAAAGCCTATCACCGCTCCGGTGGAGCGGGCCGAGAGCGTGGCGGTCATCGGCGCGGGGCCGGCGGGGCTGGCGGCGGCGGAACGGCTGCGGGCCCAGGGTTACCAGGTTACCGTCTATGACCGGCATGACCGCGTCGGCGGGCTACTAATCTACGGTATTCCCGGTTTCAAGCTGGAGAAGGAGATCGTGCTGCGCCGCTGGCGCTGGCTGGAGGAAGGCGGCATCAAATTCGTCCTCAACGCGGATATCGGTGGCGCTCTGCCTTTCACCGCGCTGCGCGAGACGCATGACGCGGTGCTGATCGCCACGGGCGTCTATAAAGCCCGCGAGATCGGCGGCCCCGGCTCCGGCCTGCCTGGCATCGTCAAGGCGCTCGATTTTCTCGTCACCGCCAACCGCAAGGGGTTGGGCGATGTGGTGCCGGAGCGCGAGGCGGCGCTGCTGACCGCGGCGGGCAAGGATGTGGTGGTGATCGGCGGTGGCGATACCGCCATGGATTGCGTCCGCACCGCCATCCGCCAGGACGCTAAATCCGTTACCTGCCTTTACCGGCGCGACCGCCAGAACATGCCGGGCTCGCTGCGCGAGGTGAAGAATGCCGAGGAGGAAGGCGTCAATTTCCTCTGGCTCGCGGCGCCGGAGGCGTTTCTGGGCGATGAGCATGTCACCGGCGTGCGCGCGGTGCGCATGCATCTCGGTTTGCCCGACGCCTCGGGCCGCCAATCGGTGGAACCGCTGGCGGAGTCCTCCTTCACGGTCAAGGCCGATCTCGTCATCAAGGCGCTGGGCTTCGACCCGGAGGATCTGCCCGCCGCCTTCGGCGTGCCAGGGCTGGACCTGACCGGCTGGGGCACGCTCAAGGTGCATCCGCGCAACTTTGAGACTTCGCTGCCCGGCGTGTTCGCCGCCGGGGATATCGTGCGCGGCGCCTCGCTGGTGGTCTGGGCCATCCGTGACGGGCGCGACGCCGCCGCCGCCATCCATCGCCATCTGCAAGCCGCCCGCCCGGCGCGGGCCGCGGAGTAACCGCCATGTCCCACGCAATTCCCGAGACAGCTCCGCAATTCCTCGCCGCCTGGCAGGCCAACACCGCCGCGCTGCGCCAGACCTATCATCCCGGCCAAGAGCACGACGCTTGCGGGGTGGGGCTGGTCGCCGCGCTGGATGGCCAGCGCCGTCGCGACATCGTCCAGGCCGGCATCGACGCGCTGAAGGCGGTCTGGCACCGGGGCGCGGTGGATGCGGACGGCAAGACGGGTGACGGCGCTGGCATCCATATCGAAATTCCCCAGGATTTCTTCGCCGCCGAGATCAAGCGCGGCGGCGACCGCCTGCGCGAGGGGGCGATCGCGGTGGGGATGGTGTTTCTGCCCAAAACCGATCTCGGCGCGCAGGAACGCTGCCGCCAGATCGTCGAGGCCGAGATTCTCAATTTCGGCTACCGCATCTATGGCTGGCGTCAGGTGCCGATCAATGTCGAGTGCATCGGCGAGAAGGCCAACGCCACCCGCCCCGAGATTGAACAGATCATGCTGTGGAACGCGCGCGGCATTCCAGATGAGGATTTCGAGCGCGAACTCTACATCATCCGCCGCAAGATCGAGAAGGCGGCGATCGAGGCGCAGGTCGATGAGCTTTATATCTGCTCGCTCTCTTGCCGCTCGATCGTCTATAAAGGCATGTTCCTGGCGGAAAGCCTGACCCGGTTCTATCCGGATCTTCTGGACGAGCGCTTCATCTCGCGCTTCGCCATCTATCATCAGCGTTATTCCACCAACACCTTCCCCACCTGGAGGCTGGCCCAGCCCTTCCGGATGCTCGCCCATAATGGCGAGATCAACACCCTCGCCGGCAACGTCAACTGGATGAAGAGCCACGAAACGCGGCTGGCCGCCGAGGGGCTGGATGAATTTCTCGACTATGTAAAGCCGGTGGTGCAGTCCGGCGGCTCGGACACGGCGGCGCTGGACAATGTGTTCGAGCTGCTGGTGCGCGCCGGGCGCGACGCGCCGATGGCAAAGACGCTGATGATCCCGCCCGCTTTGGGGGCGGACGCCACCATGCCGCTGGCGCACCGGAACCTGTTCGCCTACTGCAACGCGGTGATGGAGCCGTGGGATGGCCCGGCCGCCGTGGCCGCCACCGATGGCCGCTTCGTCATCGCCGGGCTGGACCGCAATGGTCTGCGGCCCCTGCGCTATTCCATCACCCGCAATCAGATGCTGATCGTCGGCTCCGAGACCGGCATGGTCAAGCTGGACGAGGAGAACATCGTCGAGAAGGGCGCGGTCGGCCCTGGCCAGACCATCGCCGTCGATCTCGACGAGGCAAAATTCTATCATGACGGCGAGGTCAAGGACATGCTGGCCGCCCGCCAGGACTTTGCCGCCTGGGTGAAGCGGATCACGGTCATCGACCATATCGTCAAGACCGACGCGCCGGAGCCGGTGCGGCTGGACGGGGAGGGACTGCGGCGGCGCCAGCTCGCGGTCGGCTTCTCGCTCGAGGATATGGAGCTGATATTGCATCCCATGGTGGAGAGCGCCCAGGAGGCGGTCGGCTCCATGGGCGACGACGCGCCGCTCGCCGTGCTCTCGGGCCGCTATCGCGGCCTGCATCACTATTTCCGCCAGAGCTTCAGCCAGGTCACCAACCCGGCCATCGATTCCCTGCGCGAGACGCGGGTGATGTCGCTCAAAACCCGGCTCGGTAATCTCGGCAACGTTCTGGACGAGAATGAGGAGCAATGCGACCTGCTCCAGCTCGAATCGCCCGTGCTCTCCACGGCGGAGTTCGAGGCGATGCGCCGTACCATGGGTGCTTCCGCCTGCGTGGTGGACGCCACCTTTAAGGTGGCGAATGGGGAGGGCGGGTTGCGCCGGGCCATCGAGCGCATCCGCCGCGAGGCGGAGGAGGGGGTGCGCGCCGGCTGCACCCACGTCATCCTCACCGATGAGGCGATGAGCCCGGAACGCGCCCCCATACCGATGATTCTCGCTACCGGCGCGGTGCATACCCATCTCGTCCGCCAATCCCTGCGCACCTTCACCTCGCTCAACGTCCGCTCCGCCGAGTGCCTGGACGTGCATTATTTCGCGGTGCTGGTGGGGGTGGGGGCGACGACCGTGAACGCCTATCTCGCGCAGGAATGCATCGCTGACCGCCATGCGCGCGGTCTCTTCGGCGCGCTCTCGCTCAAGGATTGCGTCGCCCGCTACAAGAAGGCAGTGGATAAGGGGTTGCTCAAGGTGATGTCGAAGCTCGGCATCTCCGTCATTTCCTCCTATCGCGGCGGCTATAATTTCGAGGCGGTGGGGCTGTCCCGCGCGCTGGTCGGCGAGTTCTTTCCCGGCATGCCCTCCCGCATCTCGGGTATCGGCCTGCCCGGCATCGCCCATAAAGTGCTGGAACTGCACGCCAACGCGTGGAGCGGCAATATCGTGCCTTTGGATGTCGGCGGGCTGTACCGGCTGCGCCGCACCGGCGAGGCGCATGCCTTCGACGACAACGCGGTCCATCTGCTGCAAAGCGCGGTGGCCACCGGCTCCTACCGGATTTTCCGCAAATATTCGGAGACGGTGCGCCGCCAGCGGCCCATCGCGCTGCGCGACCTGCTCGATTTCCGCAAGGACGGTCTCACCCCCATCTCGGTGGACGAGGTCGAGAGCATCACCTCTATCCGCAAGCGGCTGCTCGCTCCCGGCATCTCGCTTGGCGCCCTCAGCCCCGAGGCGCATGAGACGCTTTCCATCGCCATGAACCGCATCGGCGCGCGTTCTGATTCCGGGGAAGGCGGAGAGGACCCCGCCCGCGCCGAGCCGCGCCCGAACGGCGACAACGCCTCCTCCGCCATCAAGCAGATCGCCTCTGGGCGGTTCGGCGTCACGGCGGAATATCTCAATGATTGCAATGAGATCGAGATCAAGGTCGCCCAGGGCGCCAAGCCCGGCGAGGGCGGGCAATTGCCCGGCTTCAAAGTAACGGAACTGATCGCCCGGCTGCGGCACGCCACGCCCGGCGTCACCCTCATCTCGCCGCCGCCGCATCACGACATCTATTCCATCGAGGATCTCGCCCAGCTCATCTATGATCTCAAGCAGATCAATCCGCGCGCCACGGTCTGCGTGAAGCTGGTGGCGCGCTCGGGCATCGGCACCATCGCGGCGGGGGTCGCCAAGGCCAAGGCGGATGCGATTCTCGTCTCTGGCCATGTCGGCGGCACCGGGGCCTCGCCGCAATCCTCGGTGAAATATGCCGGGCTGCCCTGGGAGATGGGGCTGTCCGAGGCGCACCAGGTGCTGATGCTCAACCGGCTGCGCCACCAGGTGGTGCTGCGCACCGATGGCGGCATCAAGACCGGGCGGGACGTGGTGATCGCCGCCATGCTGGGGGCGGAGGAATTCGGCATCGGCACGGCCTCGCTCGTCGCCATGGGCTGCATCATGGTCCGGCAATGCCATTCCAACACCTGCCCGGTGGGCATTTGCACCCAGGATGACAAGCTGCGGGAGAAATTCGAGGGCACGCCCGAGAAGGTCATCAATCTATTCTCCTTCGTGGCGGAGGAGGTGCGCGAAATTCTCGCCTCGCTCGGCTTTCGCAAGCTGGAGGAGGTGATCGGCCGCACCGATCTGCTGCATCAGGTCTCGCGCGGAGCGGAATATCTGGACGATCTCGACCTCAACCCCATTCTGGCCCAGGCCGATCCGGGGCCCTATGCCCGGCATTGCACCCGGCAGGGCCGCAACGAGGTGCCAGAGACGCTGGACGCGCAGATGATCGAGGACGCCGCGCCCTTCTTCCAAAATGGCGAGCGGATGCAGTTGCAATATAATATCCGCAACACCCACCGCGCCATCGGCACCAAATTCAGTTCGCAGATCGTCGCCCGCTACCGCAAGGTCAAGCTCCAGCCCGACCATGTCACGGTGCGCCTGCGCGGCTCCGCCGGACAATCGCTGGGCGCCTTCGCGGTGAACGGGCTGAAGCTCGAGGTGCTGGGCGATGCCAATGATTACGTCGGCAAGGGGCTGTCCGGCGGCACCATCGTGGTGCGCACCGGCCCGTCCTCCCGGCTCAAGACCAATGAGAACACCATCATCGGCAACACGGTGCTCTACGGCGCCACCTCCGGGGCGCTGTTCGCGGCGGGCCGGGCGGGCGAGCGTTTCGCCGTGCGCAATTCCGGCGCCACCGCCGTGGTCGAGGGCGCGGGCTCCAATGCCTGCGAGTACATGACCGGGGGCACGGTGGTCATACTCGGCGGGGTGGGTGATAATTTCGGCGCGGGTTTCACCGGCGGCATGGCATTCGTTTACGACCGCGCACGCCTCTTCGAGAAACGGCTGAATCCGGAGACGCTGCATTGGCAGCGCCTCGACTCCGCCTATTGGGAAAATGTGCTGAAAACCCTCATCGCCCGCCATGTCGCGGAAACGGAGAGCCGCTACGCCGCCACCTTGCTGAATGATTGGGGGCGCGAGGCGGCGCATTTCTGGCAAGTGGTCCCCACGGAATACGTGAAATATCTGCCCGCCGGGCTGAGCGATGAAAGCGAGGCGGCGCGCGCCTGACCAAAAGAGGCCGCCCGCGCGGGCGGCCTCTTTTGGTGAAATTCACGCGGTGGCATAAAACGGGCCATGCGAATCCTCTACCATCTCCCGCTCTCTCCCTTCTCGCGCAAGGTGCGGATGGTGCTCGCGGAAAAACGCCTGCCCTTCGAGTTGCGGGTGGAGAAGGTATGGGAGCGCCAGCCCAGCTATCTGGAACTCAACCCCGCCTGCACCGTGCCGACCCTGGTGGAGGATAACGGCCTCGTCGTGCCGGATTCGCGGGTGATTTGCGAATATCTGGAGGAATCCTATCCCGACACCTCGCTGCTCAGCCGCTCACAGCCGGAGCGGGTGGAAACGCGGCGGCTCATCGCCTGGTTCGATGAGAAATTCTATGACGAGGTGGTGCGCAATCTCTATTGGGAGAAGCATCTCAAACCACTGCTCAAGCTGGGCGCGCCGGATGCCAACGCCTTGCGCGCGGGCTATGCGAATTTGAAACAGCATCTGCTCTATATCGGCTGGCTGGCCGAGCATCGCCGCTGGCTGGCGGGTTCCGCCCTGTCCTTCGCGGATTTCGCCGCCGCCGCCATGCTCTCCACCCTCGATTTCATGGGCGATGTGGATTGGTCCGTCTCGCCCCCGGCCAAGGACTGGTATGCGCGCATCAAATCGCGCCCGTGTTTCCGCGCCATCCTCTCCGACCGCATCAGCGGCATGGCCTCGCCGCCCCATTACGCGGATTTGGATTTTTGACCTCGCCATGACGGCCCTGACCGCCGGGCTGCGCGACGCCCTAGGGGCGGAGGCGGTGCTGACCAGCGCGGCGGAGCGCGCCCCTTATGAGCGCGATTGGCGCGGGCTGGTCAATAATCCGGCCCTGGCCGTGCTGCTGCCCCGTTCCCCGGAGCAGATCGCCGCCGCGGTGAAGCTCTGCGCCGCGCATGGCGCGCGCATCGTGCCGCAAGGCGGCAATACCAGCCTCGTCGCCGGAGGCGTGCCGGCGCCGGGCGGGGATCAGGTCATCATCTCGTTCTCCCGCCTGCGGGCGGTGCGTGGCATCGACCCGGCGGGCGACACGATCACCGTCGAGGCCGGGCTGACCCTGGCGGAATTGCAGGGGGAGGCCGCGCGGGCCGGGCGCTTTTTTCCGGTGAGCCTGGGCGCTGAGGGTACGGCGGAGATCGGCGGGGTCATTTCCACCAATGCGGGCGGCTTGCAGGTGCTCTCCTATGGCAATATGCGCGCGCAGGTGCTGGGGCTGGAGGTGGTCCTGGCGGATGGCGCGATCTGGCATGGCCTCTCCGCCTTGCGCAAGGACAATACCGGCTACGACCTCAAACAGCTTTTCATCGGCGCGGAGGGCACGCTCGGCCTCATCACCGCCGCCACGCTGAGGCTCTACCCGCCCATTGCCGCCCGGGCGGCGGCGCTGGCGGGCATTACCACATTGGCGGCGGGGCTGGAGGTTTTCGCCACTCTGCGTCACGCCGCCGGACCAAGCCTGACCATGTGCGAGTTCTGCTCCGGCACGGCCCTGGCGCTCGGCGCCGCCCAACTGCCGGGCGCGCGCCTGCCCTTCGCCGCCCCGGCCTATCTGCTGGTGGAAATTTCAGCTCTGGCGGGCGGGCGCGAGCCCGGCGAGATATTGGAGGCGGTGCTGGCCGGGGAATTGGCGCAGGGCAGGGTGGGGGAGGCCGTCATCGCCCAGTCCGAGCGCGAGCGGCTGGATCTCATCGCCCTGCGCGAGGCGATTTCAGAAGGTGAGCTGCGCGCGGGCGGGGCGGTGAAACATGACATCGCCGTGCCGCTCAGCCGCCTGCCGGAGACGATCGCGGCGGTGGAGGCGCTGGTGGCGAGAAAATATCCGGGGTTCCGGCTCAATATTTTCGGCCATGTCGGCGACGGCAATCTGCATGTGAATGTCCTGCCGCCCCAGGGGCGGGGATTGGCGGAAATCGGCAGCATCAAGGCGGAAATCAGCGCCGATATCGAGGCGCTGGCGGTGCAGATGCATGGCAGCTTCTCGGCGGAGCACGGCATCGGCCAGTTGCGCCTCTCCGCCATGGCTGCGCATAAATCGCCGGTCGAACTGGCGATGATGCGCGCCATCAAGCGGGCGTTTGACCCGGACGGCCTTTTCAACCCTGGCAAAACCATCCCGGAGACGACATGAAGGACAGCAGGCCCGACCCTAAACTCGCGGATTTCACGTTCAAAACCTATGACAAGGTGCGCTACGGGGACACGGACCGCCAGGGGCATGTCAACAACGCGGTCTTCGCGACCTTTCTGGAAAGCGGGCGGTGCGAATTTCTCGATCACGTGTTCGGCCCGGATTGGCGCAAGCAGGGCGGCAGCTTCGTCATCGTCCGGCTGGAGGTGGATTTCCGCGCCGAAATTTTCTGGCCGGGGCGGGTGGAAATCGGCACCTCGGTGATGCGGGTGGGAACCAGCTCCTTGCGGACCTACCAGGCTCTGTTCCAGGGAGAAAAGCTGGTCGCCACGGCGGAAGGCGTGCTGGTGTTTCTGGATAGCGATAAACGCTCCCGGCCTTTGCAGGCGCCGGAGCGGGAAAAGCTCAACGCGCTGATGCATCCTTGCGCATGAGCCGGTGCGGGATGCCCGCGTCGAGAAATTCCGGCCCTTCCGCGGCATAACCCAGGGTTTCATAAAAGCCGATCGCGTGGGTCTGGGCGTCGAGGAGAAAAACGCGGCCCTGGGTTTCGGCCTCGATGCCCCGCATGAGACTCTTTCCGATCCCGCGCCGCCGCCAGGGCGCCGCCACCGCGACCCGCCCGATTTTCCAAACTCCCGGCGCTTTTTCCACGGCGCGGGCGGTGCCCACGGCGTCATCTCCATGCAACGCCAGCACATGCAGCGCGGTCTCGTCCAGCGCGTCCAGCTCTTGATCCGCGGGCACGCCCTGCTCGGCCACGAACACCGCGAAGCGAAGCTTGAGACAAGCCGCCAGTTCAGCCGAACCGGGAACCGCCCGCACTACCCGGATCACTGGATGACGAGACCGATGATGGTGGATTGGGGCGGCATGGCGGGGTCTAGCGTGGGCCAGCGCGTCGCTGGCTGGACGAAG
This sequence comes from Acidocella sp., assembly GCF_027352905.1. Classification (GTDB taxonomy): domain Bacteria; phylum Pseudomonadota; class Alphaproteobacteria; order Acetobacterales; family Acetobacteraceae; genus Acidocella. Next base: position 31,754 of record NZ_DAIEIF010000035.1, read on the forward strand.
CTCGCCTCCGGCGTGGCGCCAGGATGGCGTATGGAACCGAAGGCGGTTTTGGTATTGGCATCGAAGGCCGCCCCGCCCGCCGCCGCACCCACCGGCGCGAGATAGGCACAGGCCACCGCCCCGCGCGCCGGCCCTGCCGCCTGCATGATGAAATACCCGTCGGCGGTCCGCGTGGTCTGGCCGCGCTGATCGGTGCCGATCCAGAGATTGCCGGCCGGGTCCACCGCCAGGCTGCGCGGCTTGCGCAGCCAGGCCTGGCTGCCCGGACCGTATCGGGTGCCAGGCGCGCTGGCCGGGTCGCCCGCCACCAGCGCCAGGCTGGCGGGAAAATGGCGGGCGCTGGCATCGCCGCCGGGCAGGGTGAACTGGACGATGTGGCCATCATCGTTTCCGGCGCGCGGGTTGAGCGCGTCGGCCACGCCGCGTGCCGGGTTGCCGCCGCAGGCGAGATAAAGCGTCATGCCATCCTGGCTGAGCGCCAGCCCGCCCGGCGCGTCGAAGCGCTCGCCCCCGGCATTGGCCGCCGCCCCCGCCAGCCCGACCAGCGAGGCCAGATCGTTGGGTAGATCCACCCAGTCGATGCCGTCCGTATTCAGCGTGGCCACGGCGAGCGTGCCCGTATCCAGGGCGGTGCCATCGCCGGTATTGGCGGCCGCGACAAAACGGAACAGCAGGCCCGCCGGATCGTCCTGGGTGAAGAAAACCACTGGCCGTCCGTCCCGGGCGGCGGTCGCCAGAAGTCCGGCCCGGGCCAGACGGCCGAGCCCGGTCCGCTTGATGGGAATGAATAAAGGGTTCAACGCGTCGAGCTCCACCACCCAGCCGTAACGCGCGGCATGGGTGGGGTCTTCATAGCCGAGGCCGAGCCCCGCCAAACGGGAGAGCCAAGGAGTGGCGTCGCCCTCGGCCAGGAGAATATTGCCCCAGGGCGCGACCCCGCCGCCCTGCACCGCCACCAGGCCCAGCGCTGTGCCCCCCAGCGGTCCGGCGGCGGGGCCCGAGAACTGGCAGAAGGCGTCATCAGCGAGGCGGCGGGTCTGGTAGCCGCCCACCGCCGTCACCCAGCGCCCGGAGAGATATTCGAGATCGGCGATGGTGACACCCTGCTCGCGTCCCGCCACGGCGGGGTTGTCCGCCCCATCCGGAAACAGCATGCGCGCCGGAGCGGTGGGGTTGGCCAGCACCATCACCAGCCGGGCGATACCGTCCTGGGCGGGGGGCGGCGTGATCAGCGCCGCGATGGACATATCATAGGCAAACTGGGTGTTCGCCTGGTCAATGGTCAGCGCGTTGGGCTGAAAGGGCGGGGCGTCTGGCTGGAGCATGTCTCCCCAGCGGGCGATGACCAGGCGGGAAAAGCCGGGCCCGGGCCTGTCATCCAGCGCCGGGGCTTGCGGCCCGGCGGGCTGCGTCTGCGCGCGCAGGCCCGCCGGGGTCACCGCCCAAGCGGCGGCCCCGGCCAGAAGCAAGGGACGCCGGCGCATCTTAGAAGCTCGAACTGCCGAAGCTGCCCGCCGGGCTGCTGCCCAGCGCGCCCGAGCCGTAATTGCCGGAGGTGTCGGAGGCCGCGCCCAGCGGGTTGTAGCTGCCGACGCCGCCAATGATCTGCTGGATCAGGCTGGCATTACCGCCGGGCACCGGCGTGGTCTTGCCATCCATCTCCACGGGCAATGCCTGGGAGAGAGAGCGGCGCGTGACGGATTTGAAACTGCCGTCATTGTTAAAGGTGACGACCACCACGCTTTGTTTTTTCAGGCCCTCGGTATTGGCGATGCGCATCTTAGTGATTTGCGCGACGTAGACCCAGTTATTCGAGTCGAACTGCTCAACGAAGGTGGGCGGGCCGAGCAGCGCCTGCACATCCGCCTGCTGGGACACGCCGGGGGTGAGCTGCTTGAGATCGTTGTCGGAGAGCGCGATGCCGCGATAATGCGGTGAATCGGAGAAGATGGCGCAGCCGGGCAGACCCAGCATGGCAAAGAGGAGCAGGCTACGGGACAGCTTGAGCGGGCGCACGCGGTGATCCTCGTTTTGGGGCGATTATCGTCCGGTTGCGTCTCACGGCAGGGGCTTTCCTGTCAATGAGGTCCCTCTATATTGCATGGATGCAGGAAGAATTGAGTCATCTCGTCCGCGCCGCCTCCGTCAAGGAGCAGCCGCAAGATCATGTCGTCACCGCCAATGCCGGGGAGCGCGCCGCTTTGGCCGCGCGTTTCGGCCTGCCCGCCATCTCCCGCCTGGAAGGACAATTCCGGCTGCGGCACGAGCATGGCGGCGTCCTTGCCGCGGCGCTCGCCCTGGAGGCGTGCGTGACCCAGATCTGCGTGGTGACGCTGGACCCGTTCGAGGCGGAGATTAGCACCCAGGCCGAGCTTCGCTTCGTGCCGGCGGCGGCGCCGGAGGCCGCCGCGGATGAGGAGGAGATGACCCCCGATGCCCTCGATGCGCCGGATGAAATTCCCTATGCGGGGGAGTTCATAGATCTGGGCGCCGCCCTGGCCGAGGAATTGGCGCTCGCCCTCGACCCGTATCCTCGCAAGCCGGGCGCGCAATTGCCGGAGGAGGCCACGGACCTGGGCGCGCACCCCTTCGCCGCGCTGGCCGCCCGGCGGCGCCCGCCCGAATGAGCCGAAGCCACGGGGAACAGCCATGACTTGCGGCGCGCGTCGGGCTCTGCTACGCGGCGCCTTCCATCTGTCAGACCGTTTCCATAAGGCGTTGTATCATGGCTGTTCCCAAGAAGAAAACTTCCCCGTCGCGAGCGGGCATGCGCCGGAGCCACCAGGCGCTCACCGCCCAGGCTCACGCGGAATGCTCCAATTGCGGCGAGCTGAAGCGCCCGCACCATGTCTGCGTCCATTGCGGCCATTATGACGGGCGCGAGGTCGTTGGCGCCGGCAAGGAAGCCAAGGGCGTCGTTCGCGTCTGAGCCTCTCTCGCGCGGCGCCGCCAGTGAACCACCCGGAACAGGGGTAAAATGAGCCAGAGCCGTACACTGGCGGTGGATGCCATGGGAGGCGACCACGCTCCGGACGCGATTATCGCCGGTCTGGACATTGCCGCGGAGCGCCAGCCGCAAGCTTTTTTTCTCATATTCGGGGATGAGGCCCGGCTCGCGCCCCTGTTGGGCGCCTCGCGGCGGCTCGCCGGGCGGTATGAGCTGCGGCATTGCGCCGAAATCATCACCGGCGACATGAAACCCACAGTGGGGCTGCGGCTGCGCGATTCCTCGATGCGCCGCGCCATAGACGCGGTGGTGGCGGGCGAGGCGCAAGGCGTCGTCTCCGCCGGCAATACCGGGGCGCTGCTGGCGCTTTCCAAAATCGTCCTTAAAACATTGAAGGGGCTGGATCGCCCCGCCATGGCCGCCACCGTCCCTTGCCTGAAAGGGGATGTGGTGATGCTCGATCTCGGCCTGAACGTGGTCTATGACGCGCGCAACCTTGTCGAATTCGCCCTGATGGGCATCGCCTTCGCCCGCACCGTGCTCGGCCTGCCCGCGCCCAGTTTCGGCCTGCTCAATATCGGCTCCGAGGAAGGCAAGGGCGACGACACGCTGCGCGCCGCCGCCGCCATGTTGCGGGCGAGCCCGGCCGCCAAGCAATTTTACGGTTTCGTCGAGGGTCACGACATCGCCGCCGGCACCGTGGATGTGGTTGTAACCGACGGATTCACGGGTAATGTCGCGCTCAAGACCGGCGAGGGCGCGCTTAAGATGATGGCCGATCTGCTTCGCCAGGTCTTTAGTGCTGGTCCCTTCGCCAAGCTCGGCTATCTCTTCGCGCGCGGGGCGCTGCGGCGGCTGCGCGAGACGCTGGACCCCAACCGTTATAATGGCGCGGTGCTGTTGGGGCTGAACGGCGTGGTGGTGAAATCCCATGGCGGCACGGACGCGCTGGGTTTTGCCCATGCGGTGGAGGTGGCCATGGACATGCTCGCCAATGATTTCAACACCTATATCGCCGAGGCGCTCGCGGCGATGGACCAGGCCCTTCTTTCCGGCGAGGCGGTGATCCAGACCAATGGCTGAAACCCAGCGTCTTACCCGGGCCGTGCTGACCGGCCTTGGCACCTATCTTCCCGCGCGCGTGGTTACCAACGCGGAGATGGCCAAGCGGATCGACACCTCCGATGAATGGATCGTCGAGCGCACCGGCATCCGGCAGCGCCATTTCGCCGCCCCGCACGAGACCGCCGCCTTCATGGGGGCCGAGGCCGGGCGCGCCGCGCTCACTGAGGCCGGTCTCGCCCCGGAGGCGCTGGGGGCTATCATCGTCGCCACCTCGACGCCGGATCAGGCCTTTCCCTCGACGGCGGTGCATATCCAGGCGGCGCTGGTGGCGTTCAACGCCTTCGGCTTCGATCTTTCCGCCGCCTGCTCGGGCTTCGTCTATGCGCTTTCGGTGGCGGATGCGATGCTGCGCGCCGGGCAGGTAAAATCCGTGCTGGTCATCGGCACCGAGGTTTATTCGCGCATCCTCAATTTCGCTGATCGCGGCACCTGCGTATTGTTCGGGGATGGGGCGGGAGCGGTATTGCTGGAGGCGAAAGAGGTGCCCAGGACCGGCCCCGGTCTGCTCTCCACCCATCTGCACGCCGATGGGCGGCTGGCGGAGATTTTGTACGTGGATGGCGCGGTGGGGCGGAAGGATCACCCTGGCCATCTCGTCATGCAAGGGCGGGAGGTGTTTCGCCACGCGGTCACGCTCCTCGCCGGGGCGGTGAACGAGGCCTTGGCCGCTAACAGCCTCTCCCCAGCCGATATCGACCTTTTGGTGCCGCACCAGGCCAACCGGCGCATCATCGACGGGGTGGGAAAAAAACTCGGCCTGCCGCCGGAACGGGTGGTGGTGACGGTGGACCGCCACGCCAATACCTCCGCCGCCTCAATTCCCCTCGCCTTGGCGAGCGCGGTCGCGGATGGCCGCGCCGCGCCGGGCAAGTTGCTGCTGTTGGAGGCGCTGGGGGGCGGCCTCACCTGGGGCTCAGCGCTGCTGCGGCTTTGAGGCTGACGGCATAAGCCGGAAAGCGTTTAGAATCAGAGAATCGCGGGTCAAGACATCGATTTCACCGCGAATCGGCCCGTTAAGTTGTTGACCCTAAAATCCTTCATGCCTAATCATGTGGCAATGAATACATTGACGCGCGCGCAGCTTACCGAGGCGATCTATGCCAGCGTTGGCCTGTCGCGGCATGAATCGGCCGATTTGCTGGAACACGTCCTCAACCGCATCGCCTCTGCCCTTGAAGCAGGAAATTCAGTTAAAATCAGCGGGTTCGGAACATTTTCTGTAAGGCAAAAGGGCAGACGGGTCGGCCGCAACCCAAAGACCGGCATCGAGGTTCCCATTTTGCCTCGGCGGGTGCTCGTTTTCCGCCCTAGCCAAATTTTGAAGGATGCGGTGAATGCCGGTCCGGCCCACGCCCCGGCCAAGGCCTGACATGAACGAAGGATTGCATGGTGGACGAAGACTATAATCCGGAGTTGGAAGGGCTGGCTTCCGGCGCTGGGGACGAGACCGGGCGGCCACGCATCCGTAAAGCGGCCGATGCGTTCCGGACGATTTCCGAGGTCGCCGATGAACTGCACGTGCCTCAGCATGTGCTGCGGTTTTGGGAAAGTAAATTTCCGCAAGTCCGGCCGCTGAAGCGCGGCGGCGGCCGGCGCTATTACCGTCCGGAGGATGTGGCGCTGCTGCGCCGCGTCGCAGATTTGCTTTATACTCAAGGATATACAATAAAAGGCGTCCAGCGCCTGTTACGTGATAGCGGCAGCGGGCTGGCCTCGGCGGTCAGCGAGGCCGCGCCTTCCACTCAAGAATTTCTGATTCCGCCAGTGCCGGGGGAAGGCGCGGCGGCGGGGCGTGCCGGACTGGAAACATCCGCGCCGGGGCCGGAACAACCGGAAGCGCGGGTTGACTCCCCCCCGCCCGTGAGCGAGAGCCAGCCTCCCGCGCCGCCTCCCCCCGTGCGGGTGGAGTTTCCCGCTCCGGATATTGAAATGGAGGAAGAGGTGACCCGGTTGCGGCGCCTGTTGGGCGAGACTCTGGAGGCGCTGGAAGCGCTCCGCCGCCATTTGGGCTAATCCTTTGGGCATCTTTGCCACTGAAAAAGCGCCGTTAAGCCGGTTTGGCTGGGGGACCTGGATTCGAACCAAGGCTGCCCGGGTCAGAGCCGGGAGTTCTACCGCTAAACTATCCCCCAATTCGCGGGTGGCGGGCCTCTAGCATCGCTGGCGGCGGGCGGCAAGCGCCGAAGGCCGGGGTTTTGTCATAAAAATATCGTATCCGCGGCGCTGCCGGCGTGTTTGCGCCTTGCCCCGCCGCGGCAATCCGCGAATAAATAGGTCATGGCCAGCCAATCCTCCTTCGCGCAGCCCCTGCCGCCGGTGCTCCACCGGCGCCCGCGCCGCCGCGCCGTTTTTGGAGGAATCGATCTTGGCACCAATAATTGCCGAATGCTGATCGGCACGCCCTCCGGCCAGGGTTTCACCGTTCTCGACAGTTTTTCCCGCGTCGTACGGCTGGGCGAGGGGCTGTACGAGACTGGCCGGCTCTCCTCCGTGGCCATGGAGCGGGCGCTCGTCTCGCTCGCCCTGTGCGCCGAGCGGGCGCGGCGGTGGCGGGGAGACGAGGCGAACGCGCCCATCCGCCTGCGCGCCATCGCCACCGAGGCGTGCCGGCAGGCGGAAAACGGCGAGGAATTTGTGCGCCGCGTGCGGGAGACGACGGGGCTGCCGCTGGAGATCATCAACCCGCGCGAGGAAGCGGAGCTGGCGGTGGAAAGCTGCGCCTCGCTCCTGCGCCGGGCCGGGCGGCGGGCCCTGTTGTTCGATATCGGCGGCGGCTCGACCGAGATCGCCTGGGTACGGCTCGATGGCGGACCGCGCCCGGAGCTCATCGGCTATCTTTCCTTGCCGGTGGGGGTGGTCACCCTGTCCGAGCGTTGCGCGGGCTCCTGCTACCAGGCGGAAGGGTTCGCGCGCCTGATGCAGGATGTCATCACTTTGTTGCGCCCCTTCGAGGCGGTGCATCGCATCGGCGAGGAAATCCGTCAGGGCGGGGTGATGATGGTCGGCACTTCCGGCACCGTCACCACCCTGGCCGGGGTCTCGTTGAAGCTCGAGCGTTATCGGCGCGGCGTGGTGGATGGCGTTTCGCTCAGCCGCCAGGCCGTGGACGCGGCCTTGGCGGAGGCCTGGGCGTTGGGGCGGGAGGGACTCTCCCGTCACCCTTGCATCGGCCAGGAGCGCGTGGAATTCGTTCTGCCCGGCTGCGCCATCTTCGCCGCCATCCATGAATTATGGCAGGCACAGCAATTGGTGGTGGCCGATAGGGGCCTGCGCGAGGGTATATTGATGCGCCTGATGCGCGGCGGGCCGCCCCAGACCAGATCCCGTTTTCAGGCATGAACGGAGGGTCCTCGAGATTGCCGCCACGCCGTGAGGCGGTGCGGCTGAAAAACGCGCGGCGCCTTTCCGTCTCCTCGCAGCGCTGGCTGCAAAGGCAGCTCAACGATCCCTACGTGGCGGCGGCCAAGGCGCAGGGCTGGCGCTCGCGCGCGGCTTTCAAGCTCATCGAGCTGGATGATAAATTCGAGCTCATCCGCAAGGGGGCGCGGGTGGTGGATCTAGGCGCCGCCCCCGGCGGCTGGAGCCAGGTGGCGCTGGCGCGCGGCGCCGCCCGCGTGGCGGGAATCGACCTGCTGCCCATTGAGCCGGTACCGGGGGCTGACTTCATCGAAGCCGATTTCATGGCGGAGGGCATGGAGGCCCGGCTCGTGGCGCTGCTGGGGGGGCAGGCGGATATTGTCCTCTCCGACATGGCCCCCAACACCTCCGGCCACGTGGCCACCGACCATCTGCGCATCATGGCCTTGGCCGAGACGGCGCTCGCCTTCGCCTGCGATATCCTGGCGCCGGGCGGCGCTTTTGTGGCCAAATTGTTCCAGGGCGGCGCCGAGCGGGAGATGCTGACCACGCTGAAACAGCGTTTTCGCCAGGTGCGCCACGCCAAGCCGCCGGCCAGCCGCAAGGATTCGAAAGAGATGTATGTAGTGGCCACCGGTTTCCGGCCGGTTTGATTTATTTCGGAAATTGTAGATGAACGGCTCCGCCGTATCGGCCTGGGAATCAGAGTGAACGGAACGATGAAAAAAATAGCCATTGCGGGCGCGGGGTTTTCCGGCGCGGTCATCGCCAGGGAATTGGCGGAGCGCGGGCATCGCGTTGATGTGTTCGAGACGAGACCGCACGTGGCGGGCAATTGCCACACCGAGCGCGACCGCCAAACCGGGGTCTTGGTCCATGTGTATGGGCCGCATATTTTCCATACCAGCGATGAGCGGGTCTGGGCCTATATCCGCCGTTTTGACGAGTTCATGCCCTTCGTGAACCGCGTCAAGGCGCATGCGCGGGGCGGTGTCTATTCGCTGCCGGTCAATCTGATGACGATCAACCAGCTTTTTGGCCGGCAATTCTCGCCCCAGGAGGCGCGGGACTTCGTCACTAAGCTGGCGGATCAGAGCATCACCGAGCCGCGCAGCTTCGAGGAGCAGGCGCTGCGTTTCGTGGGCCGGGAGATCTATGAGACCTTCTTTCGGGGCTATACCCGCAAGCAATGGGGCATGGAGCCGGCGGAACTTCCCGCCAGCATCCTCAAGCGCCTGCCGGTGCGCTTTAATTACGATGATAATTATTATGCCAGCAAATATCAGGGCATACCCCGTCACGGCTACAGCTATATCGTCGAGCGCATCCTGGATCATCCCGGCGTCACCCTGCACATGCCCGCCCGCTTCAACCGCGAGATGGCGCGGGATTACGGACATGTGTTTTATAGCGGCCCGATCGATGCCTGGTTCGGCCACGCCGAGGGGCGGCTCGGCTATCGCACTTTAGATTTCGAGGTGCTGCGCGAGAAGGGTGATTACCAAGGAAACCCGGTCATCAATTATTGCGACGAATCCGTGCCCTGGACCCGCATCGCCGAGCACAAGCATTTCGCGCCCTGGGAAGAGCAGGAACAGAGCGTGATCTACCGGGAGCACAGCCGGTTCTGCGGGCCGGAGGATACACCCTATTATCCGATCCGCCTGGTTAACGACAAAGCCCTGCTGGAGCGGTACGTTGCGAAGGCGAAAGCGGAGCCGAACGTCACCTTTATCGGCCGGCTCGGCACTTATCGCTATCTCGACATGCACATCACCATTGGCGAGGCGCTGGCGAGCGCGGACCGCTTCGCCCTGGCCCGGGAAAAGGATGAACCCATGCCGGCGTTTTGCATCGATCCGTTGACGTGAGTTTGAATGAGCGGCCCGCGCCGCGCGTCGCGGCGGTGATCGTCACCCATAACCGGCTGGAAAAACTGAGGCAGACGCTGGCCCGGACGCTGGCCTTGCCCTTCTCTCGGGTGGTGGTGGTGGACAATGCCTCCACCGACGGCACCGCCGCCTATCTCGCCGCTCTCGCTGATCCCCGGCTCGTCATCCTGTCAGAGCCCGAGAATGCGGGCGGCGCGGGCGGCTTCGCGCGCGGTTTCGCGGCGGCGGCGGCAACCGGAGCGGAATGGCTGGTCTGCTACGATGACGACGCCTACCCGGCCCCGGACGCGCTGGAGCGCTTCGCGGCGCTCAACCTGGGCAAAGACGTGGGCGGGGTGGCGGCGGCGGTCTATTTCCCGGATGGTCGCATCTGCCCGATGAACCGCCCCGGCGCCCCCGCCCTCAGCCTGCGGCGGATCGCGGCGCATCTGCTCAAGCGGAATGTCAGCGCCGCGGGAATGGATTATGCCATTTACCAGCGGCGGGAGCCGGTCGAGATCGGCTTTTCCTCCTTTGTCGGGCTGTTCATACGCTGCGCCCTGGTCCGCGGCGGTCTGGGCCTGCCCTGGGAAGGGCTGTTCATCTACCGCGATGATTCGATCTATACCCTGACCCTGACCCAACGTGGCCATAAGCTGCTTTTCGCCCCCTCTGTGCGGTTCGTCCATGATTGCCGGACGCCGGTGGCGGGGCCGCGCGTCTATGCCCCGCTCTGGAAGGCCTATTACGTCATCCGCAACGACATGCCGTTTTTCCGCCGCTACGCGGGCCGGTATTTTTATTTCATTCTGCCGGCGCTGCTGGCGCGCTGGCTGCTGCAAAGCCGCCATTACCAGGAGCGCGGGCGGTTTTTGCGCCTCGCCTGGCTGGCGGTGACAGATGGTCTGCGGGAAAATTTTTCCCGCCCCCATGAGGAAATCGTCGCCCGCGCCGCCCGGCCATGACTTTCATCCTGCTTGCGCCCATGGCGGGCGATGGTTATTGGGAGCCGCCAAGATTTCAAATTATGAGCGGGCCATGGCATCGGACATCGCGGACAGGCAGGAATTTTCACGGCGCATCACCGAGGCGCTGGCCTTTGACGATGTGCTGCTCGTGCCGGGCTATTCCGAGGTGCTGCCGGGAGGCGTGAAGACCGCGACCCGCCTCACCCGCGAGATTTCCCTCAACATCCCCCTCATCTCCGCCGCCATGGATACGGTGACCGAGGCGGAGATGGCCATCGCCATGGCCCAGCAGGGCGGCATCGGCGTCATTCACAAGAATTTCACCATAGCCGAGCAGGCCGCCCAGGTCCGCCGGGTCAAGAAATTCGAGAGCGGCATGGTGGTGAACCCTCTCACCATTTTTCCGGATCAGACCCTGGCCGACGCCCGCGCTCTGATGGCCCAGCATAATATATCGGGCTTTCCCGTGGTGGAGCGGGACGGCAAGCTGGTCGGCATCCTCACCCACCGGGACATGCGCTTCGCGACCGACCCCGACACCAAGGTCCATGAGCTGATGACGCGCGAGAATCTGGCCGTGGTCACGGCGGGCGTCTCGCCGGAGGAGGCGCGCGCCCTGCTGCATAAGCGCCGGCTGGAGAAGCTGCTGGTGGTGGATGACACTTTCCGCTGCATCGGGCTGATGACGGTGAAGGATATGGACAAGGCCGAGGCCCATCCCCTCGCGAATAAGGACGAGCTGGGGCGGCTGCGGGTGGCGGCGGCCACTGGCGTTGGCAAGGATGGGGCGGAGCGCGCGGAGGCGCTGATCGCGGCGGGGGTGGATGTGGTGGTGGTGGATACCGCCCATGGCCATTCCGAGGGTGTGCTGCGGACGGTGGCGCGGGTGAAGCAGCTTTCCAACGCCGTGCAGGTCATCGCCGGCAATGTGGCGACGCCCGAGGGCGCGCGGGCGTTGATCGATGCCGGCGCGGACGCCGTGAAAATCGGTATCGGCCCCGGCTCCATCTGCACCACGCGGGTCGTGGCCGGGGTGGGCGTGCCGCAATTCTCCGCCGTCATGGAAACCGCCGCCATCTGCCATGCCGCCGGGGTGCCCGCCATTGCCGATGGCGGCATCCGCGCCTCGGGCGATTTGGTGAAGGCGCTGGCCGCCGGGGCGGACGCGGTGATGGTCGGCTCGATGCTGGCGGGAACGGACGAGGCGCCGGGCGAGGTGTTTCTCTATCAGGGCCGCTCCTATAAATCCTATCGCGGCATGGGTTCGCTGGGGGCCATGGCGCGCGGCTCGGCGGACCGCTATTTTCAACAGGAAATCAAGGACAAGCTGAAGCTGGTGCCGGAGGGTATCGAGGGCCGGGTGGCCTATAAGGGGCCGATGGCGGTGGTGGTGCACCAGCTGGTCGGCGGGCTGCGCGCCGGCATGGGCTATACCGGCAGCGCCGATATCCCCGCCTTGCAGACCGGCGCCAAATTCCGCCGCATCACCGGGGCGGGGCTGCGGGAGAGCCATGTGCACGACGTGGCGATCACCCGCGAGGCGCCGAATTACCGCCAGGAGGGCTGAGGCTCAGCCGGGGACGCCGAGATTATCGAGCAGCCGCACCGGGCCGAGCCGCGCGGCGGCGAGCAGCCGCGCCGGGGCTTGCAATACCGCGAGCGGCTCCAGGGTTTCCGCCTGCACCAAGGCGAGATAATCGGGCAGCATCCCCTGCGCGATGAGCCGGTCCCGCGCCGCCGCCAGCGTCGCCTCCACCGGGGCGCCGGCGGCAAGGTCCGCCGCCACCTCGCGCAACGCCGCGTAAAATCCGGGGGCCGTCGCGCGTTCCTCCGGGGAGAGGTAACGGTTGCGCGAAGACATGGCGAGCCCATCCGCCTCGCGCACCGTGGGCACCGGCTCGATCCGCACCGGCAGATGCAGATCGGCGGTCATCCGCCGCACCACCTGTAATTGCTGCCAATCCTTTTCGCCAAAAAACGCCGCCGCCGGGCGCACCTGTCCCAGGAGCTTGGCCACCACTGTCGCCACCCCGTCGAAATGGCCGGGCCGGACCGGCCCCTCCCATAACCGCGCCGGGCCATCCATATGGACCACGGTGGCCCCGCCCGGCGGGTACATCTCCGCGACGGCGGGCATCCACACCAGGGCGCAGCCCGCCGCCTCCAGCTTGGCGAGGTCGCCGGCCTCGTCGCGCGGGTACCGGCTGAAATCCTCATTGGGGCCGAACTGGGTGGGATTGACGAAGATACTCGCCGCGGGGGCGAGCCCTTGCGCCCGCGCGGCGGCGAGGAGGGCGAGATGCCCGGCATGCAGCGCCCCCATGGTGGGGGCCAGGCCAAGCGGCCCCAGCCCAGCGCGCGCGGCTTCGAGTTCGTTCAGTGTTCTGGCGATGATCATTTGGCCGCTGGATTTTCACGAAAACGCAGCCGCGTCCAGCCCCTGGGCAAGGCATGGGGCTGCGTCTACAAACGGGCGCATGAGCAGAGCCGCGAATCCCTGGATCAAATCGGAGCAGGCCGCCGGATTCCGGGCGGCGCGGCGATCATTCCTGCTGGGCGCGGCGGCGATTTTATGCGGCATTTTTCAGGCGGGGGCGGCGGCGCGGCTGCTGGCCGCGGTGCTGCACGTGCAAAAGGCCGGGATGGCGGCCTGGGCCGCGGGGCTGATCTTTTCCCTGGCCGTTTTGGGCCGGGCCGCGCTGCAAACCCGCTCTGAGCGGTGGAATTTCGAGCTGGGGGCGGCGGCGCGGCGGCGGCTGCGCGGCCGGGCGCTCGGCGTGCTGCTAGCCTTGGGTCCGGCGGGGCTGCGGGACCGGCATTCCGGTGAACTCGCCGCCATCGCCGTGGACAAGGTGGAGGCGATGGAAGGGTTCCACGCCCGCTGGATTCCCGCCGCCGGCCTCGCCCTCATCGGCCCGTCCCTGGTCGGCCTCGCCGCCCTCGGCGCGGATTGGCGCGCCGGGTTGATCCTCATTGTCGCCGGGCTGTTCGTGCCCCTCGCTATGGCGGTGGCGGGCATCGGCGCTGGCCTCGCGGTCAAAAAGCAATTCCTGGCGATGACCCGGCTCCAGGTGCGGTTTCTCGACCGTATTCGCGGCATCTCCACCATCGTCCTCGCCGGGCGGGCGGAGGATGAGGCGGCAGCCCTGGCGGCGGCGGCGCGGGAATTGCGCCAGCGCACCATGCGGGTGCTGCGCGTGGCGTTTCTCTCCTCCACCGCGCTCGACCTCGCGGCGGCGGCGGCGCTCGTGCTCATCGTCCTGCGTTTCGCGCCGGTGCTGCGCGGCGCGCCCGAGCTGGCGCGCACCGCCTTGTTCCTGGTGCTGCTGACGCCGGAATTCTTCGCCCCCTTGCGGGCCTATGCCGGGGTGTATGGCGACCGCATGGCGGCCGAGGCGGTGGCGGAGGAGTTCGCCTCGTTGCCCGAGGCGCCGGCTCCCGTGCCGCCCGCCAATATCCGCTCCGTCGCCGCGCATGGGGTGACGCTCGCCTTCGAGCATGTCTCCTTCGCCTGGGACCCGGCGCGGCCGGTGCTGGAAAACCTCTCCTTCAAGGTCGGGCGCGGCGAGATGCTGCTGCTCACCGGCGCCTCCGGCACGGGCAAATCCACCATCATCGATCTCATTCTGGGATTTCTCGCCCCGCAGGCCGGGCGCATCACCATCAATGGCGCGGAGCTGGACATCCTCGTCCCTGCCGCGCGCACCCGCATGATGGGCTGGATCGGCCAAAGGCCGGTGATCTTCGCTGGCACCATCGAGGAGAATATCCGTTTCGCCAACCCGGCGGCCAGCGAGGATGAATTGCGCGCCGCCATTCGCAACGCCCATTTGGAAGAGCTGGTCGCCAGCCTGCCGCAAGGGCTGCAAACGCCGCTGGGCGAGGGCGGGTTCGGAATCTCCGGCGGGCAGGCGCAGCGCATCGCCATCGCCCGGGCTTTTTTGAAGGACGCGCCCTTGCTGCTGCTGGACGAGCCGACAGCCCATCTCGATCCCGCCGTGGAGCGGGACATATTGGAAAGCCTGAAGCGCCTGGCGGCGGGCCGCACGGTGGTGCTGGCCACCCATTCCACCCAGGCCATGGATTTCGCCAAGACCATCGGCGCCCGCCGGGTGGATCTCGATGCCCTGCGCTATGCCAGCTGGCGCGGGGTGGTGGCATGAACCCGGTCGGGCGCATCGTCCGGCTCTGGCTGCGCCATCCGGGCTGGCTGGCGGCGGCGACGCTGCTTTCCCTGGCGGCGCTGGCGGCGGGGGTGGTGCTGATGGGCGGTTCCGGCCAGGCCCTCGCTCTGGCTTTGGGCGGCGGCGCCCTCGCCACCTCCCTGCTGCTGCAATGGACCGGCGTGGCAAGGGTGGTGCTGCGCTATGCCGAGCGCGTGGTTGGGCATGAGGCCATTTTCCGGGCGCTGGCGGATGTGCGCGTCTGGCTGTTCCGGGGGCTGGCGCGCAGCGCGGCGGGCGGGCTGGGGTTGCGCCGGGCGGGAGACGCTCTGGCCCGGCTGGTCAATGATGTCGATATGCTCGACGGGCTGTTCCTGCGCGTCTATCTGCCTTTGCTGGGGGCGGTGCTGCTGGTGCCGATGCTGGCTTGGGCGCTCTCCCGCGCTTATGGCCCCGCCTTGCTCGCGCTCCTGCCCTTCGCCTATGTCGCCTTCTGGTTGCCGCGCCGCGCGGCGCGGGCGGCGGTAGCCAATGCCCCCCGCGCGGGGCTGGCCATGGCCGGGCTGCGCGTCGCGGCGCTGGACGCGCTGCACGGCTTGCGGGAGGTGAAAATTTTTGCCGCCGAGGGCCGCATGCTGGCCATGGTGCAGGCGCGCGAGGCGCAGCTTCTCGCCGCCCAGCGCGAACAGGCGAGGCAGGGCGCGCGGCTCGCCGCGATCGCTTTCATCGTCGCCCAGGCGACCATCCTGTTTGTTATCATTCTTGGGTTTTTCGGCCTGCCTGCCCCAGCCGTGGCCGCCGTGCTGGTGCTCATCGCCGCCTTCGAGGCCGTGCTCGGCCTGCCGCGTGGCGGCATGCTCTACGGCCAGGCCAAGGCGGCGGCGGCGCGGGTGGTGCAAGCGGCGGAGGCGGGGCCGCCCGTGCCCGACCCGGCCAGCCCGGCGCCCATGCCCAGCCGCAACGCCATCGCCTTCGAACATGTCAGCTTCCGCTACGCGCCAGACCGGCCCTGGGTATTCCAGAACCTCTCCTTGCAATTGCCGGAAGGGTCGCGCACCGCCATTCTCGGCCCCTCCGGAGCGGGCAAATCCACCATCGCCGCCTTGATCCTCAAGCTGGTCCAGCCGGTGAGCGGGCAGATCCGCTTCGGCGGGGTGGATATTCTCCAGGTACCCGCCGAGGCGCTGCGCCGCCGCATCGCCTATCTCGGCCAGACCACGCATCTCTTCGCCGACACCATCCGCAACAATCTCCGTCTCGGCGACCCGGCGGCGGACGAATCCCGCCTATGGGCGGCGCTGGAGGCGGCGCAGATCGCGGAGGCGGTGCGCGCTTTGCCGGAGGGGCTGGATAGCTGGCTGGGCGAGGGCGGCAGCACGCTCTCGGGCGGGCAGGGCCGGCGGCTGGCCTTGGCGCGCACCCTGCTGATGGACGCGCCGGTGATCATACTGGACGAGCCCTGTGCCGGGCTGGACGCCGCCACCGAGCAGGAATTCTTCCGCGTGTTCAACACCGCGACGGAGGGGCGGACGGTGCTGCTGATCCTCCACCGGCTGACCGGGGTTGAGCATCTGGAGCGCATCTGGCGCTTCACCAGCGGCACGCTGGTCGCGGCGGCGGGCTGACCGCCGGCCCGCAATTTTTTCTTGAAGCGTTGGAAAAAATTCCTATAATACTTGGTGCCGGGCCGCCTCTTCAGGGGCTTGGCGCTCAGACGGTTCGCCGCAACGGGAACCGATGGGCTTTCACTGATGACTGAATACCTTGCTTGCAAGAAGGAGGTTGATGACCATGACTTACGATTTCGCGCCGCTTTTCCGTACCGCCGTCGGGTTTGACCGTCTCGCCCGGCTGGTCGATTCCCTGCCGCAGGATTCGGCGGGCTATCCGCCCTATAATATCGAGAGGCTGGGAGAGGATGAATACCGCGTCACCCTCGCGGTGGCCGGCTTTTCCTCCAACGACATCGAGGTGACGGTGAAGGACAACGCCTTGATCGTCTCGGGCCGCGTGGCCGAGGAGACGGGCAAGGGTGATTTCCTGCATCACGGCATCGCCGCCCGCGCCTTCCAGCGCCGTTTCGTGCTGGCCGACCATATGGTCGTCGACGGGGCCGAGCTGGTGAATGGCCTGCTGCACATCAAGCTCCGCCGCCAGGTGCCTGAAAGCGCCAAGCCGCGCCGCATCGAGATCAGCACGGCCATGCCGGCCAAGACCATCGAGGCCGCGCCCCAGGCGGATATGCAGAAAGCGGCCTGATACTCCGGGGGTTGCCCCGGACTCTCAAGGCCACGGAGCCGCGCAACGGGACCTCCCCGCTGCGCGGTTTTTCTTTGCGTGGCGGGGCGCTTGATCTCGCCGCTTGTTGCAGCCATCCTGACCGAACCGGACGCGGCGGGAAGGAAATGAAGGCATGAACCATATCAGCGGCGAAGACCTCCTTTTGCGCGAGGAGGCGGAGGGCGTGGTGACGCTGCGCATGAATCGCCCCGCCAAATTCAACTCTCTTTCGGAGGGGATGCTGGGCGCGCTTTCCCGCGCGGTCGAGGACATCGCCGCCAGCCCAGCGGTTCGCTGCGTCGTCATCGCGGGGGAGGGCCGGGCTTTCTGCGCTGGGCATGATCTGGAGGAGATGCGCGGCCAGCCGCGTTATGAATATTACCGGGCGCTGTTCGGGCGCTGCGGCCAATTGATGCTGGCCTTGCAGCGCCTGCCGGTGCCGGTCATCGCCCGCGTGCATGGCGTGGCGACGGCGGCGGGTTGCCAGCTGGTCGCCGGCTGCGATCTCGCCATCGCGGCGGAATCGGCCCGTTTCGCCGTCTCCGGTGTCAATCTCGGCCTGTTCTGCTCCACCCCTGCGGTGCCGCTCTCCCGTAACGTCGCGGCGAAGCGCGCCTTCGACATGCTGGTGACCGGGCGTTTCATCGACGCGCGCACCGCCCTCGAATGGGGGCTGGTGAACGAGGTCGCGCCGGATGCGGCGCTGGATGAGGCGGTCAGCCGCAAGACCCAGGAGATTTTGAGCAAGAGCGCGGCGGCCATCCGCCATGGCAAAACCATGTTCTACCGGCAGCGGCAGATGGCCGCCGCGGACGCCTATGACTACGCCGCCGAGGTGATGGCACGCAACATGATGGAGCCGGACGCCCGCGACGGCATCGATGGATTTTTGCATAAAAGCGCCAGGCGCTGAGCCCGGCGGAGGGAGCCTCCATGGATTTTGACTACACCGCGACCCAGAATGAGATGCGGGCGGCCGTGCGTGGCCTCTGCGAAAAATTCGGCGATGAGTATTGGCGCAGGCTGGATGAGGAAGGCGCCTATCCGGAGGCCTTCGTGAAGGCGATGACCGAGGCCGGCTGGCTGGCCGCCCTGATCCCGGAGGAATATGGCGGCTCCGATCTCGGCATTCTCGACGCCAGCCTGATCCTGCAGGAGGTCAACCGCAGCGGCGGCAATGGCGCCACCTGCCACGCCCAGATGTACACCATGGGCTCCGTGCTGCGTCATGGCAGCCCCGAGCAGAAACGCCGATATCTGCCGCGCATCGCTGATGGCAGTTTGCGCCTGCAGGCCTTCGGCGTGACCGAGCCGGACGCCGGCTCGAACACGCTGCGGATCAAGACCTTCGCGCGCAAAATCCCCGGCGGCTATGTCATCAACGGGCAGAAGATCTGGACCTCACGGTTCAAGCAATCCGATCTGTATCTGCTGATCACCCGCACCACCCCATATGAGGAGGCGGCCCGCAAGACGGACGGCCTCACCTTGTTTCTCGTGGACATCAAGAAAGCCGGCGCGGCGCTGCAAGCCCGGCCGATCCGCACCATGCTCAACCACCACACCAACCAGGTGTTCATCGACAATCTCGAGGTCGCGGATGAAGACCGCATCGGCGAGGAAGGGAAGGGGTTTTATTACCTTCTCGATTCGCTGAACGCCGAGCGGATCATCGCCACCGGCGAGATCCTTGGCAACGGGCAATGGATGGTGGAGCGCGCCTCGCGTTATTCCAGCGAGCGCGTGGTTTTCGACCGGCCGATCGGCGCTAATCAGGGCGTGCAATTTCCCATCGCCAAGGCGCATATGAATCTCGAAGCCGCCGAGCTGATGCGCAACAAGGCGGCGGCGCTGTTCGATGCCGGCCGCCCCTGCGGGCCGGAGAGCAATATGGCCAAATACCTCGCCAGCGAGGCGGCCTGGGAGGCGGCGGAGGCGGCCATGACCGCCTATGGCGGCTTCGGTGTCGCCTGCGAGTACGATATCGAGCGCAAATGGAAGGAAACCCGCCTGTTCCGCACCGCGCCCATCGCGAATAACCTCGTCGTCGCCCAGGTGGCCCAGCACCAGCTGGGCATGCCCCGGTCCTATTGATGGAGGCGGCGCGCATGACTTTCGAAACCCTGCTGCTGGAACCCGCTCCCGGCACGGAAGAGGTTGAGGGTGTGCGCCTGCTCACCCTCAACCGGCCCGAAATCCTCAACGCGATGAACACCCGCATGCTGGAGGAGCTGCGGGCCGCCCTGCACGCGCTCGCCTATGAGGACGGGTTGCGCGTGCTCATCGTCACCGGGGCCGGGCCGCGCGCCTTTTGCGCTGGCGGCGATTTGAAGGAGCGCCAGGGCATGAGCGACCATACCTGGCGCCGCCAGCACCAGCTGGCTGAGGAGGCGCTGCTGGCCATCAAGGATTTCCCCCAGCCGGTCATCGCGGCGGTGGAGGGGATCGCCCATGGCGGTGGGTTCGAGCTGGCATTGATGTGCGATTTCATCATCGCCTCGCGCGCCGCCGATTTCGCCTTGCCCGAGGCCAAAAGGGGCATTCTGCCCGGCGGCGGCGGCATTCAAAATCTGGTGCGCGCCGCCGGCATGCGCCGGGCCAAGCAGTTGATCTTCTGCGGGGAGCGCTTCTCCGGCGAGATGGCGGCGGGCTGGAACATCGTCAACGAGGCCGTGGAACCTGGCCAGGCGCTCGCCGCCGCCATCGCCGTGGCGCGGCGCATCGCCGCATCCGCTCCGATGTCTGTCCGCTACGGCAAGCTCGCCGCCTCGCGCGGGGGCGAGGTTGATTTCCACACCGGTTATATGCTCGACCTCGCGGCCTATAACGTGCTGGTATCCTCCGAGGACCGGCTGGAGGGGGTACGGGCGTTCAATGAAAAGCGCAAACCGCGCTGGAGCGGCGGCTAGGATCGTGGTTTAGGCGCAGGACAAGGAGAGGAAACGCAACCATGGCGCAAGAGTCGCTCACCCCCCGGCTGGCCGCCTTCATTGCCTCGGCGGACTTTGCAGATCTGCCCGCATCCACGGCGGACAAAGCCGCCGCCGCCATTCTCGACACGCTGGCCGTGCTGGTGGCGGGCGGGGGCGAGGCGCCGGTGACGCTTCTGGACGCGGCGTTGGACCCTGCCGGGCAGGGCGGCATCGCCTCGCCCTGGAGCGGTAAATCCCTGAGCCCGGAAGACGCGGCGCTGCTCTACGGCATGGCCTCCCATATTCTCGATTACGACGATGTTTGCATGCTGGGCGTCTGCCATCCCAGCGCGCCCATTCTCTCCGCCCTGCTGGCGGCGCTGCCCCAGGCCGCCGCCCAAGGCCCGGTTTCCGGCGCGCGGCTGCAACTCGCCTTTTGCGTTGGCACGGAGGTGATGACCCGCATCGGCGAGGGGCTGGGCTTCCGGCCCTATGCGCTCGGCTTTCATACCACCGCCATACTGGGCACGCTGGGTGCCGCCGCCGCCGTGGCCAAGCTGCGCGGCATGGCGGCCCAGCCCGCCGCCCATGCCCTCGCCATCGCCGCCAGCATGGCGGCGGGACTGCGGAAGAATTTTGGCAGCATGGTCAAGCCGCTGCATGTGGGGTTGGCGGCGCAGAACGGGGTGCGCGCGGCGCGGCTGGCGGCGGCGGGCATTACCGGCAGCGCCGAACCCTTCGAGGCGGATGCGTTTCTGCAAGCCTATTCCGGCGGCGAGACGGACATCTGGCCGGGCGGCATCCGCTTCGGCGCGCCGTTTTCCATCGAATCTCCCGGCTTCAGCCAAAAATTATTTCCCTGCTGCTACATGCTGCATAAAATGATCGCCGCCACGCTGGAATTGCGCGCGCGGACGCCCTGCACGCCGGAGCAACTCGCCCGCGCCGTCGTGCACATGCCCAAGGGCGGCGGCGCCCCGCTGATCCATCCGCGCCCCCGCACCGGGCTGCACGCGAAATTCAGCGCGCCTTACGCCATTCTCGCCAGCCTGCTCGATGGCCGTATCGGGCTGGAGAGCTTCACCGATGCGGCGGTCATGCGCCCCGCCATCCAAACCCGGCTCGCCGATGTGGAGCTGGTGGAAAGCGATACGGCGCCCCTCCAGGGCTCGGATATCGACCAGCCGGTGACGGTGACCCTCACCTTGCGCGATGGCAGCGTGCTGACCCATACCGTTGAGCATGCTCCCGGCGCGGCGGCCAGCCCGCTCACCCGCGCGCAGCTGGGCGCCAAATGGACAGATTGTCTGCGCCACGGCCACCCCGCGTTAACCCAGCCCCAGGCGGAAAAATTCTTCGCCGAGGGCTGCCGCCTCGCGGAGATGGCGGATGTCTCGGGCTGGCTTGGCGCCGTTCTCAATCCCGCCAGGACAATCATCTCTAATCCCCGCCCGAAGGAAACGCGCCATGGATAACATTACTCTCACTGATACCGACCGCTTCGCGCTCGAAAAAAATCTCGCGACGCGCGTCAATGTCGGCGATATGCTCACCCGTAGCGCCGCGCGAGACCCGCATAAGACCGCGCTCGTCCAAGGGGAGCGCCGCCTCTCCTACCGGGAGTTCAACGACTACGCCAACCGCCTCGCCAACGCCCTGCTCGCACGCGGCTACCGCCCTGGGGACGCGCTGGGGCTGATGTGCGGCAATTGCATCGAGTTTCTCGCTGTATATTACGCCTGCGCCAAGATCGGCGTGATCTGCACACCCATCAATCTATTCTGGCGGCGGGGTGAGATCAGCTATGTCTTCAACCATGCCCGCGTGCGCGGCATCGCGGTGCAGGAGCGCTGGCTGGACGAACTTGGCCACGCCCTGCCTGATATTCCCTTGGCGCGCGATATCATCGTCATCGAGGAGGGCAGAGGGGCAAGACTCGACCTGCCGGCGCATTGCGAGGCGCTGTCCTTTGCCCGGCTTTGCGCGGCGGCGGACAGCTCCAACCCCGAAGTTCTGGTCGAAGACCGTGCCCCACTCTCCTATCTCTACACCAGCGGCACCACTTCCGCGCCCAAGGGCGTGGTGGGCAATCATCTTGCCATCTATGTGCAAACCCTCAATGTCATCATCGATATCCAGCTTACCGCCAATGACAGGCTGGCCGCGATGATGCCAATGTTTCATACCGCGCAGCTCAATGGGTTCTGCACCACCGCCATCGCCAATAACGCCACGATCTATATTCTCGAGGCATTTGAGCCCAAGGCGCTGCTCGATCTGATCGATGCCGAGAAAATCTCGCTGATGTTCGCCCTGCCGATGATGTACCGCGCTATGATGGAGGAACAATTACGCGCACCCCGGAATGTCTCCAGCATGCGGCGGATGATCTATGCCATGGCGCCGATGCCCGATGACGATGTCCGTAAATTGATGGACATGTTCAAATGCGAATTGTCGCTGTTGTTCGGCCAGACGGAGATGAGTCCCGCCTCCACCTGTTTCCGGCCCGAGCATCAGCTCACCCATCCCGGCGCCATCGGCCACCCCATGATCAATGTCGAGGTCGGGATCGTCGATGAGAACGATCAGCTGCTGCCCTGGGGGCAGACGGGCGAGATCGTCTATCGCAGCCCGCATCTGCTCACCGAATATTTGCGCGATGAGGAGGCGACCCGCAAAGGCTTCCGCAAGGGCTGGTTTCATTCCGGCGATGTCGGCCATTTCGACGAAACCGGCATGTTGTGGTTCGATGACCGCAGCAAGGACGTCATCAAATCCGGCGGCGAGAACGTCGCCTCCATCGAGGTGGAGAAGGCGCTTTACGCCATCGAGCCGAAGCTGTTGGAGGTGGTGGTGGTGGGCGTGCCGCATGAGCGCTGGGGCGAGGCGATCACCGCCGTCGCCACGGTGCGCGAGGGCGAGACAGTGGATCCGGAGGATGTGCTCGCCCGGCTGCGCTCCAAGCTCAGCCCGTTCAAATGCCCGAAGGCGCTGATTCTGGTGGACGCCATGCCGCGCACCGCGACCGGCAAGGTGCAGAAAAACGAGGTGCGGAAGAATTACGCGGATTATTTCCGCGCCTGACCAATGATGATCGAAGGGAGTGACGGATCGTGACGACACAGACAAAGCCCGCCGCGCGGGGGATTCGCGGCAAAACCGCGATCATCGGCGCGGGTATATCCGAGGTCGGCAGGGTTCCGGGCCGCAGCGCCATGGCCCTCGCTGCCCAGGCGGCGTTGCGCGCCATGGCGGATGCGGGCATCTCGCGGGATGAGATCGACGGCGTGCTCTCCAGCGTCGCCTTTGCCGCGCCCTTTCACCGCTTCAGCGTCGCCATCAGCGAATATCTGGGCATTCAGCCAAAATTCTCCAATACGCTGCAAGTCTCCGGCGCCACCGCGGCGACCATGTTCAACATCGCCGCCGCCGCCATCGCGGGCGGGCTGGCGGAGACGGTGCTGATCGTCGGTGGGGACAGCCTGCTCTCCGGTCTCACACCCGATCTCGCCTTGCGCTCGATGACCGAGAGCCGCGACCAGCAATATGAAATGCCGTTCGGCATCCCCGTGTCCAATACATTCGCGATGACCGCGCACCGGCACATGAAGGAGTTTGGCACTACAGCGGAACAATTTGCCCAGGTGGCGGTGATTCACCGCGAGCATGCGCGCCGCACCCCCAACGCGCAGATGACGCAGCCGATCACGGTGGAAGACGTGCTCAATTCGGGCTGGGTCGCAACGCCCTATCACAAGCTGGATTGCTCGCTGATCTCCGACGGCGGCGGAGCCTTCATCGTCACCTCGGCGGAGCGGGCGAAATCGCTCGGCATCGAGCGGCCGGTTTATATTCTCGGCGGCGGCGAGTTTTACACGCATGAGCACATCTTCCTCATGCCCTCCCTCACCACCACCGGGGCGGTGCAATCCAGCGCCGCCGCCTACGCCATGGCGGGGTACGGACCCGGCGACATGGACGTGGCGGGCGTCTATGATTGCTTCACCGGCACGGTGATCATGATGCTGGAGGATCTCGGCTTCTGCCCGAAAGGCGAGGGAGGCCGGTTCGTCGAGGATGGCCAGATCACCTATGGCGGGGCGATTCCCTGCAACACCCATGGCGGTCTGCTTTCCTTTGCCCATTCCGGCATGCCGGGCTCGCTCTTCCATTTCTACGAGGTCGTAAACCAGCTGCGCGGCCTCTGCGGCCCGCGCCAGGTGCCCGATGCCGCGCTCGGCCTTGTGCATAGCCTCGGCGCTGGCTTCGCCACCAACGCAACCACCATTCTCGGCACGGAGGCCACGCTATGAACCCGGTGAAGGACGCCCATATCAAGCCGCTCCCCACGCCGGATGGCGATTCCGAGGCCTATTGGCAGGGGCTCAAGCGCGGCCAGATTCTCTTGCAGCATTGCCTGGATTGCGGCCATTTACAGGTCTATCAGGAATCGATCTGCCGCACCTGTACCAGCGAGCGGCTTGAACACCGCGCCGCCAGCGGGCGCGGCAAAATCCATTCCTTCAGCGTCGTCTACCGGGCGCCCGGTCCCGCCTTCAAGAACGACACGCCCTATGCGGTGATCCTGGTCGAGCTTGAGGAGGGCGTGCGGATGATCAGTTCGATGGTCGAATGCCCGGTGGAGGATGTCGCTTTCGACATGCCGGTCGAGCTGGTTTGCGACCCGGTGGCCGAGGATGTGGTGCTCCCCCGCTTCCGCCCGCGCCGCTGAGCCGCGCATAAAACCCGGTATCCCGCGGCCCGCCCCTGGATAAGACGGCGCGGGCTGCTTATTTCAGCCTGGCATCCAAACACCAGAAGGAGCGGGCATGGCTAAACAGGAACTCACCAAAGCGCGCTGGAGCACCTATTTCGACACGCTGGCGCATATTCTGCGCGGGCAGACGGTCAACGCCCGGCTAACGATTCCGAGCGAGGGCGGACGTGTGGAGGCCGATTGGCGGCGGCTGGAAGGCATCACCTACGACCATAAGGACGATGTGCTGATCATCGATTTGCCAGGGCTGGAGCATATCATCCGCGCCCCGCAGAGCATCCGTGCCGAGGCTGGCGATAACGAGCTGCGCCGGCTGGAGGTCACCGACAAAGAGAGTACGATTTCCGCCGTCGAGTTCGATCCCGCCGTGCCGATGGTCGAAACCGGCGCCAGTCAGGACAAGGTGGATGAAGCGGGCAAGGAGACCTTTCCCGCCAGCGATCCGCCGCCCTGGTCCGGACGTTAATCTCCGCTCCCCGGCTCTAAGACTTTAACTTAGAGCACGGCCCTCCGCTCTGATGAGAGCATCAGCGCGGAGGGTACTCTAGGCGCGGCGCCGGAGCGCCGTTACAGTTCCGGAAATGGTTGATCTTTCCCCTTGCGCCTGCGGCTCCGGCCTGCGGCGGCTGCGCTGCTGCGGGCTGGATGCCGCCGGGCTGAGCCCGCCCGGGGCGAGCGCGGTTCTCGCCCCCCTGCTGGCCGAGGCGGAGGCCGCCCTCGCGGCGGGGGAGACCGAGACCGCCGCTGGCAAAACCCGGCAGGCTCTGGAGCTCGCCCCGGGATGGGAGGAAGCGCTGATCCTCTTATTCCGTATCTGCCGGGCGACTGGCCAGCACGAGGCGGCGGAGGCGCTCATCCGCCGGGTGGTGACGCTCAACCCCAACCATTTCTGGGCAACGAACGAACTCACCCTGCTTCTGCTGGCCAAGGGCGCGCTGGCCGAGGCCGAGCTCCACGCCCGCAACGCCGTGCGCATCGCCCCGCAAAACGCCCAGGCTCATAATCTCATGGGGCTCGCTCTCACCGAGGCCAACCGGCCGCTGGTTGGCGAGTATCATTACCGGCGGGTGCTGGAACTCGCCCAGGGCGAGGAGCCGGTCACCCTCGCCAATCTCGCCTGGAATTTGAAAACCCAGGGCCGCATGGCGGAGGCGCGGGCGCTCTACCAGCGTTCCATGGCGCTCAAACCGGATGTGCCGCAGACCATTCTCGGCTACGCGAAACTGGAGGAGGCGGACCGGCAGTTCACCAGGGCGCTGGAATTGCTGGATCTGGCGGAGCGCCTGCTGCCCGCCAACTCCTCCCTGCAACTCGTCCGCGCCACCATTCTCGCCCGGCTCAAGCGCCATGAAGAGGCCCTTGCCCTGCTCGACCGCCCCGGCGAGGAGAGCCTCGGACCTTCCGAGCTTTCTGAAAAAGGCCGGCTGCTCGACGCGATGGGCCGCCACGACGAGGCTTTCGCCTGTTTCCGTCAGGGCAAGGCCCGGGCGCTGGAGCTGGGCGCGCCCCGCTACATGGCGGCGGCGGCGGCGGAAATGGCGGCGCGGCTGCAAGGCTTCTTCACCGCCCGGCGGCTTAAAACCCTGCCGGTGGCGGCGCGGCGGCCGGACACGCCCCAGCCGGTGTTCATTCTCGGCTTTCCCCGCTCCGGCACCACCCTCATCGAGCAGACGCTCAGCGTCCATCCGCAGATCGCGGCCGGGGATGAGCTTCCCTTCATCAACGATATCACCGCCCTCATGCCGCGCCTGTTCGCCAGCCCGCTTACCTATCCCGAGGCGCTGGCGGAACTATGGATGGGCGACCAGCGCGACGGGCTGGAGGAATTGCGGGATTATTACCTCAACCGCGCCCGCAAGGCGGGGCTGTTCCGGGAAGGGGCGGCCTTCTTCACCGACAAAATGCCGCTCAACGAGACGCATCTCGGCCTTATCGCGCTGCTATTTCCGGAGTCGCCGGTCATCCATGTGCTGCGCCATCCGCTCGATGTGGTGCTCTCGGCCTATTCCAACCATCTCACCCATGGCTATTTCTGCGCGGCGGAGCTGGAAAGCATCGCCCAGCATTACGTTCTCATCGCCGGGCTGGTCGCGCATTACCGCGAGAACGTTCCCGCCCGCTATCTTGCCCTCCGTTATGAGGACATGGTGAACGGGCAGGAGAGGGAGGTCCGCAATCTCCTCGATTTCATCGGGGTCGGGTTTGATCCGCGCTGCCTCGCTTTCGAGGAGAACACGCGCTACGCCCGCACCGCCTCCTACGCCCAGGTGACCGAGAAGCTCTATGATCGCTCGCGCTACCGTTACCGGGCCTATCTCTCCCATCTCGCCCCGGCGGTGGAGATCTTGCGCCCGGTCATCACCCGGCTGGGTTACGAGATCTGACTTGCCCTCAGCCGGGCGCCGCGCTGAACCCCGCCGCCTCGATCGCGGCCGCATAGGTGGATTGCGCGGCCGCGCCACTCACGCTCACCTGCTTGGCGGCGAGATCGGCCCGCACCTCGGCCGCCGGATCAACCCGGTGGATCGCCTGGGTGATGGCATGGACGCAATGGCCGCAATCCATGTCGGGAACGTTGAAGCGAAGCTCTGGCGCGGCGGACATGGCTGGTCTCCTGTTGCTTGCCGGCAGATAGAAGCCGCACCGCGCCAGCGTCAAGGCATTGACCTTACCACAATGGGAGGGTGGTATAAGGGGATATGGACCAGACCCTCCCGCCCGAACGTGAAATCGAGCTCGCCATTGGCGGGATGAGTTGCGCCAGCTGCGTGGCGCGGGTGGAAAAAGTTCTGCAACGCGTGCCGGGCGTGCATGATGTCGCGGTCAATCTCGCCACCGAGCAGGCGCTGGTGAAGGCGGCGCCCGGCGTGAGCCTCGACGCCTTGCGGGAGGCGGTAGAAAAGGCGGGTTATACCGCCCGCCTGGCGGCGGGCTCCCGGCCGGATGGCTCCCGGCGCGAGGCGCTGGAGCTTCTCGCCGCCATTCTGCTTTCCCTGCCGGTGGTGCTGGCCATGTGGCTGCCGGTTGCCGCCTGGGCGCAACTCGCCTGCGCCGGCCTCGTGCAATTCTGGCTGGGAGCGCGCTTCTACCGCGCCGGCTTCGCCGCCTTGCGGGCGGGCACCGGCAATATGGATCTGCTGGTGGCGCTGGGCACCTCCGCCGCCTTCGGCCTCTCTCTCTGGAACCAGTTCACCGCCGCGCCGCTGTATTACGAGAGTTCGGTGGCGGTGATCACCCTGGTGCGGCTCGGCAAATATCTGGAGGGGCGGGCCAAGCGCGAGGCCGCGCGCGCCGTGCTCGGCCTGCGCCGTCTGCGGCCGGAACGGGCGCATCTGGCGGGGGGCGGCGAGATCGCGGTGTCCGCCCTGCGCCCCGGCGATGAAATCCTCATCCGTCCGGGGGAGCGCGTGCCAGTGGATGGCACGGTGCGGGAGGGCGAGGGCAGCGTGGATGAAAGCCCCGTCACCGGCGAGGCGTTGCCCCAGCCGCGCGGCCCGGGGGCGAAATTGCTGGCGGGCACGCTGAATCTGGACGGAGTGCTGCGCCTTGCCGTCACCGCGCCGCCGGGCGAAAGCTTCCTCGACCGCATGGCCCGGCTCATCGACCAGGCCCAGGCGGCCAAGCCGCGCGTCCAGCGTCTGGCGGACCGGGTTTCGGCCTGGTTTGTGCCGGTGGTGGTGGGCCTCGCCCTCCTCACCTTTCTCGGCTGGATGCTGCATGGCGCCAGCTTCGCCCCGGCGCTCATCGCCGCTGTCTCCGTGCTGGTCATCGCCTGCCCCTGCGCCCTGGGCCTGGCCACCCCGGCGGCGATTCTCGCGGGCACGGGCGCCGCGGCCCGGTCCGGCATCCTGTTCCGCGACCCTGACGCGCTGGAGGCGGCGGCCAAGGCGGATGTGATGGTGTTCGACAAGACCGGCACGCTCACCACCGGCGCGCCGCGTCTGGTCGTGGTCAAGCCGCTAGGGGATCTCGGGGAGGCTCGGCTGCGCGCCATCGCCGCCGCCCTGGCGGCGGCAGACACGCACCCGCTCTCTCTGGCGCTGCGCCAGGAGGGCGCGTCCCCGGCCGCGAACTTCAAATCCCTGCCTGGCAAGGGCGTGGAGGGGATGGTGGATGGCCAGCTCTACCGGCTCGGCTCCGCCCGGCTCATCCCCGCCGCGCCCGAGCAGGCCGATTCGCTCACCTGGTCCTATCTCGCCGATGCGCGGGGCGCGCCGCTCGGCGCCTTCGGCTTTGCCGACACCCCCCGCCCCGGCGCCGCCGAGGCCGTCGGCCGGCTGCGCGCCGCCGGGGTGGAACCGCTGCTGCTCACGGGGGACCGCCGCGCGGCGGCCAAGGCGCTGGCGGACGAGCTTGGCATCAGCCGCGTCATCGCCGAGGCCACGCCCGAGCGCAAGCGTGAGGTCATAGAGACCCTGCGGCGCGAGGGCCGCAAGGTGGCGATGCTGGGCGATGGCATCAACGATGCCGCCGCCCTGGCCGCCGCCGATGCGGGAATGGCGATGGGGCAGGGGGCGGATGTGGCCATCGAGGCCGCCGCCATCTCGCTCTTGCGCCCGGATCCGCGCCTCGCCCCGGCGGCGCTGGATCTCGCCCGGCGCACCTGGCGCATCCTGCGCGAGGGGCTGTTCTGGGCCCTCATCTATAACGCGCTGGGCATCCCCGCCGCGGCTTGCGGGTTGCTCAGCCCCGCCATCGCCGGCGGGGCCATGGCGGCCTCCTCCCTCTGCGTGCTGGGCAACGCCATGCGGCTTCGTTATTGGAAAGCGCAATGACTCTCGTTACCATCGCCCAGGCTTCGGCCATCACCGGCATCTCCGCCAAGATGATCCGGCATTACGAAAGCATAGGCCTCATCGCCGCCCCCCTGCGCACGGAAAACCGCTACCGCCATTACAGCGACTCCGACCTGCACGATCTCGGATTCATCCGCCGGTCGCGGGATCTCGGCTTTTCCTTCGAGGATATCCGCCAGCTTCTCTCCCTCTGGCGAGACCGGGGCCGCTCCTCCGCCGAGGTCAAGGCCATCGCCCTGCGCCATATCGCGGAGCTGGACCAGAAAGCCGCCGCCCTCGCGGCGATGAGCCGGACGCTCAAACGTCTCGCCGCCTCCTGCCATGGCGATGACCGGCCCGATTGCCCGATCCTGGAGGCGCTCGACCCGCCTTTCATTACCGAAACGCACACCAATCCTTGACTTCCCGGCGCGGTTTGACGATACGGGGCGCATTGAAACGGGCGCTGGACGCGCTCGGCGCCCTGGCGCGCCCCCGGCCACGAGAGACGCTATTTTTGTCTGACACACATAAGCCTGAAACTGCCGACCTCCCGGACGCGGCGACGCCGCCCGCGGAAACACCCGGCGATACCGCCGCCTCCCCCGGTTTCGCGGCGCTCGGCCTCTCCGAGCCGATTTTGCGGGCGCTGGAGGAGAAGGGTTATTCCCAGCCCACCCCCATCCAGGCCCAGGCCATCCCGGTGGTGCTGATGGGGCGGGACGTGCTGGGCGTCGCCCAGACCGGCACCGGCAAAACAGCCGGCTTCACCCTGCCGATGCTCGACATTCTGCGCGGCACGCGGGCGCGGGCCCGGATGCCGCGCTCCCTCATCCTGGAGCCGACGCGCGAACTCGCCCTGCAGGTGGCGGAAAACTTCGTCCAATATGGCAAGAACCTCAAATTCAACCATGCTCTACTCATCGGCGGGGAGAGCATGGCCGAGCAGAAGGACGCGCTCACCAAGGGCGTGGACGTGCTCATCGCCACGCCGGGGCGGCTGATCGACCTGTTCGAGCGCGGCGGCTTGCTGCTCACCGACGTGCGGGTGCTGGTCATCGACGAGGCCGACCGCATGCTCGACATGGGCTTCATCCCGGATATCGAGCGTATCGTCTCGCTGTTGCCACGCAAGCGCCAGACCCTGTTTTTCTCCGCCACCATGGCGCCGGAGATCCGCCGCCTGGCGGATGCCTTCCTCAACGATCCCCAGGAGATCAAGGTCTCCCGCCCGGCCACGGTCGCCTCCACCATCACCACCGGCCTCGTGCTGGTGAACGAGCACGATAAGCGGGAGGCGCTGCGCCGGCTGCTGCGCCGGGAGGAGGTGCATAACGCCCTCGTCTTCTCCAACCGCAAGCGCGATGTGGACATTCTGCTCAAATCCCTGCTCCGCCATGGTTTCGCCGCCGGGGCGCTGCATGGGGATCTGCCTCAGAGCGTGCGCTTCGCCACGCTGGAGAAATTCAAGGCGGGCGAGATTCAAATTCTCGTCTGCTCGGATGTCGCGGCGCGCGGCATCGACATCGGCGGCCTCTCCCACGTGTTCAATTTCGATGTGCCCCACCACGCGGAGGATTACGTTCACCGTATCGGCCGCACCGGCCGCGCCGGGCGCGAGGGCCATGCCTATACCCTGGCCACGCCGGAGGACCGGCTGGCGGTGGAGGCGATCGAGAAGCTGATCGGCGCGCCGATCCCGCGCATCGCGATCGAGGGACTCGATCCTACCGAATGGTCGGAGGAGACGGGCCGCAAGCGCGGTCGCGGCGGCCGCAGGGACAGGGACAAGGCCCCCGCCCGTCCTAAGGAGAAAGAGAAGGAAAAGGGCAGGGAGCGCAAATCCGCCAAGGAGGAGGGCAAACCCGCCAAGCCCGAGCGTGAGCATGAGCGCGAGCGCGCTCGCGGGCGCGCCCCCCTGCGCGAGCGGGCGGAGGAAGACCAGGGCGCGCCGGTGCGCGGCTTTGGCGGCGAGATTCCCGCCTTCATGCTGCTGCCCCGCTTCGCTGAAGGCAAGGGCGGCAAGCCGGACGCCACGCCCCCGGGCGAGGAAGCCGCCTGACCGGCCTCAAGGCGAGGGCGGGCAGATGGCCCATTGTATTCATTACGGTGTCTGCGGCGGCTGCGTCAGCGACGATCCTGACGCGCCGGATAAGCGCGCCCTGCTGCGCGAGGCTTTGGCCCGGGCGGGCTACGGAGATGCGGCGGTCGCGCCGCTGGCGCGGGTGCCCTGGCATTCCCGCCGCCGGGTGGATCTGGCGGCGCGGCGCCATGGCGCGGAGATCAGTCTGGGGCTGCACCGCGCCCGCTCGCCCGAGGTGGCGGATATGCGGGAATGCGCTCTGCTGCGCCCCGAGCTTCTCGGTTTATTGCCCCCCTTGCGCGCCCTGCTGCGCGGGCTGCAAGCCTTCCGCCGGGCGGCGGAACTCGCCGCCAACTGGCTCGATAACGGGGCGGATATTCTCCTGCGCCTCGATGCGCCGCTCACCCCGCCGGACCGCGCCCGCCTCGTCGAGTTCGCCAAAGCCCAGGCGATTCCCCGGCTTTCGGTGAGTCTGGCGGGGGGCGAGGCGGAGCCAATCGCCATCCTCGCCACGCCGGTGCTGCGTTTCGCCGGCGTCGCGGTCTCGCCGCCGCCCGGGGCGTTTCTGCAAGCCTGCCCGGAGGGCGAGACCGCGATCACCGCCGCCATTCTCGCCGGCTTGCCGGAGATGCGCCCCCGTTCCCGCATCGTCGAATTATATTCCGGCTGCGGCACCTTCACCTTCCCGCTGGCGCAAATCGCCCGGGTGGAGGCGTACGAGGCCGGGGCCGCCGCGGCGGCGGCGGCGGAGCGCGCGGCCCGGGGCGCGGGGCTGGCGGGGCGGGTGAGCGTCAAACGGCGTGATTTGCGGCGCCAGCCGCTGCTGCCCCGCGAATTGCGGGGAGCGGCGGCGGTGGTGCTGGATCCGCCTTTCGCCGGGTCCGGCCCGCAAATCCATCACCTCGCCGCCGCGCAAATCCCCAGCATCGTTTATGTGAGCTGCAATCCCGCCGCCTTGGCGCGCGAGGCCGCCGTTCTCCGCCAGGCGGGCTACACCCTGGCGAGCGCCACGCCCATCGACCAGTTTCTCTATTCGGAAAACGTCGAAAGCGTCCTGAATTTCACGAAGAGCTAAGCAATGAGCTTGCCATACGTTCGATCATTTATAGCATATGTGCATGGTAAGATGGAGCGGACGACGAGGTTCGAACTCGCGACATTCAGATTGGAAATCTGAGGCTCTACCAGCTGAGCTACGTCCGCGCTGGCTTGTTTGATAATCAGGTCTTCCCGCCTGCGCAAGGGGGATCAAACCGAACTTGAACAGAATGGAAACGGCCCCGCGGTTCAGATGTTCCCCCTGGCTGCGCGGGTTCGGTTTCCCTCGCGTCCGGCGAGGCCCAGGCCGTTGCGGGTCTTGACATACGGCGCGGCAAAGTGTGGAAAGCGCTTCCCATGCTGGTACGGATAGGGGCGTAGCTCAATTGGTTAGAGCGCCGGTCTCCAAAACCGGAGGTTGAGAGTTCGAGACCCTCCGCCCCTGCCATCCCTCTCCCAGCGAAATAAGTTTTGGAGTTTGATCGGTCTTGGCGTTCGATATGCTGAAATTCGCCCGGGAGGTGCGTGCCGAGGCGTCCCGCGTCACCTGGCCCACCGCCAAGGAGACCATGCAGGTCACTGGTCTCGTGCTCGCCATGGTGGTCGCCACGGCTTTGTTCTTTCTGGCGGTTGACGGTATAATCGGCACGGCCACGCGCGCTCTTTTCGGCGCCTGACCGGGTGAGGGAAATTTTGATGGCCAAGCGCTGGTACGTGCTGCATGTCTATTCCGGCTTTGAAAAAAAAGTCGCCCAGCAGATCAAAGAGCAGGCGGAGCTGAAGGGGTATGCCGATTTAATCGGCGAGATCGTGGTGCCGACCGAGGAGGTCACGGAGATCCGCCGCGCCCAGAAGGTCAATACCGAACGCAAATTCTTCCCCGGCTATGTGCTCATCAACATGGAAATGACGGATGACACCTGGCATCTGGTGAAGGACATTCCCAAGGTCACCGGCTTTCTGGGCAGCCGCAACAAGCCGAGCCCGATCAGCAATGCCGAGGCCGAGCGCATCATGAAGCAGCAGGCGGAGGGGACCGAGCAGCGCCGCCCCGCCGTGCTCTTCGAGATCGGCGAGCAGGTCCGCGTCGCCGATGGTCCGTTCACCAGCTTCAACGGGGTCGTCGAGGATGTGGATGAGGAAAAGGGCCGGGTGAAGGTCTCGGTCTCCATCTTCGGCCGCTCGACCCCCGTGGATCTGGAATACGGGCAGGTGGAAAAACTTTAACCGCGCCGCCTCCCGTGGCTTGTCATGGTCCGGGCGGGCATTCTATGTCCTTTCCCGGCAGTGTTTGAGTGGTCCGCGTGTCGGAAAATAAAAGAATTTCGTCCCGGCAACGCCTTCTCCTGGGCGCGGGCATCGTGGCCGTGCTGGTGATCCTCGGCGCCTGGGCGGTCCAATACATCCTGGTTGGGCAATATCTGGTCGGCACGGACGATGCCTACCTCGCGGCGGATTCCAGCCTGATCGCGGCGAAGGTCAGCGGCTATGTCGCGGATGTGGCGGTGCGCGACAATCAGCCGGTCGCCAAGGGCCAGGTGCTGGTGCAGATCGACCCGCGCGATTACGAGGCCGCGCTGGCCGCCTCCACCGCCCAGTTGCAAGCGGCCGAGGCTCAAATCGCCAACATCGAGGCCCAACTCGCCCTTCAGCAATCCAGGATCGCCGCCGCGAAGGCCAGCGTGGCGGGCGATACGGCCCGGCTGGCCTTCGCCGAGGAAAACGCGCGCCGTTACGCCACGCTTTCCGCCAAGGGCGCCAGCCCGGTGCAGACCTTGCAACAGGCGAATACCGATCTGCAAGCCGCGCGCGCCATTCTCGATGCCGATAACGCCGCGCTCCAGGCCGCTCACCGCCAGGTGGATGTGCTGGACGCCCAGGCCAAGCAGGCCCAGGCAGGGGAGGCCGAGGCCCAGGCCCAGCTTGCCCAGGCCCGGCTTAATCTGGAGCACACCACCATCCGCGCCCCGTTTGACGGGGTGGTGGGCAACAAGACCGTCGCGCTGGGCGACTATCTCCAGCCCGGCACCCAGGTGATGGCCGTGGTGCCGCTCGCCCAAGTCTATATCGTCGCCAATTACAAAGAGACGCAAGTTACCCATATCCGCCCCGGCCAGCCCGTGAGAATCCATGTGGATGGCTTCCCCGCCCTGGATGTGCGCGGCCATGTGGACAGCATCTTCCCCGCCTCCGGCCAGGAATTCGCCCTGCTGCCGCCGGATAACGCCACCGGCAATTTCACCAAGATCGTCCAGCGCGTGCCGGTGAAGATCGTGATCGACCTCACCCCGGCGGAGACCGGAAAGTTGAGGCCGGGCATGTCGGTCGAGCCGGAAATCGACACCCGCCGCGCGCCGTGACGGACGCCAAGATCGACGCCGTTCCGCTCAGATCCAGGGTCGCGGTGGGCGGCGCCCTGCTCGGCGCCTTCATGGCCGTGCTCAACATCCAGGTTGTCAACACCTCACTGCCGGATATCCAGGGCGGCATCGGCACCGGGCTTGATAATGGTGGCTGGATCTCCACCGCCTATCTCATCGGCGAGATCATCGTCATTCCTCTCTCCGGCTGGCTGGCGGAGGTGTTCTCGCTCAAGCGTTATCTCATCGCCAATACCGTGCTGTTTCTGGTGTTTTCCGTTGCCTGCGGGCTCAGCACCAATTTCCCGGAGATGGTGGTGCTGCGCGCCATCCAGGGCTTTACCGGAGGCGTGCTGATTCCCCTGGCGCTGGTGTGCGTCATGCTGTTGCTGCCGCCGCGGGCCCGGCCCTTCGGCTTCTCCATGTTCGCGCTCACCGCCACCTTTGCCCCGGCCATCGGCCCCACCATAGGCGGCTGGATCACCGATAATTATGGGTGGCGCTACATCTTCTTTCTCAATCTTGCGCCGGGGCTGTTCATGGTGCCCGCTTTGGCCTGGGGCTTGAATCCCGCCCCCATGCGGCTCGAATTGTTCTGGCGCGGGGATTGGTTCGGCGTGATCACCATGGCCATCGGCCTCGGCGCGCTCCAGACCGTGCTGGAGGAAGGCAATAAGGATGACTGGTTCGGCTCGCCCTTCATCACCCATCTCTCCATCATTTCCGGCATCGCCCTCGCCTTGTTCCTGTTTCAGCAATTGCGGCCCGGCAATAAGAGGCCCATCGTCAATCTCCGCCTGTTCAAGCGCTGGAATTTCAGCTTCATCACGGTGGCGAATTTTTTGCTGGGCTTCGTGCTGTATGCGGCGGTTTATCTCATCCCCCTCTATCTCGCCGAGGCGCATGGCTACAGCGCCCAGCAATCCGGCATGGTGATGGCCTGGATCGGCCTGCCCCAGCTTCTCATCATACCCTGCATGCCCTGGCTGATGCGCCGGTTCGATCCGCGGCGGCTCCTCGCCTTCGGGTTTCTCATTTTCTTCATCAGCATGATGATGAACATCCATCTCGGCCCCAATGATGCCGGGCCGCAAATGCTCGTTCCCAATCTCATCCGTGCCGTGGGGCAGGCGATGGTGTTTCCTCCCATCACGATGATCGCGACTTCCGGCATCGCCCCGGCCGATGCGGGCACCGCCTCAGCCCTGTTCAACATGCTGGGCAATCTCGGCGGGGCGGTCGGCATCGCCACGGTGCAGACCTATGTCACCAACCGGGAAAAATTCCACTCCTTTATCATCAACCAGCATGTGAGCTTGCTGGAACCGGCGACGCGGGCGCGGCTGGACGCGATGCAGGCCTATTTCCAGGCGCATGGCATGGCTGATCCCGGCGCCGCCCGGCACCAAGCCGTCATTCTGCTCGGCCACACCCTCACCCAGCAGGCCAATTACTTCGCCTATAGCGATGCCTTCGCTCTGCTCGGCTTCGGTATGCTCATCGCGGGGCTCGTCACCTTATGCCTGCGCAAGCCGAGCGGCCCCGCCGCGCCCGGCGGCCATTGAGCGTGTTTTTGACGCGCGTCATGTTCGGCGGCGCCATTCCCCGTCATGTGTTGTGAACGGTCAGGCAGAGGCATGGCTTTTTAAGCATTGGCCTCTCGCCGCCAAATCGTCTAAAGTTTTGATAAATCAGGAGGGTCCAGATGGCTCGAGTGGCATTGGTAACGGGTGGAACGCGCGGCATCGGCGCCGCCATCAGCCTGGCGCTGCAGCAGGCCGGGCGGCTGGTGGTGGCCAGCTATGCGGGCAACACGGCGGCGGCGGAAGCGTTTCATAAACAATCCGGCATCGAGATCGTCAAATTCAACGCGGGAAATTACGAGGAAAGCCTGGCGGCGGTTGGCGATATCGCCGCCCGCCACGGCGCCATCGAGATCCTCGTCAACAATGCCGGCATCACCCGCGACGCGACGCTCGGCAAGATGACAAGAGAGATGTGGGATGAGGTGATCGACACCAATCTCGGCTCCTGCTTCAATCTTTGCAAGGCGACCTTCGACGGTATGAAGGCGAAGAAATTCGGGCGCATCGTCAATATCGGCTCGATCAACGGCCAGGCCGGCCAAGCGGGCCAGGTGAATTATTCCGCCGCCAAGGCGGGCATGCAGGGCTTCACCAAGGCCCTGGCGCGGGAGGGCGCGCGCCACGGCGTCACCGTCAACCTCCTCGCCCCCGGCTATGTGGATACGGATATGGTGCGGGCGGTGCCCGCCGACGTGCTGGAAAAAATCATCGCCACGATTCCGCGCGGGCGGCTGGGCAAGGCGGAGGACATCGCCCGGGGGGTGGTGTTTCTAACCGCGGATGATGCCGATTTCATCACCGGCTCCACCCTCTCCATCAATGGCGGGCAACATATGTATTGAGGCCGCGGATCAACGCAGAGCGAGGGCCTGCCCCTCCCGTAACACGGCCTCCGCCTCCGGCGTCAGCCCCGCCTGTCCGTGCAGCGTCAGGCCGGGCAGCACGGCATCCGGCGCCCGGCTCGCCTTGCGGGCCTGGAGCAAGACCATTTTTGCTTTGACATTCGGGCGCGGCCAGAGCGGCAGCAGCGTGACGCCGCCGCAGCCTGACCGCAGCAGCGCCGCCGCCTCGGCAATGGAAGCGGCGGGCAGGATAAGGGTGATGCTGCCCCCATCGCGCAGCACCCGCAGCATCTCCCCCGTCCAGGCCGCTAGCATGGAGGCGGCGGGTACATGGCGCGCCAAGCTCCGGCCCGCGTCCGGCGGGCGGGTGCTCTCCGCGCGGAACCAGGGCGGATTGGCCATGACATGATGAAAGCTCTGCGCCGGGAAGGGCAGGGCCGTGGCGTCTCCAACCACCGAAGCGAGCCGGGTGAATCCGTTGGCGGCGAAATTCTCCGCCGCCAGCCTGGCCAGCGCCGGGTCCCGCTCCACCCCTATCCCCCCTATGCCTTTCACTCGCGCCGCCGCGCATAGCAGGGCTGCGCCCGCCCCCGTTCCCGCCTCCAGCACCCTCTGCCCGGCTTGGCCGGGCAACGCGGCGGCGAGCAACACGGGTTCAAAGCCGCTGCGGTGTCCGTGGCGGAACTGGCGGTAGCTTAGCTTTCCGCCCAGCAAGCCGCCCATAGTGGTGGCGCCCTCAGCCTCCACCGGCTTGACCCTTTTCGTCTGCCGCCCGATATGAGGCTGACCGCAATCGCATGGACAGGCTGGGGCGCTGATTTTGGACGGTGCGACACCATTGACGACCGATGCTCTGGGGCGTCTGACCGCGCTGCTCGAAGCCGAGATGAAGGCGGTGAACGAGGCCATCCTCGCCCGCATGGACAGCCCCGTGGCGCTCATTCCTCAATTGGCAGCGCATATCGTGGCGGCGGGGGGCAAACGCATGCGCCCGCTCCTCACTCTCGCCGCCGCCCGGCTGTGCGGCTATCAGGGCGAGCGGCAGATCAAGCTCGCCGCCTGCGTCGAGTTCATCCACACCGCCACTTTGCTCCATGACGATGTGGTGGACGAATCCAAGCTGCGCCGGGGCTTTGCCTCGGCCAACGCCTTGTTCGGCAACCAAGCCTCCGTGCTGGTGGGGGATTTCCTTTTTTCCCGCTCCTTCGAGCTGATGGTGGAGGACGGCTCCCAGGAGGTGCTGCGGATTCTCGCCGCCGCCTCGGCGACCATAGCCGAGGGCGAGGTGCTGCAACTCACCACCCAGAACGATCTTTCCACCACGGAAGAGAAATATTTCGAGGTGATCCGCGGCAAAACCGCCGCCCTGTTCGCCGCCGCCGCCGAGGTGGGCGGCGTGGTCGCCGGCGCCTCTGCGGAGGATAACGCGGCGCTGCGCGATTTCGGGATGGATCTCGGCATTGCCTTCCAACTGGTGGATGACGCGCTGGATTACGCCGCCTCCCAGGCGGAGCTTGGCAAGACGGTGGGCGATGATTTCCGCGAGGGCAAGCTCACCTACCCCGTGCTGCTGGCGCTGGAGGCCGCCACATCCGCAGAACGGGATTTCTGGACCCGGACGCTGGCGGAGGGTGAGCAAGGGGAGGATGACCTCCCCACCGCGCTGCGGCTCATCGAGCAGCATGACGCCATTCGCCGCACCATCCGCCGCGCCGATGCGTTCATAGACCGCGCCGTCGGGCTTTTGCTGCGCTTTCCGGAAAGCGAGATCCGCGCCGCGCTCGCGGATATGGCGCGCTACACCACCGCCCGCAAATATTAGCGGGCGGCGGCCCGCCTGTTCAGGTTTTTGCCACGGGCTTTTCCGGCGCGGCGCTGAGCACGGTGGTGATGGTGGAGCGCACCACATTGACCGTGACATTCGGCGCGATCTCCACCTCGATCTCATCCGATCCCTCCGCGGCTTTCTTCACCAGCCCGACGATCCCGCCCGCCGTAACCACCTTGTCGCCGCGCTTCAGCGCGCTCAGGCGGGTGCGCAGCGTTTTCTGCTGTTTCTGCTGCGGCCGGATGAGCAGAAAATAAAAGACGACGACGATGAGAACGAGCGGCGCGTACTGCATAAGCGATGCAAGGCCGGAATTGCCTGCGGCGGCGCCAGAAGCGGTTTGCGCGTAGGCGGCGGACATGAACATGAGAACTCCTGGTTGCCGTAAAGTCCGGCGGACCATACGTTGCGCGCCGATGCAGTCAACTGGGAGCATGCCGAATGAATGAGGACTTGCTGCGCCGGATCGCCGAGGCGCTGGAGCGGCTTTCCCCCCCGCCGCCCGCCGCGCCTGATCTGTCCGGCGCGGACGCCTTTGTCTGGCACCCCGCCCAGGCGCGGCTGGCGCCGGTGCGGCAGGTGGCGAGAGTCGATCTCGCCTTGCTCAAGGGCGTGGAGTCGCAGAAGCGGCAATTACTGGAGAACACGTTGCGCTTCGCTGAGGGCTTGCCCGCCAATAACGCCATGCTGTGGGGGGCGCGCGGCATGGGCAAATCCTCCCTGGTCAAGGCCGTCCATGCCGAGGCCAACCGGCGCCGCCCCGGCGCGCTGGCGCTGATCGAGATCCACCGCGAGGATATCGGCAGCCTGCCCGGGCTTCTGAGCCTGCTCCGGCAGACGCCGCGCCGCGCCCTCATTCTGTGCGACGATCTTTCCTTCGAGAAAGGGGATGGCGATTATAAGGCCCTGAAATCCGTGCTTGATGGCGGCATAGAGGGCCGTCCCGATAACGCGCTGTTCTATGCCACCTCGAATCGCCGCCATCTGATGCCGCGGGACATGATCGAAAACGAGCGCTCGACCGCCATCAATCCCGGCGAGGCGGTGGAGGAGGCCGTCTCCCTCTCGGACCGGTTCGGGCTATGGCTTGGCTTCCATAATGGCGACCAGCAGCAATTCTTCGACATGATCGAGGCCTATGCCGCGTATTACAGCCTGCCGGTGACGAAGGAGGAGTTGCGCGCCGCGGCGGTGGAATGGTCGGTCACGCGCGGCAGCCGCTCGGGCCGGGTGGCCTGGCAGTTCATCCAGGACCTGGCCGGGCGGCTCGGCGTGCGCTTGACCGCGTGAGAGAGAGGGAGGAAAGGGGACAGCCCGGAAGTACGGCCGATGGGACCGGAGGCGGCGGTTCTCATAAATCCGCATCTTTCGTCACGGCACTAAGGATGGGTGGCCGAGCGGTTTAAGGCACTGGTCTTGAAAACCAGCGAAGTTGCAAGACTTCCGTGGGTTCGAATCCCACCCCATCCGCCATTTCAGTCTTGCCGCTTTCGGTGAGCGCTATGGCCGCCGGTACACGACCCTCGCCCTTTGCGACCCCGGCCCGTTGGGCGAGCGCCGGATTCAAGCGCGCTCGCCCGCCAGCACGCGCAAAACCGCGCGGGCCGCGGCGGCGGAGGCCGTGCCCTGGGGCGGACGCAGGCTGGCCAGGGCATGGCCAAACCCGGCGCGCTGGGCCGCCACCTGGGCCGGGTCGCGCAGCAGCCCCAGCACCGTGCCGGCCAGCATGTCCGGGCGGCAATCCGCCTGGAGCAGTTCCGGCACCAGCGCCCGTTTGGCGAGCAGATTGATCATCGCCACATGGGGCACCTTGATCAGGCGGCGGCCCAGCGCGGCGGAAACCGGGTTGACCCGGTAGGTCACCGCCATCGGCACGCCCGCCATCGCCAGTTCCAGGGTCGAGGTGCCGGATTTGGTCAGCGCCGCCCGCGCCGCGGCAAAAGCGTCGTAACGCTCGTCTGCCTCGCGGATGATGATGGGCCGCACCGGCCATTGCTCCGCATGCGCCGCCACCACTCCGTCGATGCCAGAAGCCGCCGCCACCACTGGCGCCAAAGCGGGGATTTGCGGGCGCAGCAACTCCAGGGTCTGGCGGAAAATGGGCAACAGCCGTCCGGTCTCCGTGGCGCGCGAACCCGGCATCAGCACCACCGGCACCGCCTCAGCCGGCAGCTTGTGCCTAGCGCGGAAGCGGGCGGCATCGCCCCGGTCCGCCCCGGATTCCAGTACCGGATGGCCGGTGAAGACCGGGTTCAGCCCATGCGGGGCGAAGAATTCCGGCTCGAAGGGCAGCAGGCAGAGCAGTTCGTCCCACAGCCCGGGAAAATGCCGCACCCGCCCCTGGCGCCAGGCCCAGACCTGCGGCGCGACATAATGCACCCGCTTCGGCCCGCCGGGGCCAATGGCGCGCAGCACCCGCAGGCAGAAGCCGGGGCTGTCGATGGTGACGAGAATCTCCGGCGCCGCCGCCCGGATGGCGGCCAGGGTCTCGGCCAGCCGCCGCCGCAGCAGGCCGAGCCGGGGGAGAATTTCCGCCAGACCCATCACCGCGAGATCCTGCATGGGAAAGAGCGAGGCGAGCCCCGCCGCCGCCATACGCGCGCCGCCAATGCCGGAAAAATGCAGGTCTGGGCGTGCCTCGCGCAGCGCCGCCATCAGCCGCGC
Organism: Acidocella sp.; assembly: GCF_027352905.1. Lineage (GTDB taxonomy): Bacteria > Pseudomonadota > Alphaproteobacteria > Acetobacterales > Acetobacteraceae > Acidocella. Next base: position 73,333 of record NZ_DAIEIF010000035.1, read on the forward strand.
CCCCAGCACGTCGCCGCTCGCTTCCCCGGCGATGATGAAAATCCTGGTCATGGCAGGGCAGAATGTCCGCCCGCCTTGCCCCTGCCAAGCCCCCCGCGACCCCGGTTCAGGGCGCGGTCAGCAGTGGTTGCGCCGCGGCGATGAAATGTTTCAGCGCGGCGCGCTTGTCCGCCAGGCTCACCCCCGGCGTCTGCGCCAATACCGGGCAATAGGCCGCCACCAGCGTGTTGGTGAGGTCGGCGGGGCTGGCCGAGCTGTTATTCGCGCGCAACGCGGCGACCAGTTCACGGGTGCGGTTGGGCAGCGTCGCCGGCGTCGCGCCCGCAAAGATGCCGAGCAGGCCATTGCCGGGGTCCGCCACCGTATCCGTCCCCCCCGCCTGGGAGATGCGCGGGCAGCCCAGCTCATCCGCCGCCTGGCTCGCGGCGGGCGGCAAATTGCCGAGGGCGCGCAGGCTATAGACCATCGCCGGGGTGGCGTCGGGGCTGCCTTTATTGTTCCAGGCGGTGCGGACGTAATTGCTGATATCGGCGATCTGCTGGTCGCTGAATTGCGCGCCGAAGGCGGGCATTTGCGGGCCTTGATCCGACCAGCGTCCAAGCCCGCCCAGCACCGCACCGATGACGTTATAGGGTTTCTCGGCGGTGACGGAATCATTGCCCGCGAGATTGGGTACGTTTTTCGGCCCCATCCCCGCGCCATTCCCCCCGTGGCAGGCGGCGCAATTCGCGCCATACAGCGTCTCCCCCCGGGCGATGGAGGCGCTGGCCTGCGCCACCGGCTTGCCGGGCGGCGTCACCTGCGGCTTGGTGGCGGTCTGGAGATAGGCGGCGATATCCTGGATATCGGAGACCGGCAGCAGGCTGGTGGAATTATCGGTCATGTCGCCCATGGCCCCATAGGGCGAGCCCTTCACCATGTTGCCGTCATCATGCAGGTAGGCGACGAGATCGTCCCTGTTCCAGCCGCCGACGCCATAGGTCTTGTCGGAGGAAATATTGGGGGCGAAGAGATTATCGATCGGCGCGCCCGCATAGGCCCGGCTGGAAATCATCGCCGCCATCAGGTTGCGCGGGGTGTGGCATTCGCCGCAATGGCCAAGCGCCTCGGTCAGATAGGCGCCGTTCTTCATATGCTCGTCCCAGGCCGGGTTCATCTTCATCGGCCCCGCCTTGAAGAACAGCATCCGCCAGCCGAGCAGCACCGGACGCTGATTGAAGGGGAAGCTGAGCGAATTGGCCACGGGCGGGGCCGAGACCGGCGCCAGCGAGAACAGATAGGCCTTGATGGCCATCACATCCTGATAGGACAGCATGGTGTAGGAGGTGAAGGGCATGGCCGGATAGAGATATTTCGGAAACACCGCGTATTCGTGCCCGGGGGCGATGCCGTCATGCACCGCCTCGTAAAACTGGCGGTCGGTCCAGTTGCCGATCCCTGTCGCCTTGTCCGGAGTGATGTTGGGCGAGGCGAGGCCGCCGAATGGCGTGGCGAGAACCAGCCCGCCGGAATAGGGTGCGTGGCCGGGGCCGGTATGGCAGGGCATGCAATCGGCGGCGGTGGCCAGATATTTACCCCGGGCGATCAGCGCCGCCTGGTCGGTGGGAGCGGTGAGCGAGGCCGCCGGATAATTGGCGGTGTCGGCGGCCGTGGCCAGGCGGCTCAAGGCCAGCGCCCCCAGGCCGAGAACCAGAACGGCGGCGGCGAGCAGCGGGCGCGAGGCGGGCAATCCTGGCGGTCTAAAGGGCATGAGCCAACTCCCTAAATTTTCTTCAACCTATTTCGCCGCATTCCCGTATCCGGATCAAGGGGGCGGGTAAAGCGCCGCCGGGCTGATCTCCGGCGGGGCGGTCTCCACCAGCCCTCCGCCGCGCGCCGCGCGGTAAAAACAACTGCGCCGCCCGGTGTGGCAGGCCACGCCGGTTTGGTCGACCAGCAGCAATAGCGCGTCGCCGTCGCAGTCGATTCGCAGCTCCACGAGTCGCTGCGTCTGGCCGGAGGTCTCGCCCTTGCGCCACAACCGCCCGCGCGAGCGGGAGAAATAGCAGACCCGGCCGGTGCGCAGGGTCTCGCTCAGCGCCGCCTCATTCATCCAGGCCAGCATCAGCACCTCGCCGGTCTCGTGCTGCTGGGCGATGGCGGCCACCAACCCCTCGGCGTTGAAGTTCACCGCGGCGAGGATCTCCTCCAAACCGGGCTTCAACGCGCCAGCATCCCGTTGGTCAGGCAGCTTTCGTCGAAATGGCGGATGATCTGCCGGTCCACCTCGTGCGGCTTGTGCTCCTTGTAATCGATCCGGGTGATGAGATCGGCGATGACGGCGAGACGGGCGGCTTTCTTGTCATCCGCGCGCACCACCATCCAGGGGGCCGCGGCGCTGTCCGTGCCCAGCAGCATGGCGTCGCGCGCCTCGGTGTAATCGTCGAAATGCTGGAGGGCCTGCTCGTCGATCGGGCTGATCTTCCATTGCTTCAGCGGGTCCTTGCGCCGCGCCTCCAGCCGCCTCTTCTGCTCCTCGCGGTCGATATCAAGATAATATTTCACTACCAGGATACCGGATTCGGCCAGCATCCCCTCGAACACCGGCACGGTGCGCATGAATTCATGATACTGGCTCAAGGTGCAAAAACCCATCACCTTCTCAACCCCGGCGCGGTTGTACCAGGAGCGGTTGAAGAACACCATTTCGCCGGCCGCCGGCAGATGCCGCACGTAGCGCTGGAAATACCATTGCGTCGTTTCAACATCGGATGGTTTCGGCAGCGCCACGACACGGATGTCGCGCGGGGAGAGATGCTCGGTGATGCGCTTGATCGTGCCGTCCTTGCCGGCGCCGTCGCGCCCCTCCAGGATCAGCAGCAGCTTCAACCCGGCGGCGATCACATGCCGTTGCAGCTTGACGAGTTCTATTTGCAACTGGCGCAGGCGTTTCGCGTAGTCTTCGCTGTTCATGCCGGCAGCATAGGCCCGCCCCCGGCATCTGGCAAAGCGCGGCTCAGGCCGGGGTGGCCAGCGCCCCGGCGCGCGGTGCTAGCTCCGCCAGGGGGCGCCACTGACCGCCGCGCAGAACCTCGCTGGGGTGGAAATGGGCTTTATAGCTCATCTTGCGGCTGTCCTCGACCCAATAGCCGAGATAGACATGGTCGAGTCCCAGTTCCACGGCCCGGCGCGCCAGCCAGATGATCGCGTAGCTCCCCAGCGAGCGCGGGTTCAGCTCCGGCTCGAAGAAGCTGTACACCGCGGAGAGTCCGTCGTTCAGACGGTCGGTCAGGCACGCCCCGATGAGCCGCCCGCCGGGCAGGCGGAACTCCACCAGGGAGGTCTCGATCGGCGTATCCTCGACCATGGCCCGGTAATCGTAAAAACTCATGGTGGACATGTCGCCCTCGCCATGGCGGGCGCGCTGATAGGCCTGGAACAGCGCGTATTGTTCCGCCGTGGCGCGCGGCGGCATCTCCCGCGCCAGCAAATCGGCGTTGCGGCGCTCGATCCGGCGCTGGGTGCGATCCGGCTTAAATTCCCGCGCCCGGATGCGGATGGGCAGGCAGGCGTTGCAGCCGGGGCAGACCGGCGCATAGGCGATGTTGTGGCTGCGCCGGAACCCCCCGCGCGAGAGCCGGTCATGCAGCGTTTCCGCATGCACGCCGGAGAGTTCCGTCACCACCTTGCGTTCGGTCCGCCCCGGCACATAGGGGCAGGGCAGGGGGGTGGTGGTATAGAAGAATTGCGGTCTCCGGGCGGGCTTGAAGCTCATCTGGCCTCGATGTTTGGGCGGCGGGCGCGCCGCGTCAATAAAAAACCGGCGCGGCCCGCACGAGCACGAGGCCGGAAAGCAGATCGTGCCCGGCACGGTGGCGGGGGTTGAAGAAGACCAGCAGAAAGGGCAGCCCCGCCAGGGCGTAGCTCAGCCACATCAGCAGCGACCAGACCAGGGCCTGGGCCATGGTGGGGGGCGCCAAACCCGCATCCTGCCGCACCGCCAGCCCGGCCAGGCGCTGGCCGGGGGTGGCGCCGGTGCCGCCAACCAGCAGCGTGTAATAGACCAGCGGCAGCCATGGCAGGATATGAAAGGCGAGCCAGCCGAAGCCCAGGGTCAGGACGCCAAAAATGGCAATGGCCACGATCAGCGCCCAGCCGAACAGCGCCATGCCGATTATGTCCAGCAGCCAGGCGATGCAGCGGCGGAGAATGACCCCCTGGAACAGGGCGTCCTCCGGCGGCGGGGACGGGGGATAATACAGCATCTGGCTCATGGCCGCGAATCTGCCCCCGTTCCCGGCCCCAGCGCAAGAGCGGCGCGGCTGGTTGTGAGGCCGGGTGGCATCCTTTATGGCCAGAAGCGGAATTTCAGCACAAGCGGAAAGGAGCCTTTCATGCCGCGGGCGGGTTCGGTCAATTATCTCTTTGGCACGCGTTTTTACAAAATGGCTTATGCCGAGTTCGGCAATCCGGCCGCCCCGCCCGTGGTCTGCGTCCACGGGCTCACCCGCACCGGCCGGGATTTCGACCCGCTGGCCGAGGCTCTGTCCGACCGTTTCCACGTCATCTGCCCCGACCTGCCGGGGCGCGGCAAATCCGAGTGGCTGGCGGATGGTCTCGCCTATCAGCCGCCCACCTATGTGGTGGCGCTCGCCCATCTCCTGGCGCAAATCAACAGGCCCGTCGCCTGGATCGGCACCTCGCTGGGCGGTATCTGCGGGATGATGATCGCCGCCGCCCAGAACACCCCCGTCACCCGGCTGGTGCTCAACGATATCGGTCCCTTCATCCCCGGCGGCGCTCTCGCCCGCATCCGCGATTATATGTCCTCCGCCCCGGAGCGTTTCCCCACGATGGCGGCGCTCACGGATCATATCCGCCAGGTGCACGCGCCGTTCGGCAAGCTCTCGGATGAGCAATGGGAGCATCTGGCCCGCTATTCCGCCCGTCCGGTGCCAGACCCGGCGGGGCAGGGCGGGTTCGCCCTGCATTACGACCCGAAAATCATCGAGCCGATGCGCGCGGCGGTGCCGATGGATGTGGATATGTGGCCGCTCTGGGGCATGATCCACCTGCCGCGCCTGGTGATTCGCGGCGCCCATAGCGATCTGCTGCTGCCGGACACCTATGAGCGGATGCTGAAGGAGGGTGCGGAGGGCTACGTGGTGGCGGATGCGGGTCACGCCCCGGCGTTGATGGATTACGAGAGCCAGGCGCGCATCAAGGCGTTTCTGCTCGCCGGGTGAGGCGCATAACAGTGCGGTTACGTTATCGTTTACGCCGATTGATTGGCGGGCATGAATCCCTCAATTGGAAAGGATGCTGGCCAAGCTGTTCGACCGCGCCCACGCCCCGCTGCTCAAACGGGCATTCGTTTCGGCCTTTCAGGAAGCGGCCTCGCAACGCGTCTCGCTGGTGGCGGCGGGCTGCGCCTTTTATGCCACCTTGGCGCTGTTCCCCACCATTACCATGCTCATTTCGCTCTACGGGCTGGTCTTCAACCCGGATACGGTGCAGCCGCAGCTCCATTACCTGCGCGGCTTCATGCCGCCGGATGTCTATAATCTCATCTCCCAGCGTATCCAAAGTCTCGTCTCCCAGCCTGCCAAAGGGCTGGGCCTGTCCTTTGCCGTCTCCCTCGCCTTGTCGCTCTGGTCCTCCTCCACCGGCACCAAATCCGTGCTGAACGCCCTCACCCTCGCCTACCGGGAGGAGGAGACGCGCGACATGATCCGTTTTCAGATCGTCTCCCTCGCCATGACCCTGGTCGCGGTGATCGGCGTCATCCTCGCCATCGGTTTCCTCGTGTTTCTGCCCATCGCGCTCGCCTTTCTCGGCCTGCCGTCCAGCATGCAGTTTCTCGCCGGGCTCATCAGCTTCGCCACGCTCGTCGGTTTCGTCATCGGAGCGCTGGGGCTGCTCTACCGGTTCGGCCCGGCGGGCAATGACCGGATTTTCTACGCCCCCGGGGCGGCCATCGCCACCGTGGCCTGGATGGCGGCGAGCTGGGCCTTCGGGTTTTATGTCGGCCATTTCGCCGCCTACAGCGCCACCTATGGCCCGCTCGCCACCCTCATCGGCCTGATGATGTGGTTCTACATCACGGCCTATGTCGTCTTGTTCGGCGCGGAGTTCAACGCGGCGCTGGACCGCGAATGGCTGATGGCCATGGATGGCGGCTAAAGGCGGCTGGCCCCCATAAGCGGTTGGTGCTACCCGCGCCGGGTGGCCTCCTTCCTCAAATCCGCGCCCATCCAGGCGGCCGCGGCCCGCGCCCTCGCCTGGTATATCCACACGGCCTTGCGTTTGCAGGCCGGCCCGCGCATCGCGGGGCGGGAAAATCTCCTCCTGCTGGCGCGGGGCGCGCCGATGATCGCCGCCTTCTGGCACGAAACGCTGCCCTGCATGCAGCTGCTCTGGCGGGAGGCGAGGCGCGTGGGCATGACCCGCCCGGCATCGGTGCTGGCCAGCCGCCACCGGGATGGCCAGCTCATCGGCAACATCGCGCGCGGCCTCGGCATGGGGGTGGTCTCGGGGTCCAGCACGCGCGGCGGCGCGGCGGGCACGCGCGAGCTGGTGCGCGTGCTTGAGGGCGGCGGCCATATCGGCATCACCCCGGATGGCCCGCGCGGGCCGGCCCGCCGCGCTGCCCCCGGAGTCGCCGCCTTGGCCGGGCTGACCGGCGCGCGCATTCTGCCCTGCGCCGCCGCCGCCAGCCGCTTCGTCACTTTGTGGCAAAGCTGGGACCAGATGCGGGTGCCGCTGCCCTTCGGGCGCGTCGCTCTGGTCTGCGGCCCGCCCATCGCGGTGCCGCGCCAGGGCTGGCGGTCAGCGCTGCCAGAGATCGAGGCGGCGCTCGACGCGGCGCGGGCCCGGGCCTGGCTGGAGGTGCGTGAATGAGGCTGACGCTCTATGGCGGCGCGGCCTCTCTGGCCGCTCCCGCCCTGCGGCGGATGCTGCGGCGGCGCGCGGCGCGCGGCAAGGAGGACCCGGCCCGGCTCAAGGAGCGGGAGGGCCATGCCAGCCTCGCCCGCCCGCCCGGCCCGCTGGTCTGGGTCCATGCCGCCAGTGTCGGCGAGACGATGTCCGCCTTGCCTCTGCTCGCCCGTCTCGCCGCGCATGGGCCGGTTCTGCTCACCACCGGCACGCTCACCTCCGCCCGGCTGGCGGCGGCGCGGCTGCCGGCGGGGGCGCTGCACCAATTCGCCCCGCTGGACGTGCCGGGCTGGGCGGCGCGGTTTCTTGATCATTGGCGGCCGGCGAGAGCGGTGTTTCTCGAAAGCGAGATCTGGCCCAACCTGCTGCGCGCCTGCGATGCGCGGGGCATTTCCCGTTTTCTTCTCAACGGCCGTATCTCCGCCGCCTCGGCCCGCAACTGGCGCCGCGCCGCCCCCGGCCCGGCGCGGGCGCTGCTGCGCGGCTTCGCCGCCCTGCACGCCCAATCGGCAGAGGACGCCGCCCGCTTCCGCGCCCTCGGCGCGGAGAGGGTGCTGGAATGGGGCAATCTCAAATTCGCCGCCGCGCCGCTGCCCTGCGATGACGCCGCCTTGGCCCGCCTCGCCGCCGCTCTGCCGCAACCGGCCTGGCTGGCGGCCAGCACCCATCCCGGCGAGGAGGCGCTCATCCACGCCGCCCATCAGGCGCTGGCGGCTGAATTTCCAGGGCTGGTGACCCTGCTTGCCCCCCGCCATCCGGAGCGCGGGGCGGAGGTCGCGGCTTTATGCGGGGCCGCGCCCCGCCGCGCCCTCGGCCAGCCGCCTCAGCCTGGGCGCGTCTATGTCGCGGACACGCTGGGGGAGCTCGGGCTGCTCTTCCGCGCCACCCCTTTCGCCTTCATCGGCAATTCCCTCGCGGGGTCAGGCGGCCATAATATCGTCGAGCCCGCCCTGCTCGGCCGGGCGGTGATTTGCGGCCCGCATATCGAGAATTTCGCCGAGGCCGCCGCCCGGCTGCACGCGGCGGGAGCACTCGTCCAGGTCGCGGATACGCGGGGGCTGGTCCAGGCGGCGCGGGCCTGGCTGGCGGAGCCGGAGGCGGCGCGGCAGGCGGGGCAGCGGGCGGCGGCGGCCTTTCCTGATTCGCAACGGTTGCCGGATCGTCTCGCAAGGCTCATTTTAGAGCCGCCGCCATGAAAGCCCCGGAATTCTGGACCCGCCGCGGTCCCGCCGCCCAGTTGCTCAGGCCCTTCGGCCTCGCCACCCGCCTCGCCACCGCGCGGCGGATGAGGCGGGCTGGCGTCTCCATCGGCATCCGCACCATCTGCGTCGGCAATGCCGGGGTGGGGGGCGCGGGCAAGACCATCGTGGCGCTGGATGTGCTGAGCCGCCTGCCCGGCCGGCCCTTCGCCCTCACCCGGGGGTATGGCGGCGCGCTAACCGGGCCGGTGCAGGTCGAGCCCGGCATCCATTCCGCCCAGGAGGTGGGTGATGAGGCGCTGCTGCTGGCCGAGGCCGCGCCCACCATCCTGGCCCGCGACCGCGCCGCCGGGGCGCGGCTGGCCCTGGCGGAGGGAGCCACCGCCATCGTCATGGATGACGGATTGCAGAACCCCGCCTTGCGCAAGGACGTCTCCCTGCTGGTCATCGATGGCGGCTATGGCTTCGGCAACGGGTTGCTGCTTCCCGCCGGGCCGCTGCGCGAGCCTGCGGCGGCGGCGGCGCGGCGCTGCGAGGCGGCGGTGCTCATCGGCAATGACGAGACGGGCGCGCTCGCCTTGCTGCCACCCGGCCTGCCCGTGCTGCGCGCCGCCCTGCTGCCGGAATGCGTGGAGCCGCTCGGGCGGCGGCCGGTCATCGCCTTCGCCGGCATCGGCAGGCCGGAAAAATTCTTCCGCTCGGTCATCTCGCTGGGGGCGGAGCTGGTGAGCAGCCACGCCTATCCCGACCATCACGTCTACGCGGCGCGGGAGGTCTTCGCCCTGCTGGCCGAGGCGGCGAATACCGGCGCGCGGCTCGTCACCACCGCCAAGGATTTCGTCAAGCTGCCGCCCAGCCTGCGCGCCGCCAGCCTGGTGGTGCATGCCCGGCTGTTCTGGGAGGATGAGGCGGCGCTGGAGGCCGTGCTCAACGCATGACCGCGCCGCGCCCTTCTTACGGCCAGCGGGCGGAGGCGGCGCTGGTGGCGGGGCTGATCCGCCTGCTCTCCCGTTTCTCGCCCACCGGCGCGGCGCGGCTCGGCAAAGCGGTGGCGGGCACGCTCGGCCCGCTGCTGCCGGTGTCGCGGGTGGCAATCCGCAATCTGCGCCTCGCCATGCCGGAGCTGGACGCGCCGGCGCGGCGGCGCATCATGCGCGAGGCGTGGGAAAACCTCGGACAGACCGCCGGCGAGCTTGTGCGGCTCGGCGATCTGCATGAGATCCCGGAGGGCGCGCCCGGCCCCGGCTACGCGGTGATAGGCTGGGAGGAGAATGTCGCCCCGCTGCTCAGCCCCGGCAAGCCGATCATTTTCTTCACCGCCCATATGGGCAATTGGGAGGTGCTGCCCCCCTCGGCCTATGCCCGGGGCGTCGATGTCGGCTTCATGTACCGCGCCGCCTCCAACCCGCTCGTCAACCAGATGATTCTCCGCCTGCGCGAGGCGAATTTCCAGCGCAAGGTGACGATGTTCCCCAAGGGCGCCAGCGGCGCCCGCGCCGCCTATGGCTGGATGCGCCAGGGCGGCGCGCTCGGCCTGCTGGTGGACCAGAAGCTGGATACCGGGCTGCTGGTGCCGTTTTTCGGCAAGCCGGCCAAAACCATGGACGCCCTGGCCAATTTCGCCCTCAAATTCCGCTGCCCGGTCTTTCCCGTCTATTCCGAGCGGCTCGGCCCCGCCCATTTGCGGCTGATCTACGAACCGGCGCTGCCCTTGCCGGATTCGGGCGACAAGCAGGCGGACGCCGTGGCGCTGACCACGGCGATGAACGGGAGGGTGGAGAGCTGGATCCGCCGCCAGCCCGGCTCCTGGCTCTGGCTGCACCGCCGCTGGCCGAAGGGCGCGGCCTGACTGGCCTTACTCCAGATAGATCATTTTCCGCGTCATGCCGCCATCGGCGATGAATTCGGCCCCGGTGATGAACCCCGCCTCGGGGCTGAGCAGATAGGCGGCGAGGCTGGCGATATCGCGCGGCTGGCCGACCCGCCCGGCCGGATGCTGGGCATGGTCTTGCGGGCGCACCGGGTCATGCCCGGTATCGATCCAGCCGGGCGAGATGCAATTCACCCGCACCAGCGGCCCCAGGCTGATGGCGAGGGCATGGGTGAGCGCCAGGAGGCCGCCCTTGGAGGCGGCATAGGATTCCGTGTCCGGCTCCGACATATGCGCCCGGGTGGAGGCGATGGTCACCACCGCTCCCCTCGCGGCGCGCAACATCGCCAGCCCGGCCCGCACCAGCAGAAACGCGCTGGTGAGGTTGGTGGCGAGCACGCTGTGCCATTCCTCCGGCGTTAGATCCTCGATCGGCTTGCGGATCATGAAACCGGCATTGCAGACCATGCCATCAAGCCGCCCCTCGATCGTCTCTATCCCGGTCATCAGGCTGGCAACCTGCAGCGGGCAGGAGACATCGCACATCACCGCCCGGGCGGGGCTCGCCTCCGGCTTCACCTTATCGGCCACCACCACCCGGTGCCCGTCCCGGTGCAGCCGCGCCGCGATCTCCGCGCCAATGCCCCGCGCCCCGCCGCTGACCAGATACACGCCCATTCCCAACCCCCTTTTCTTCCCACCAGGCCAAACCGCCGCGCGCCAGCCGCGCGGTGCTGGGAAAGTTAAGGAAGGAGAGACGGCCTTTTTAGGGCGGGAGGAAGAAAAGAGGAGGCCTTATTCGGCGGCCTGGCTTGCCATCGTGCTTTTAAGCTGGCCACAGGCGGCGAGGATGTCGCGCCCGCGCGGAGCGCGGATGGGCGAGGCATAGCCCGCCTGCATGACGATGGCGGCGAATTTCCTCAACGCCTCCGGGGTGGAGGGCGCGTAGGAGGAACCAGGCCAGGGGTTGAACGGGATCAGATTGACCTTGGCGGGCAGCCCGGCGATCAGCCGCACCAACTCGCGCGCGTCCGCCTCTGAATCATTGATGCCCTTCAGCATGATGTATTCGAAGGTGATGCGGCGGGCGTTGGACGCGCCGGGATAGCGGCGGCAGGCGGCGATAAGGTCGCGGATGGGGTATTTGCGGTTGAGCGGCACCAGCTCGTCGCGCAGATCATCGCGCACCGCATGCAGGGAGATGGCGAGATTCACACCTAGCTCCGCGCCGGCGCGGTCCATCATCGGCACCACCCCAGAGGTGGAAAGGGTGATCCGCCGCCGCGACAAGGCGATGCCCTCGCCATCCATGACGATCTTCATCGCCTTGGCGACATTCTCGTAATTATAGAGCGGCTCGCCCATGCCCATCAGCACGATGGTCGAGAGCAGGCGCGGCGTGTCCCCCTTGGGGCTCGGCCATTCGCCATAGGCGTCCCGCGCGGCCATGAACTGGCCGACGATCTCGGCGGCGGAGAGGTTGCGGGTGAGGCGCTGCGTGCCGGTATGGCAGAAACGGCAGGAAAGTGTGCAGCCCACCTGGGAGGACAGGCAGACCGCGCCGCGATCCTCGCGCCGGTCGGGGATGTAGACGGTCTCCACCGCCTCGTGATCCCGGAAGCGGAACAGGAATTTACGTGTCTCGTCCTTGGAGAGCTGGTCCGCCGCCACCTCCGGCCGCCCGATGACAAAGCGCGCCGCCAGTTTTTCCCGCAAGGGCCGCGCGATGTTCGACATCGCGGCGAAATCCCGCACGCCCTGATGATAGATCCAATGCCATAATTGCTTGGCGCGGAAGGGCGGCTCGCCGATCTCCGCTACCTCCGCTGCCAGCTCCTCGCGCGAGAGGCCGGCGAGATCGCGCCGCCCATCCGCCAGCATGTGCGGCGGCGGCGCGAAATGCGCGGCCTTGGCGAGAATCCGCTCGCGCTCGGCGGCGGTGAGGTCGAGGTTCACGGACACGCGGTGGTGATCGCTTTATAGGCGTCGGAAAACCCGGCGAGGGAAAACTGGTCGGTGACGGTGATCTTGCCCCTCGGCCCCGGCCCGGTCACAGTGGCGCCGTCGCCCGCCTGGAAGGCGGCCACCGCATCCTTGCCGGAGGCGGTGAAAGCGAAATCCTGATCGGTATAAAAATCGAAGCTCTTGCTCCCCACGGTCAGGGTCACCTTGGCGTCCTTGGGGTAAATGTACCCGGCGGCGATGGACACCTCGTCGCGCGAGCCCTTGCGCTCGGTCACGGTCAGCATCACTTTGCCGCGGGACTGGATGGCGGGCTTTGAGCTTTGCACGCGAGTGAAGGCATAGCAGACCTTGCCGTCGCCGCTGCCATAGGTGGCGGCGATCCAGGCGCCATGCTGGCCGCCATTGGGGCCGAGTGGGGTAGGCCCCGCGGCCCAGGCGGCGGCGGGAGCGAGAGCGAGGATACAAGCGGCGAGCAGGGATTTCATGCCTCTCTCTAACCCAGCCCCGCCCAGCATCTCAAGTTTTGGAGGAGCCCGATGACCGATTACGTTTTCCCGCCGCCGCCCCGTAGCGCCGTGCCCGTCACGGATGGGGCGGGGCTGTTTCCCGTCCGCCGCGTTTTCTGCGTTGGGCGCAATTATGCCGCCCATGCGCGGGAGATGGGCGGTAACCCGGAGCGGGAGCCGCCCTTCTTCTTCACCAAGCCCGCCGATGCGCTGGTCATCGCCGGGGCGGACACGCCCTATCCGCCCGCCACGGCCAACCTCCATCATGAAATCGAGCTGGTGGTCGCGCTCGGCGCCGGCGGCGCCGGGATCGCCCCGGAGCGCGCCCTGGATCTGGTTTTCGGCTATGCGGTGGGGTTGGATCTCACCCGGCGGGATTTGCAGGACGAGGCCAAGGCCGCGCGCCGGCCCTGGGACATGGCTAAGGGCTTCGACGCCTCCGCCCCCATCGGCGATATTGCCCCCGCCGCGCGTATCGGCCATCCCCGCGCCGGGCGCATCGCGCTGCGCGTGAATGGCGCGGCGCGGCAGGAGGGCGATCTCGCCGACCAGATCTGGCCGGTGCCGGAGATCATCGCCCACCTCTCCCGCCTGGTGCGGCTGGCGGCGGGGGATCTCATCTTCACCGGCACGCTGGAAGGGGTGGGCCCGCTCCGGCGCGGCGACGCGCTGCATGGCGAGATCGCGGGGGTGGGCGCGCTGCGCACCCGCATCGTGTGATCAGCCGGGGGGAACCGGCAGGTAACGGAACAGCAGGTGCAGCGCCGCGCCGAGCAGAAACCCGACCAGCGTGCCGTTCACCCGGATATATTGCAGATCCTTGCCGACGCGCAGCTCCAGCTTCTCGGTGATCGTCCTGGCGTCCCACGCCCCCACCACCTGGCCGATGAATTTCGCCCCCTCCGCCTGGGCGCTGGGCAGCAGGCGCAGAATCATGGTCTGCACGGCCTGGTTCAGCCGGGACTGGGCCGCCGGATCCTGGCCCAGCACCTCCGCCAGATTACCCAGCGCCGCCTCGATCACCGCGACCGAGCGGCCATGCGGGTTGGCGGCGTCCAGCTCCAGGGCGCGGCGCAGCCGCGACCACACATCCCACACCCAGGCCTGCACCGATTCATGCGCCAGCGCGGATTTGAGCGCCTGGCTCAATTCGGCCGCCCGTTCCGGGTCGGTTTCGAATTTCCGAATCTCCGCGCGGACCCATTCATCGAACGCCTCGCGGATCTCCGAGGAATCGGGATTCACCTTGTCCAATTCGTGGTTCACGGCGGCTAGCACCCGGCGGGCGATGGCCGCGCCGATCGCCCAGCCCACCAGCTTGCCGCCATGCTCGGCCACGCGCTCCTTGATCGCCTCTTGCAGGCTCTCCTCCCGCGCCGCCAGCAATTCCTTCACCTGGTTGAGCAGAAAGGAGAACATTTCCTGATGCCGTCCGCCCTCCACCAGCCCGGTAAGGGCCCGCGCCACCACGGCCCCGGCGGCGCGCCCGCTCACCAGCTTGGGCAGCAGCCGCTTGGCCAGGCGGCGGGCGCGGCCATCCTCTATGCTGGCGAGTAGCCTGGGCAGCATCCTGGCCAGGGCCTCGGCCAAGGGGCGGGCGGCGGCGGGATCGCTCAAAAAACGCCGCAGAATCGCCGCGGAATCGAGAGTTCCGAGAAATTTGCGGAGATCCGCCTCGGTAAAAACATGGTTAGCGACGAACCGCCCCAGCGCGTCGCCGAGGCGCTGCTTCTGGGCGGGGAGTATGGCGGTATGGGGAATCGGCAGCCCCAGCGGATGCCGGAACAAGGCGGTGACCGCGAACCAATCCGCCACTCCGCCGATGAACCCCGCCTTGGCGGCGTCCCGCAGCAGCAGGGTCCAGCCCGAGGGCGGCAGCCAATAACTCGCCACGGCCAGGGCGGCCATGAGCAGCAGCAGGCCGGAAGCGATTCGCTGATGCCGGCGGAAATTGGCGCGCAGGGCGGCATCGGGGTCGGGCGGCGTCATGGCGTCCAACTTAACCGACCTCGCTAGCGAGTCGATTCGCGCGGCGCGCTCGCCGGGTTTGTGGGTTTTTGTTGCATTCAGAGAAATATAAGGCGCATAATTCCAATGGAAATGCAAGGATGCCATCGCAAGATGGAGGCGCAATATTATGAAAGTGAAAGATTTATCAAAAAATCCTCCCCGCCGGACGCGCCCGCGCGTCAGCCGCGCGCGCCGGGGCGGCGGGATCCTTCCCCTGTTGCTGGGGCTGGGCTGCGCCGCGCTGGTTCTGGCGGGGATGTGGCTGGCCTATACTTACGGGTAGGGTTTCCTACTTTCGGGTAGATTTTTCGCGGCAGGATGGTTGCCTAAACCTTACGCGCTGCGCATGATGGCGCCATGGGTTTTCTTTCCGAACCGCCGCCGCCGCGCGGCGCCGCTCTTGATGTATTGCCAGGCATACGCCGCGTCGTCGCCGACAATCCCAGCGTGATGACCTATCATGGCACCAATACCTATCTGATCGAGGATGAATCCGGCCTCGTGGTCATCGATCCCGGCCCGGACGATCCGGCGCATGTGCGGGATATCCTCGCCGCGGCGAATGGCACGCCGGTCGCGCTGATCCTCCTCACTCACGCCCATAAGGACCATTACGGGGCGCTGAATATGTTGCGGCAGGCGACCAGCGCCAAGGTCGCGGCCTATGAGGCGCCCGGCAATCCAGGGATCCAGCCGGATATCAAACTGGCCGACGGCGCCCGCATCGGCGGCTTCACCGCGGTTTACACGCCCGGCCACGCCCCGGACCATCTCTGCTTCCAGTATTATGGCGAGAATGGCGAGAAGATTCTCTTCAGCGGCGATCACGTCATGTCCTGGTCCTCCTCCATCGTCAGCCCGCCGGATGGCGACATGAGCGATTATTACCGTTCGCTCGAACGGCTGCTGGAACGTGATGACGATCTTTTCCTCTCCGGCCACGGCCCCTTGCTGCGCGAGCCCCGGCTTCTCACCGCGGCGCTGCTCGCCAACCGGCAGATGCGTGAGCGCGCCATTCTCACCGCGATGAAGGCGCAGCGCACCGCCAGCGTGGCCAGCCTGGCCGCCCGGCTCTACCACAAGCTCGACCCCAAGCTGAAAATAGCGGCGCAACGCAACGTCCTCGCCCATCTGCTGAAGCTGGAAAAGGAAGGCATCGTCACCGAGCTGGAGCCGGAAGCGGAATTGCCGCCGGACGACCCCGCCGCGCTCATGGCCCCGGATGACGAAAAGAAGCCGGAAAACCCCGATCTCGTCATCAGCAAGAAGGACGCGCGCCGCCGCTTCGGCTTGGCGGGCCTGGGTTAGCCGCCGGGCGGGTTCAGGCTTTGCTCAAGGCCATGCCGGGTTTTTTCGCCTCATCCGCCGCCCGCCAGAAATAAAGCGCGGCCAAGGTGCGGTGGGGGGCGTAGGCCTGGCCGATTTCGGCGAGGTCGCGCGGCCGGGGCTGGGCCGCCAGCCCATGCACCAGGCGGTACCCCTCCCGCACGCCGAAATCATCCACGGGAAACACGTCCCGGCGGCGAAGGGTAAAAATCAGCAGCATCTCCACGGTCCAGCGCCCCACGCCGCGTATGGCCGTGAGCCGGGTGATCAGCGCCTCGTCGGAGAGCCGGCTGGCACGGGCGCGGCTGGGAATGGTGCCGTCCGCCGCCTTGGCGGCGATATCGCGCAAAGCCGCGATTTTTCCGCCCGAAAATCCGCATTCGCGCAGCGCCTCATCGGGCAAGCTGAGCAGCGCCGCAGGGTCCGGCAGCGCGCCACCCGTCATCGCCTTCAGCCGCGCGAGAATGGCCAGCGCCGCGTTGGCATGGAGCTGCTGATGCGCGACGGCGGAGAGCAGCGCGTGGTAAGGCTCGGAGGCCTCGCGCGGGCGCGGCGCGAGCGGGCCGACCCGGGCGATCAGCGCCCCCAGCTTCTCATCCGCCCGCGCCAGATGCGCCGCGGCGCCACCCAGGCGCCTAGCCAACCCCTGTAACCCTATGGAGAATGAAAAATCTTGCTTTGCAGGATATGGGGCATACAAAAACCGGCTTTTTCTTGGCCGCGATGGGGATAGACATATTTCCTATCTGATTACTCTGATGTAGAATTCGCCGGTTTCGTCGGCCGAGGACCATATTCATGCTGTCCCAGAAATGTAAATACGCCCTTCTGGCGCTGATGGCGCTGGCGCGCGAGCCCAGTGACAAGCTGCTCCTGGTCTCGGAGATCGCCGAGCGCGAAAATCTTCCCCGTAAATTTCTGGAAGCCATTCTGCTGGAACTCAACCGCAACGGCCTCGTCCGCTCCCGGCGGGGGCGGGGCGGGGGCTATGCGCTCGCCAAGCCGGCGGATCTCATCACCTTCGGCCAGGTGGTGCGCATCATGGATGGGCCTCTGGCGCCGTTGGCCTGCGTCTCGGTCAATTATTATCGCCGTTGCGATGAATGCCGCGACGAGCAGAATTGCGAAATTCGCCGGGTGATGCGCAGGGTGCGCGATGCCATCGCCGCGGAGCTGGATGGCACTTCCCTCGCCCAGGCGCTGGCCGAGGGCCGGCCGGTGCCCGGTATGGCCGCATAGCGGCGGCGCCCTCAGGCGGCCGATACACCCGCGTAATCGAAAAAATTCGCGAGGGGAGAGGTGCGGGCGATGAAAGCCCGCAAGGGCGGATGCTGCCAGCCCTCCGGCCCGATAATGGCCGAAACCGGCGCGAAAAATTCGTGGGCGTGGGGAATCTGGCTGGCGGCGAAGGCCGCGTAATGGCGCTGGCGCAGCGCGTACATCACCCGGATATCGCGCACCGGCAGGACCAGCGGGGCGGCAGGGGGATGCCGCAACAAGCCGGTATAGCGCCAGCGCGGCATCGCATGGGTGGCGGAGACGGGCTGCATCAGCCAATCGGCCGAGCACACCGCGAGCATGGAGTGCATGGAGGGCGCGAAGCGTGACCGCTTATCCAACAGATTGGGATAAGACCCGCAAGCCTCGATGGCGAAGATGTCGACGAACGGATCGGCCTCGGTGCCGCCGAAGCAAAGCCAGAGGCCGTCCGGATGGGTGCGAAGCCGGTTGGAGCCGGGCAGTTTGAGATGGGGCTGGTCGGGATCGTCCAATGTACCGGGGCGGGCACGCATCCAGGCGCCGTAAGCGCCCATGTGATGATCCTTGAGACCGGGCGGATGCTGCGGCCATGTCCGCAATTTCTGGCGAACGAGGGCATCCATTGAAGCAAAGGCATCCATACATTAACTCCTGACCAGTAATCTTCTGCAACCTAAGGTAGAATACTGACCAAAAGCGACTCGGATGCAAGCGTTTTTTTATTTAATTTAACCTGATTCGCAAGATTTGGTTACAGCAACGATCTGGAATCAATGATAATTACCTGAAAATACGAAACTTCCCCATTGTCGATCCGCTCCTGGCGGTTTCCATTATTTTTACCTCTGGTTCATGTCTTGTCCACATGCCAAACGCGGCTTGAGCATGGCCCCTCGCATTTCCCAGCCGTGGCCAAACCCGCGCAGGAATGCCAAAAGACGCAAGGATTTGTCAGGAGAACCGACCTTCCGGCGCTTGCCTTGGGCATGGGGCCTATGGTTCTGTTTCTCCAACACCGCTAAATAGGCGGAACAGGGAGTTTTGTAGACCGTGTCATTGAGTTGCCTGCGCCGTGGCCTAGCTGGCTCTGCCCTGTCTTTCGGCCTTCTCGCGGCGCTTTCCGGCTGCATGGTCGGGCCGGATTTCCACCCCCCGCGCGCCGCCACCCCCACCGCCTATCTCAACGATTCCCCGGCCGGCATGCCCTATGTGTCCGGTGACGCGGTGGACCCCCAATGGTGGAACAGCTTCAACGACCCGGTGCTCACCCGGCTGGAGGCGCGGGCGGTGGCGCAGAACCTCGATCTGCAGATCGCCACGCAGCGCCTGCTGGAGGCTGAGGCGCAGGCCCAGATCCAGGGTGCCGCGCTCTATCCCAACCTCAGCGGCAACGCCAGCTATTCCCGCAACAAGATCAGCGATAACAGCCCGCTCGGCGTGCTGGGCTCGGTTCTCGGCTTCCCGGGCGCCACCCAGCCTTATAATCTCTACCAATACGGGCTGCAGACGATGTTCGACCTCGATCTTTGGGGCAAGAACCGCCGCGCCGTGGAGGCGGCGGTCGCCAATGCCCGCGCCTCGGAGGATGCCCGCCGCGCCGCCCTGCTCAATGTGGAGGCCAGCGTCGCCAGCGATTACGTCCAGCTGCGCGGCACCCAGGCCATCCTCCAGATCACCCAGCAGAACCTGCAATCCGCGAACCAGCTCGTCCAGCTCACCACCGAGCGCGAGGCGGCGGGGCTCACCACCGCGCTCGACGTCGCCAACGCCAAGGCGACGGCGGCGCAGATCGCCGCCCAGATCCCGCCGCTCATCGCCCAGCGGGACACGTTCATCAGCCAGATCGGCCTGTTGCTGGCGCAGACGCCGGAGGGCATGCCGCCCGAGCTGCTCAACCCCGCCCCGGTGCCGCCCACCCCGCCGGTGGTGCCGGTCGGCCTGCCCGCGGAGCTGCTGACCCGCCGGCCGGATGTGCGCGAGGCGTTGAACAACCTCCACGCCGCCACCGCCCAGATCGGCGTGGCCAAGGCCGCCTTCTTCCCGGACATCACCTTATCCGCCAACGCCTCGCTGCAGGGGTTGGAGCTGAGCAACATGGATGAGTGGAAATCCTTGAACTATGCGTTCGGCCCCACCGTCACCCTGCCGCTCTTCGAGGGCGGCCAGCTGCGCGGCCAGCTCCATTTGCGCGAGGCCCAGCAGAAGGAAGCCGCCATCAACTACGCCAAAACGGTCCTCACCGCCTTCACCCAGGTCAACACCGCGCTGGTGACCTATGCGCAGGAGCACGCCGCCCAGGCCGCCCTGCAAACGGATGTGGAGCAGAGCCGCATCGCCATGGGGCTGGCGGAGGAGCAGTATAAGGAAGGGCTGGTGGACTACCTCTCGGTGCTGAACGCCCAGCAAGCCTACCTCGCCGCGCAGCAGAACCAGGCCCAGTCCCTGGAAAAACTCGGCACGGACCTCGTCACCCTCTACCAGGCGCTAGGCGGGGGATGGGAAGGGGAATTTCCCCGATAGGAGAATTTTATGAAGAAAATCGTTTATTTCATTATGGCTCATAGTGACCCCGACCTCTTAACCGATACGGTCAGACTTTTTTATAACGATGACGATTTTTTTATAATTCACATTGATAAAAAGAGTCTACCCGCATTAAAAACCAGCGCTGCATTGTTGAGTCAAAAATTCAAAAATATATTCATATTGAATGAACAATATGTAAGCTGGGGTGGTGCCAGTCAAGTACAGATTCAAATCCGAGCTATTGATTTAGCCTTAAATGAACTTTCGAACTGGTCTCATTTTGTTCCTATTAGTGAACAACACGCACCTTTAAAAGCAGCAAAAGACGTTAAGCTATTTCTTGAAAACAAAATTAGTTACATAAACTGGACAAACGTCCAAAATATGCCTCCAGAGATTCAAAGTAATGTTTCTCAACGATTACGATTTAATTACAAAGAATTACCCGGGACAGGAAGCTTTGTTGGAGGGGACGAAAACCCTTCTTATCAAGTTAAAGATCTAAAACATGGTAGCAACTGGACAATTCTTTCCGTGGAAGCTTGCCAGCTTATTCTTCAAATGAGTAATCTCGAAATAACTAATCGTTTATTAATGTCCCTACAACCGGACGAAATTTTTATGCAAACTTTGTTAGTTGGAGCAACAGAGGTTAAAAATATAAATACAACTTATGTTGCCTGGCCACACCTAACCGGAAGGAAAAATATGACATTTGATATTGCGACTTATCAGAAAGCGCAACAAATGAATTATCTTTTTATACGTAAACGGGAAAAATTTTTGCCAAAAGAGATTGAAATGCAGCTAGATGATATTTGTTTTTTGAATCGAGAAAAATTTCAAAAGTATCTTCAAGGACCCGCTTACCCGAGCGTCCTTTCAGAAGTTTCCTCAACAACCAACTTGGTGGCCGAAAGTATAATTAAAAAACTTACTCAAATAGATATTGATATTACGATTGAAAAACCAGTAAACAAAATAGCCAGCGTATATCTTTTGCTTAAAAGCTTCAGAACTTTAGATAACTTGCGTCTTTATATTATTTCATCTGACAACATAAACTTTAAAGTCGGGATCGTTTGGATAACAAAACATATTGATCCAGATGTTATTAAAGTTAACGGGTACAAAACAACTTTGATAAAGGTGCGTGCACCTCATTTGTTCAGAACGAGAGAGATAGTTATTTCCCAAAACGATTTTGGTTTTATAAAGATCGATGACAGATACGATGGCACAACAAGATTAGTCACGGCGGTGAAAGAATATTTAAAAGTTTTAGAAAGTTTTGACAGTCTTCCATTTTAATTCCGGTTAGCTAATATCTGAATAATTCTTTCAGATATTTTGCTTTTGGAAGGAGTTAACGGTGGCTCCCATTCGTCATTTAATTTAGGTAGCGACTCTTCAAATAAAATTCCGTCTTTACGAGGAATAAAGTTTCGAGCTATTTGAAAATAAGACGGCAGATATTTTTTTATTATTGCTAACCGCATCGCAGGCGAAAAATATTTTTCGTTACTCTGTAAGCGAGCGCCTTCCTTTATTAATTCAGAGCAGACATAGTTGGTTGTAGGCTTATCAAGACTAAGCTTTCGGGCAAAACGGAGAGCTAGCACAGTACCCCAATCTATAGACTGATTTTGGTTAACAGGTCGAAAATAATTATCGTCCTCACATTGAATTGTTTTTAAAAAATCACCATAGAGATCAGGTATATTTTGTTTTTTTTCCAAAGGTCTAACAAGAAGATTTGTTTTTCCAAATGTGTTCTGCCACCTATGAAGCGTCTGCAAATAATCGTAAGGAACATCGCTGGAACAAATCGCGTGTAAAGTGTAGCTATTTATATCAGGATCCCAGGGAGGAGATAATGACGTCTTTTCACTTTGAGTGAAGCCAGATTCAAAAATTCCATCATGGCGACGCAAGTAGACAATTATAAATATTTCAAAATCTCCAATTAAATTCCTAAAGCTTTCATAATAGCGCTTGATGTCATCGGGCTGGCGCGCAGTTATAAAATATTCAGAACTTATAATGATTTTTTCCCAGGGTCTATTTTTTATTTCTTCGATTAGTTCGCTTTTTAAACGGTCTGGATCAAGGCTACTTCTATCATAATTCCCCAAACCCAATGAAAAACTAACTCCATAATGTGCATCTCCGATTCGCCCGGTACGAGGATAAACAATCTTGTTTTTTAGGAATTTCTCCTCATTTAAGGAAAAAAACCTCTGCAAACTAGTTGTTCCGGTTTTTGGATAACCTATATGAAGATAAAGTTGCTTCATGAAAGTTTCCTAAATTTTGCTATATAAATCAAGTTTAGTATTTTGCCATGTTGATGTTATTATGATATGACCTGCGATTGTTTGGCCTTGGAAAAAGCTTCGTAAAGTCCAATGATCTAAGTTTTGATCCAAATTATTTATTGAACGAATGGTTTTTATAAGAGACGGTAAAACATTTAAATTATAAGTAATTGTTTTTCCTACTTCTAATTCAGGTGCTCCAAAGGCTTCTGAAATGGGCACACTATATCCGAATACGTGTTTGGCACCTGTCTCCATATTTTCGCCTTTAAAATAGGTTATGCCACCATGTGTTCGATCTTCATTCGCGGGCCGTACAATTTGGTACGAGCTTAATGTATTTCCAGAGCCCAACAAAAATGTGCCGACGCTATAAAACAAAGTTTGATGAGAAAAGGTATTTACCAAAACAAATCCTTCAACGATAAATGCCTTATTTATTGAGCAGAGGTGGTCGGTTAATTTTAAAGTATCTAAGGATATGGTCACATGAAGTCGAACTTGTTCCAAATCTGACAGCGCCAAATTGGCGGAAGGCATTGCTCTGGGTAAATCTTTATAAGCCTGATTATTTGGTCCTTCAAATAAAGCCCATTCGGCAGCCATTTTACGACCACTTGGATAAATCCGCATACAACTAAAATTTTGAGCATTTTGAGAAAGTTTTAGGCCGCTAGGGGAGAAGATTACCTTTGCCCACTGGTTGGCAGAAACATTTTGATCGTTAAATGATGGTAGATCAAGTGGGGTGCCCCACTGACCTATGTTCCAGTTTGCTTTCTCGGGAGGAAAAGTTGGCCCATACGGCTTCCCCTTTTTCCCCATTTGACCTGGCAATATATAATATCCAGTCGGAGATTGAACTGAATATATTTTTTGGGCATATACGAAGCTAGGGATAAAAAAAGAACCGCTTATCAATAAGCCATAAATTTTTAAATTCATTTAAACATCCTTTTTAAAACAATGATATCTGGATTAAATTGAAAGATTTCTCTATCTGAAAATCGCCTTAGAATTGAAGAAACATCATCAAACCAAAACATCTCATCCGATGAAGAATTCAAATCCCAAAACGCGTAACGCCACCAGGCGCTTTTTTGTAATGCAGCCGCGGTTTCCAGCGGAAAACGCATCTCGGTCACCATGCCCGGATTGCCTTCCACGATGGCATAAGGAGGCACATCTTTAACAACCACGGCCATCGGTTTGATAATCGCGCCGTCGCCAATCGTCACCCCCTGATGAACCAGCGCGCCATAGCCGATGTGAACGTCATTGCCGATGGTTGTTATCTTCGCGGTGCGGGGCTTCGCGTTCACCAGAAACCCCTTCGCCGCGCCGATCTCCTGGTTGAACACGGCTTGATGGTTGCCATAAAACAATGGCGAGCTGCTCCCCCAGTCAATCGGGTGCGACCCGCGGCCAATCTGGACATTTTCTTCTATCGAGCAATACCGCCCAATCCGCGCCGCGAAAAAATACCCGCTCTCGGCATAGGAAAACGCCCCCATGCTCAGGGAATGCGCGACCTGCATCCGCTTGAGGCTGCAAGGAGGCTCGAAACTGCAATTATCCGGAAGAATGAACGGCCGGGGATGCAAGCAGGCCACCCCTTTCTCCAGCAGCCTTTCCCGGATTTCAGCAGTGATCAGCATCGCAATCCGTCGCTTGGTTGGCCAGATACCGCAGTGAACCCCTAAAAGCCTAGCCCGTCAATCAGGAATTCTCTTCCGCGAATTTTTGCAAATTTATCCGCTCCGGCTCATAAACTTGTAGATCGTTACGTATCGCGCCCTCGATATAATCCAGAAACGCCTCGGGGTCGGCCACCGGTATCAGGGATAAATCCCAAAAAGCATAACGCCACCAGGCAACGCGTTGCATCCGGGCGATGGTGCTGGCGGGAAAACGCAGCTTGACGATCCGGGCGGGATTTCCTGCCACCACCGAATATGGCGGCACATCCTTCGTCACCACCGCATAAGCCCCCACCACGGCGCCATCCCCGATTGTAATACCCTGGGAAATAAAAGCCCCGTGGCCGATATAGCAATCATTGCCGATAACCGTGGTTTTCGCGTGCTGCGCAGGGGCACGGAACGAAAAACGAGCCGCCTCGGGCAAATCCTGGTCCAGAACAAAGCGGTGCGGCTGGTAAAACAGTGGCGATGTGCTCGCCCAACTTGTGGGATGAGAACCTCTTCCTATCTGCACGGCCTCGCCGATAGATGTATAGCGGCCGATTTTCGCGCCGAAATAATACCCGCTGACCGCATAGGAAAAGGCCCCCATTTCCAAGGCGTGGTCCGCTTTCATCCATTTGATGCTGCATGGCGGTTCGAGAATGGTCGCGTCCGGCAGTTCAAAATTGGGTGCATGCAGGGTGGTTATGCCACGTTTTGCCAAGTTTTCCTTGAGTTTGTTCGTTACCTGCATCTGGCCCCTATTCCTGGTTGCACGGTCGATAAAACCCTCTACCCCATCGCCGCCTTCAAATTCGCGTCCAGCTTATCCAGGAATTCCTGGGTTGTCATCCATGGCGCGTTCTTGTCGATGAGAATCGCCAGATCCTTGGTCATGAACCCGGCTTCCACCGTCTCCACGCACACCCGCTCCAGCGTCTCGGCGAAATTCACCACATCCGGCGTCTCGTCGAACCGGCCGCGATAGATCAGCCCCCGCGTCCAGGCGAAGATGCTGGCGATGGGGTTGGTCGAGGTCGGGCGGCCCTTCTGGTGCTCGCGGAAGTGGCGGGTCACGGTGCCGTGCGCGGCCTCGGATTCCACCACCGTGCCGTCCGGATTCAGCAGCACCGAGGTCATCAACCCCAGCGAGCCGAATCCCTGCGCCACAATGTCTGATTGTACGTCGCCATCGTAATTCTTGCAGGCCCACACATAACCGCCCGACCATTTCAGCGCGCAGGCCACCATGTCGTCGATCAGCCGGTGCTCATAGGTCAGCCCCGCCTTGTCGAACCGCTCCTTGAACTCCTCGTTGAAAATACGCTCGAACGTATCCTTGAAGAACCCGTCATAGCCCTTCAAAATCGTGTTCTTGGTGGAAAGATACACGGGGTAGTTGCGCGAGAGCCCGTAATTGAAACTGGCATGGGCGAAGCCCTCGATGGAGGCGAGGGTGTTGTGCATGCCCAGCGCCACGCCGGGGCCTTTGAAGTCATGCACGTCCAGCGTCACCGTCTCGCCGGATTCGGGCGTGTAGACGAGCTGCACCTTGCCCGGCCCGGGCACCTTGAAATCGGTGGCGCGGTAGATGTCGCCATAAGCGTGGCGGCCCACCACAATCGGCTGCGTCCAATGCGGCACCAGCCGGGGCACGTTGCTGCAGATGATCGGCTCGCGGAAAATCGTGCCGTCGAGAATGTTGCGGATGGTGCCGTTCGGGCTCTTCCACATTTTCTTGAGGTTGAATTCCTTCACCCGCGCCTCGTCCGGGGTGATGGTCGCGCATTTCACCGCCACCCGGTATTGCTTGGTCGCCAGCGCGGCCTCCACCGTCACCTGGTCATCGGTGCGGTCGCGATTCTCGATGCCGAGATCGAAATATTTGAGATCGATGTCGAGATAGGGCAGGATCAGCTTTTCCTTGATGAAGCCCCAGATGATGCGGGTCATCTCGTCCCCGTCCATCTCCACGACCGGATTTTTTACCTTGATCTTGGCCATTCCAACTCTCCATGCAACCCGCCCATCCCATACCATCCTCGCCGTGCCGCACAACCCTGCCGCCGGCATGGACGGGCCGCGCCGCAGAGGCTAGGACGTAGAGGGGTGCTTGAGGAGGCGAGATGAGCGGGCGCATTGCCGCGAGAATCGATTGGGCGAGCGACTGGGACCGGGACGCGGCCCTGACCACGGCCCGGCTGCTGCTGGAAATCGGCGCGGTCAATTTCCGCCCGGAGGAGCCCTACACCCTCACCTCGGGCTGGAAATCCCCGGTCTATATCGATTGTCGCCGCATCATCTATTTCCCCCGCGCCCGGGCGAAGATCTGCGATCTGGCGGTGGAGAAAATCTACCGCCATGTCGGGCATGAGGCCATCCGCGCCGTGGCGGGGGGCGAGACGGCGGGCATCCCCTTCGCCGCCTGGATCGCCGAGCGCATGCACGCCCCCATGGCCTATGTCCGCAAACAGCCCAAGGGGTTCGGGCGCAACGCCCTCATCGAGGGTGAGGTGCCGGCCGGGCTGAACACCCTGCTGGTCGAGGATCTCACCACCGATGGCGGCTCCAAGATCCAGTTCTGCAACGCGCTGCGCGAGGCCGGGGCGCTCTGCAACCACACCTTCGTGGTTTTCTTCTATGGCGTCTTCCCCGGCAGTTTCGAGACGCTGGAACGGATGAACATCGCCCTTCACCATCTTTGCACCTGGTGGGACGTGCTGGACGCGGCGCGCAACCAGACCTATTTTTCGGATGCCGCCCTCGCCGGGGTTCGCAAATTCCTGGAAAATCCCATGTCCTGGTCCGCCGCCCATGGCGGCGTCGCCACGGCGGAGGAGGCGCTCGCCTATAAGCAGCGCGGCAAGCCCCCCGGCTGAGGCCTGGCATGGCGGGGCATCTGCTCATCTTTGGCCTCGGCTATTCCGGCCGCGCCATCGCCAAGGCGGCCGTGGCGGCGGGCTGGCAGGTCAGCGCCACCACACGCGGTGAAACCGCCCCTGAACCAGGCGTGGTCCTGCTGCCATTTTCCAAGGCCGCTCCTGCCATCGCCACGGCCACACATATCCTTTCAACCGCCGCGCCGGATGAAACCGGCGACCCGGTTCTGGCTCGCTATC
>NZ_DAIEIF010000019.1 GCF_027352905.1 Acidocella sp.
CCTTGGCGGCGATGCGGCTGCCCATGAGGCCGGCGAAGGCGGAGGTTTGCTTGCGGTTGAAATCACCCTCCAGCCCGTGGCCGATGGCCTCATGGAGCAAAATGCCGGGCCAGCCGGCGCCCAGGACCACGGGCATTTCACCGGCGGGGGCGGGGATGCTCTCAAGGTTCACGGCGGCTTGGCGGATGGCCTCATGCACGGCGCCCTGCCAGTAGGCGGGGGCGATGAACGGCGCGTAAGAGGTGCGCCCGCCCGCGCCGTGGGAGCCGGACTCGCGCCGGCCGTTGTGTTCCAGCACGACGGAGATGTTGAGGCGGACCAGGGGGCGAAGGTCGGCCAGGCGGGTGGCGTCGGCGCGGATGATTTCCACCGCCTGCCATTCGCCCGCGATGCTGGCCATGACCTGGATAACGCGCGGGTCGGCCGCGCGGGCGAAGGCATCAATCTCCTGCAGCAGGGCGGCGCGGGTCGAAAACGGCATTTCGGCCAGCGGGTTCAGCCCCGCGTAGAGCGCGGCGGGCGCGGCGGCGGGGCCGGCGGCGGTGAGGGAGTGTTCCTGGGATTTGGCGGCCTTGATGGTGGCGGCGGCGCGGGCCAGGGCGGCATCGGTGATTTCGCCGGCATGGGCGTAGTAGCTGGCCTCGCCCAGCACCGCGCGCAGGCCGAAGCCGCGCCGGGTATCAAAACTGGCGGAACGGATGCGCCCGTCCTCCAGGCTGATGGACTCTGACTCGCGGTATTCCAGGAACAGCTCGCCGTCGTCCGCGCCGTCGGTCGCGGTGGCGATGTGGCGGGCGGCGGTGTGCGGGTCCAGCCCGTCGGTGCTGTGGAAGAGGGTGGCGGCGGTGGTCAGGGCTTCGGACAATTCATTCTGCTCCAACAGCAAGGGATGGGCTGAGACGCGGCGCCGCGGTGGCGCCGCGCAGGCCGTGGCGGGCGAGGGTGGTGGCGCCGAAAAGCAGCACGGCGTTGAGTTCGTGGACGTAGCCCAGCTCGGGCGCGGCCAGGATAAGGGTGGCCATTCCGAGCAGGTATTGCAACGCCACCAGGGCGGCGACGATGAGAAAATTGTCACGCAGGGCGGGCGGCAGCGGGGCGCGCAGGCCGATGATGGCGGTGGCGAGCACGGTGAGCGCGGTGATGGTGGCGAGCAGGCGGTGGCAGAACTGCACGGTGGCCTGGTTGACGATGAAGTTCCACCAGAGCGGCTGGATGGCGAGGAAGCCTTGCGGGACCCATTTTCCGTCCATGGTGGGGAAGGTGTTGAACACGCTGATGGCGTTGGTGGTGGCGACCAGCGCGCCATAAAACATGGTGAGGAGGATGAGCACGAGGCTGGCGCTGGTGAGGCGGCGCAGGGTTTGGGCGCCGGGCAGATGCGCGGGGGTTGGGGTGCGGATGCTCAGCCCGGTCCAGAGCAGGGCGAAGAGAACCATCATGGCGGTAACCAGATGCGGCCCGGCCCAGGCGGGCGGCGGGGAGAGCACACCGGGCTGCATGCCGGTCTGCACCATATACCAGCCATAGGTGGCCTGGCCCGCGCCAGCCAGGAAGATGGCGCCGAGCCAGAGCTTGAGGCGGCGCGAGAGCTGCCCGGTGGACCAGAAATAGATGAAGGGGATGATGAAGGTGAGCGCGATCAGCCGGCCCCAGCAGCGGTCAAGGAACATCGGCCAGAACAGCGCCTTGTAGGCGGCGAGGCTGATGGGGTGGGACTGGAAGAGCGCGGTTTTCTGGTAGAGGCCGAAGAGGTAGGACCAGTCAGCGGCGGTGAGGGGCGGGATGAAGCCGGTGATGGGCCGCCAGACCTGGATGGAGAAGCCCGCGTTGATGGTGCGCGCGTGGCCGCCGCCGATGACCATGCCGAAGATCATGCAGGCGAGCAGGATGAGCCAGTTGCCGACTTGCTTATTCGGCCGCGCGGCGCTCATGCGGTGGCGCCGCGCAGGCGGTGCAGCAGCAGGATGCAGGCGGTGAGGAGGAGCACCGCGTTCATCTGGTGGGCGACGCCGAGATCATAGCGCCCGGAGACGAGGGCGGTGACGCCCAGGGCGAATTGCAGCAGCACCAGCCCGCCAATGGCGAGGGCGGTGTCGCGCACCGGGGCGGGGGCCTCCCCGCGCAGGGCGCGCACGGCGAGGGTGAGCAGGGCCAGCGTGGCCAGAACGGCGAGAAGCTGATGGCCGAAAATGATGGCGGCGGGGCTGTTCAGCACACCGGTTCCCGGCCAGCCGGGCGGCGGCGCGCCGGTGCCGATATTCCGCGCCAGGCTGAAATCCGCGATGCCATGAATGCCGGAGACCATGGTGCCGCCCCACATCGCCAGCAACAGCAAGGCGAAGGCGGCCAGGGTATGGCGGCGCAGCCCGCGCAGGCCGGGATAGCGCGGCGCCTCGGGAGCGCGCACCACCAGCGCCGTCCACAGGACCGCGCCGAACAGGAACATGGCGGCGAAGAAATGCAGGGAAAGCCGCCAGCCCTGCACCGCCACGGACTCCGGCCGGAAGCCGGAGGCGACCATGAACCAGCCGATGAAGCCTTGCAGGCCGCCCAGGCAGAAAAGCAGCGCCAGCCATGGGATCAACCGTTTCTCGATCCGCCCGGAGAGGGCGAAGACGATGAGCGGCACCAGCAGGACCGCGCCCATCAGCCGCCCCCAGAGCCGGTGGATATATTCCGGCCAGAAGAGCTGCTTGAATCCGGCGAGGTCCATGCCCGGATGGAGAAGCTGGTATTGCGGAATGGTCTGGTAAAGCGCGAAGACCTTGTTCCAGGCCTCCTGGGAGAGCGGCGGCAGCACGCCGATGATCGGCTCCCATTTCATGATCGAGAGGCCGGAGCCGGAATCGCGGGTATAGCCGCCAATTCCCACCATGACCCAGATCATGAAGGCGAGCAGCAGCAGCCAGTTGGAAACCAGGCGGCGGTTGGCCGGGCTGGCCGCGCCCTCGGCGGGGCGGATCGGGGCGAAGGGACGGGCGGCGGACGGGCTGGGCACGGATGGGCTCCTTCAGGCTCTGCCGCCAAAATTACCCCCGCGCGGCGGACTCCGCCAGGGCCGCGGCGGAATGGCTGGCCTCAATAGGGCACCCGCTCCGCCCGGTCCAACCATGCCTGGTAGGAGGCCCGCGCCTCCTCGACGAATTCGGCGAGCTGGATGGCGGGGGTGGCGCGCGCCTCCGGCGGCTTCGCCAGTTCGCGGTAGAATTGCTGGTCGTCGAAGCCGATCCGCTCGGCATCCTCAGGCGCGCAGGCGTAATAGACCTTGCCGATCCGCGCCCAGAAAATCGCCGACATACACATCGGGCAGGGCATGCCGTTCACGTAGATTTCCGTGCCGGAGAGGTCGAAATCGCCCTCATTGCGGGCGGCGTCGCGGATGGCGGTGACTTCCGCGTGGGCGGTGGGATCGAGGCTGGAGAGGACGCGGTTATGCCCCTCCCCCACCACGCGGCCATCGCGGACGATGACGGCTCCGAACGGGCCGCCATGGCCGCCCGCCACACCCTGCCGCGCCAGCGCGATGGCGCGGCGCATGAACGCCTCGTGCCCGCTCATTCCCATTCTCCTATTCCGCCGTGCAGCTCCGGCTCTGAATCATCGCGAAAAACTCCCGCCGGGTGGACGGATTCTCCCGGAACTCGCCCAGCATATGGCTGGTGACCATGCCCACCCCCGGCTTGTGCACGCCGCGGGTGGAGATGCATTGATGATTGGCCTCGATCACCACCGCCACGCCGCGCGGCTGAAGCACGTGTTGGATGGCGTTGGCGATCTGCGCCGTCATCTTCTCCTGGATCTGGAAGCGCTTGGCATAGGCGTCCACCACCCGGGCGAGCTTGGAGATGCCCACGACCCGCTTGCCCGGCAGATAGGCGACATGCGCCCGGCCGATGATGGGGACCATGTGATGCTCGCAATGGCTCTCCAGCCGGATGTCCCGGAGCAGGACGATCTCATCGTAATCCTCGATCTCCTCGAAGGTGCGGGAGAGCAGGGCGACAGGGTCCTCCGCGTAGCCGCGGAAGAACTCCTCATAGGCCTTCACCACCCGGCGGGGCGTGTCCCGCAGTCCCTCGCGCGCCGGATCCTCCCCCGCCCAAAGCAAGAGGGTGCGCACCGCCGCCTCCGCCTCCGCGCGGCTGGGCCGCGCCGGGCCTTGCCGGGACGGGGTTTGGGAAATGGCGGGCGAATCGCTGGTCAAATTATGCTCCATAGGGACGAGGGGCGGCTCCTTCGCCGGATTTCAATGCAACCGGCTGTTCTGGTGCGGGCTGTCGAGGCTGAAGGCGGGCACCGCCACGTCGAACCCCATGCCTGAGGGCACCAGACGCATGTGATAGGCCCCGGCCATGAACCCGGTGGGGGTGGGAAGCGGCACGCCGGAGGTGTATTCGAAATGCTCGCCCGGCCCCAGCACCGGCTGCTCGCCCACCACCCCCTCGCCATGCACGCGCCGCACCTGCCCGGCGGCATCGGTGATGTGCCAGGTGCGTTTGAGCAGCTGCACCGTCTCCACGCCCTGGTTGATGATGGTGATGTGGTAGGCCCAGAAGTAACGGTCATGCTCCGGCTGGGATTGCTCGGCCAGATAGGCGACGCGTACCCGCACGGTGATGTCGTTCGTCGTCGCCTCGAAGCCGGGTTCCATGGGGAAAGCCTATCCCAGCCGCGCCGGCTCGACAAGAAATCAGGGCCAAGAGGTTTTTTGCCGCGTCACGGCGCGGCTGCTACAGGAGGGCATGCCTATCTTCCTCCCGCCCGGCCGCGCCGCGCTTGCCGCCTGCATCCTGCTTTCCGCTTGCGCCGCGACCCCTGGGGATGGCCCCTCCGCCTCTGCCTCCTCCAACGCCCCCGAACGGGCCGCCACCATCACGGCGCCGGACCCGGCCTATGGCGCGTTCCTCGCGGCGCGCTACGCGGATGCCATCGGCGACCCGGCCAGCGCCGCCAAATTCTACACCACCGCCCTTAAATACGTGCCCAAGAAACGTGAATTGCTGCAAGAGGGGTTCCTGGCCAGCGTGCTGGCCGGCAGCCCGGAAGCGGCGCGGCTGGCGCCGCTCCTGCCTGGCAACGCCCTCGCCATTCTCGTGCGCGGGGACGAGGCGGCGCTGCGGGGCGATTACGCCACCGCGGCGCGGTTCTTCGCCACCCTGCCGGAGGATCAGCTTTCCATGCTGATCAAGCCCTTGCTCATCGCCTGGACCCAGCTCGGCCAGGGCAATGAGCAGGCGGCGCTGAACACGCTCGGCCCCTCCTTCAATAATGATGCGTTCGGCATCGTCTATGTGCTCAACGCGGCGCTGATCGCCGATGCGGCGGGCGACACCAAGAGCGCCGCCCAGCTCTACGGGGCAATCTCCGACGCCTCCGCCAATCTGCGGCTGGCCGAGATTCTCGCCAGCTGGTACGCCCGCCAGGGCCAGCCGGACCAGGCGCGGCTGGTGCTGGAGGCGCTGATGGAGGCGCATCCGGACCTTGCCATCGCCCGCCCCCAGCTTGAGGCGCACATGGCGAGGCCGGTCATCTCCACGCCCGAGCAGGGGCTGGCGGAGGCCTATCTCACCCTGGCGGCCTCGCTCTCCCAGCCGCAGGCGGTGTTTCTGCGCACCGTGTTCCTGCGCTTCGCCCTGGAATTGCGCCCGGACCTCTCCGCCGCGCGGCTCATCCTCGCCAGCACCCAGATCAACGCCGCCGATCCCTCGTACACACCCAGCAAGGTGGAGATGCGCAACGCCCTCGCCACGCTGACGCCCATCCCCCCCGGGGACCCGCTCTACGCGCCGGCGGCGGTGCAGGAGGCCAATCTGCTCAACAGCCTGGGCGAGCCGGACCAGGCCGAGGCGCTGCTGGACAGGCTGCTCGCGACCTATCCGGACGATGCCGGGCTGCTGGCCCTGGCAGGAGATATCCGCCGCACCTCCGGCGCATGCCGGCAGGCCCTGCCTTATTACCAAAAGGCCATCGCGGCGGTGGGCGAGCCGCCGCCACCCACCGCCTGGCCGCTGTTTTTCGACCGAGGCATCTGCGAGGATGAGACCGGTAACTGGGCGGCGGCGGAGCCGGATATCGAAACGGCGCTAAAGCTCTCGCCCAGCCAGCCTTACGTGCTGAATTACCTCGCTTATAGCTGGGCGCTGCGGGATGAAAACCTGCCTCAGGCCCAGGCGATGCTGACCAAGGCGGTGGCATTGGACCCCAATGATGGGGCGGTGCTGGATTCCCTGGGGTTCGTCGAGCTGAAGCTGGGCAATACCAACAAGGCGCTGGCCCTGCTCATCCAGGCGGTTCAGCTTTCCCCCGACGATCCGGAGGTCAACGCCCATCTGGGCGACGCGTTCTGGCAGGCGGGTCAGCCTTTGCAGGCGGCGTATCAATGGGGCCGGGCGCTCAACCTTCATCCGGACGCGAAGCTCGCCGCCGCGCTGCGGGAAAAACTCGCCACGCATTTCGGCGGGCCGGCCTCGTGAGGCTGGCCAGCTTCGCCCCCGCCAAGGTCAATCTCTATCTCCACGTCACCGGCAAACGGGCGGATGGCTACCATCTGCTAGACAGCCTCGCCGTGTTTCCGGCGGTGGGCGACCGGGTGGAGGCGGAGGCGGCGGCGGAATTATCGCTCGATCTCGGCGGCCCCTTCGGCGCGGCGCTGCGGGGCGAGACGGATAATCTGCTGCTGCGGGCGGCGCGCGCCCTGGCGCCCGGGCGGGGCGCGGCGCTGCGCCTGGAAAAGAACCTGCCGGTGGCCTCCGGCATTGGCGGCGGCTCGGCGGATGCGGCGGCGGCGCTCCGGGTCCTGAGCCGCCTCTGGGGGGTGAACGCGGCGGATCTGCCCCGCCTCGCCCTGGGGCTGGGGGCGGATGTGCCGGTATGCCTGCGCCGCGCGCCGGCGCGGATGCAGGGGATCGGCGAATTGCTGGCGCCAGCACCCCGCCTGCCCGAATTCGGCATATTGCTCGCCAATCCCGGCGTGGCCGTGTCGACCCCCGCCGTGTTCAAGGCCCGTACCGGCGGCGATTCATCACCCGCGCCGCTGCCCCCGCTCTGGCCGGACGCCACCGCCATGGCCCAAGACCTCGCCCGTTGCCGCAATGATCTCCAGGCCGCCGCCATCGGCCTGCAACCCGTCATCGGTACGGTGCTGGCCGCGCTCGCCGCCCTGCCCGGCGCGCTCCTGGCGCGGATGAGCGGCTCGGGCGCGACCTGCTTCGCCCTGTTCACCACGCCAGGGGAGGCGCGCGCCGCCGCCGCCAGGCTCAACCCGGCCGCCTGGTGGCGCTGGGGCGGGGGGCTTTACCATCCGCCCCCGGACGGCATATGAGACACCCGGCCCGGTGGGACGTCGCCAAGCGGTAAGGCAGCGGATTTTGATTCCGCCATGCGGAGGTTCGAATCCTCCCGTCCCAGCCAGATTTTCCGCAACGTATTGACCCTGCGGATGACGCGGCCCAAACTACCCGGCAAACAGGAGGGAGGTTGCGCTTCTAGGGCGTTTTCACAAACGCCTTGGAGAAACGATCCAAAATGAAAAACACATCAGTCACAGAACATTCTTTTCGCCCGTCTCTCGCCCCGTTATTCGATCCCCGGGCCATCGCCATTTATGGCGCGTCCTCGGACCCCACGAAAATCGGCGGCCGCCCGCTCGATTTTCTCAAGAAAAGCGGGTTCGACGGCCCGCTTTACCCGATCAACCCAAAATCGCCCGAGATTCAGGGCCTGCCCGCCTACCCCTCCATCGCCGCCTTGCCGGGTCCGGCGGATCTCGCGATCGTCGCCGTGCCCGCCCCCGCCGTGGTCGCCGCGCTCGAGGATTGCGCCGCGCATGGCGTGCGCGGGGCGGTGGTGCTGAGCGCCGGCTTCGCCGAGGTGGGCGGCGCGGGCGCGGTGTGGCAGGCGGAGATCAGCGCTTTGGCGGCGCGCAGCGGCATGCGCGTGGTGGGCCCCAATTGCATGGGGCTCATCAATGTGCGGCGCCGGCTGCTCGGCACCTTCACCCCCAGCGCGGCGGGGTTCGGTCTGGTGCCGGGCAGCATCAGCCTCGTCAGCCAGAGCGGCGCGTTCGGCGGTTATTGCCTGTCGCTGATCCGCCAGCGCCAGCTCGGTCTGAATTACTGGATCACCACCGGCAATCAGAGCGATGTCGATTTCGCCGATTGCGTCGCGTTCTTCGCCGAGGACGAGGAGACGCGGGTGATCGCCGGGTATCTGGAAGCCGCAACGGATAAGGACCGGCTGTTCCGCGCCCTGGCGCTGGCCCGCGCCCGGGGCAAGCGCGTGGTGGTGCTGAAGGTCGGGCGCTCGGAAGCGGGGGCGCAGGCCACGGCCTCGCACACCGCCTCGCTGGCCGGGTCGGACGCGGTATATGAGGGCGTGTTCCAGCAATTCGGCGTGTTCCGCGCCCGCAGCATCGATGAATTCTTCGATATCGCCTATGCCGCCTCCTCATCCGCGCCGCTGCCGCGGGGCAAGAGGCTGGGGGTGCTCACCGTCTCGGGCGGGGTGGGCGCGCTGATGGCCGATGTGGCGGAGGAGGCCGGGCTGGACATGCCGCCCATGCCGGAGGAGGCGCAGCAGCGGCTGAAAACCCTGGTGCCGTTTTGCGGCCCGCGCAACCCGGTGGACATGACGGCCCAGCTCGTCAACGACCTCACCCTCTTCGGGCGGAATTTCGAAATCATGCTGGCGGAGGGCGGCTATGACCTCATCGTCGCCTTTCTCTCCAGCGTCGGCCAGGTGAAGGATCTGTCCGTCATCCTGCTCGACCAGCTGAAGGCGATCTTGCAGCGCCATCCGGACCGGACGATCATCACCGTGATGCTCGCCACCCCCGAGGTGCACCGGCTTTTCAACGAGGCGGGGGCGATGCTGTTCGACGAGCCGACGCGCGCGATCCGCGCCGCCGGGGCGCTCGTCCATTTCGGCCAATCGTTCGGTCTGGCGGAGCAGGAGGATGCGCCGCCGCCCTTGCCCGCGGCCGCGCTGCCGCCGCCGCGGCAGGAGGTGAACGAGATCGAGGCCAAGGCGGTGCTGGCCAGCGCAGGCATCCCGGTGGTGCGCGAGCATCTCGCCGCGGATGAGGAGGCTGCGGCGCGCCTGGCCGGGGAGATCGGCTATCCGGTGGTGCTGAAAATCGCCTCGCCCGATATCGCCCATAAAAGCGAGATCGGCGGCGTGATCGTCGGCCTGCGCGACGAGGCGCGGCTGCGGGAAGGCTTTAACGCCCTGATAACGCGGGCGCGGCAGGCGGCGCCACGGGCGCGGCTGGAGGGCGTGGTCGTCGCGCAGATGGCGGGGCCGGGGGTGGAGACCATACTGGGCGTGGTGCGCGACCCGGTCTTCGGCGCGGTGGTGATGTTCGGGCTGGGTGGCATCTTCGTGGAGGTGTTCAAGGACGTCGCCTTCCGCGCCGCCCCCTTTGGCGTCGCCACGGCGCGGGCGATGATCGCCGAGACACGCGGCCGGGCGCTGCTGGAAGGTGTGCGCGGCCAGCCCCCGGCGGATATCGAGGCGCTGGCGCAGGCCATGGCGGCGCTTTCCGTCTATGCCGCCCGCCATGCGGACGCGATCGAGAGCATCGACATCAACCCGCTGCTCGTCCTGCCGCGCGGGCAGGGCGTGCTCGCCCTGGACGCGCTGATCGTGCCGCGCGCCGCCGGCCAGGCATGACGCCTGGTTTCGTTTCACCCGCAAAGAAAGTGAGTTCATGAGCATCAAAAACCAAGCCTGTATCGTCGGCGCCTATGAGCACCCGACCCGCAAGGCGCCGGACAAGACCGTCGCCCAGCTGCATGCCGAATGCGCGCGCGGCGCGCTGGAGGATGCGGGCCTCTCTTTGAAGGATGTGGACGGTTATTTCTGCGCCGGGGACGCGCCCGGCCTCGGCGTGCTCAGTATGGTGGATTACATGGGGCTGCGCCCGCGCCACGTCGATTCGACCGAGATGGGGGGCTCCTCTTACATCGCCCATGTCTCCCACGCGGCGCAGGCCATCATGGCAGGCAAGTGCAACGTGGCGCTCATCACCCTGGCCGGGCGGCCGCGTTCCGAGGCATCGAGCGGCACGCAGCCGCGCAATTTCGGCCCCAACGTGCCGGAATCGCCCTTCGAGACCCCGTTCGGCCCGGTGACGATCAATCTTTACGCGGTGGTCGCGCAGCGCCACATGTATGAGTTCGGCACGACGCCCGAACAGCTCGCCTGGATCAAGGTCGCGGCCTCCCACCAGGCCCAGCACAACCCGAACGCGATGCTGCGCGAGGTGGTGACGGTGGAGGAGGTGGTGAATTCGCCGATGATCGCCGACCCGCTGCACAAGCTCGATTGTTGCGTGGTCAGCGATGGCGGCGGCGCGCTGATCGTGGCCCGGCCCGAGATCGCGCGCTCGCTCAAGCGCCCCATCGTCAACGTGCTGGGCGCGGGTGAGGCGCCAAAAGGGTTGAATGGCGGCAAGCTCGATCTTTCCTATTCCGGCGCGGTCTGGGCGGGGCAGCGCGCCTTCGCCGAGGCGGGGATCAAGCCGGCGGACATCCAGTATGTTTCGATCTATGACAGCTTCACCATCACGGTGCTGATGCAGATCGAGGATCTGGGTTTCTGCAAGAAGGGCGAGGGCGGCAAATTCGTCGCCGACGGCAATCTCATCTCCGGCGTCGGCAAGCTGCCCTTCAATACCGATGGCGGCGGGCTGTGCAACAACCATCCGGCCAATCGCGGCGGCATCACCAAGGTGATCGAGGCCGTGCGCCAGCTGCGCGGCGAGGCCCACCCGGCCGTGCAGGTGAAGAACTGCACGCTGGCCCTGGCCCAGGGAACGGGCGGACGCCTCGGCGCCCTGCATGGCAGCGCCACCCTGATCATGGAAAGGATTTGACATCGTGACGAACCAGACCGCCGAGCGCAGCATCGCCAACCCCGAGATCTGGCCCGATAACAAGGAATTCTGGGCCGCCATGCAGACCGGCAAGCTGCTCGTCAAGCATTGCCGCGCCTGCGGCGAATCGCACTGGTACCCCCGCCCACTCTGCCCGTTCTGCATGAGCGCGGATACCGATTGGCGCGAGTCCGCCGGCACGGGAACCATCTACACCTTCAGCGTCAACCGGCGCGTCGGCCCGGTGCCGTATGTGATCGCCTATGTCACGCTGGATGAGGGCGTCACCATGCTGACCAATATCGTCGATTGTGATTTCGACAAGATCCGCATCGGCGACCGGGTGCGCATGGTTCCCAAGCCGAGCGAAAACGGCACCATGGTGCCGATGTTCACGCCAGCCGCATAAAAGGAAAGGAAACCCGCATGTTCAACGGAAAAGCGCTTGAAAACAAGGTCGCCATGGTCACCGGCGCTGGGCAGGGCATTGGGGCGGGCATTGCCCGCGCCTATGCCGCCCAGGCCGCGCGGGTGGCGGTGGTGGACTGGAACGGCGAGGCCGCGCAAAAAATGGCGGAGCAATTGCGCGCCCAGGGACAAGAGGCGCTGGGCGTCGCCTGCGACGTCTCGGACCGCGCCTCGGTGGACGCGGCGGTGGCGGAGATCACCGCCAAGCTCGGCCCGGTGGAGATTCTCGTCAATAATGCCGGCATCACCCGCACCGCCATGCTGCATAAGATGACCCAGGCCCAGTGGGACCAGGTGCTGGCGGTGCATCTCACCGGCAGCTTCAACTGCCTGCAGGCCGTGGTGGGCGGCATGATGGAGCGGCGCAGCGGCCGCATCATCAACACCGTCTCCGCCGCCGGGATTCTCGGCACCATCGGCCAGATCAATTACGGCGCCGCCAAATCCGGCCTGCTCGGCTTCACCAAATCGGCGGCGCGGGAGCTGGCACGGTATAACATCCTGGTCAACGCGGTGGCGCCCGGCGCGGCAACACCGATGACGGAGACCATCCGCACCGATCCGCGCTTCAAGGAGCAATATCTGCAACGCCTGCCGCTCGGCCGCTGGGCCGAGCCGGATGAGATCGCGCCGGTCTTCGTCTTCCTGGCCTCGCCGGGGGCGAGCTATGTCACCGGCCAGGTCGTGGGCGCCGATGGCGGGCTCTCCATCCACTGAGACACGCCGCGCGAGGGGTATGAGCGCGATAACCGCGCGATCCGGGCGTCCGGCGTAGCGGCATCAGCCGTTACGCCGGCGTCATCCAGGGAATGTTGGCCGGGTTCTGCAAAATCAGATCGCGCAGGAATGTCTTGCGGATCTTGGCGGAGGCGGTGCGGGGCAGCGGCTCCTCCATGAAAATGGTGTGTTTGGGCCATTCCGGCTTGCCCAGCTTGCCGGCGCAATGCTGGAGCAGCATCTCGTGGCTGACTTCCACGCCCGGCCGCGCCCGCACCACCGCCACCACCGCCTCGCCCCATTCCGGATGAGGAATGCCGATGACCGCGACCTCCTCCACGCCGGGATGGGTGTCCAGTACCGCCTCGACGGTTGAGGGAAAGACGTTGATGGCGCCGGTGATGATGAGAAAATCCTTGCGGTCGTGGAGAAAAAGGTAGCCATCCTTGTCCATGCTGGCGATATCGCCGCAGCGCAGCCAGCCATCCGGGGTCAACACCTCCGCCGTTTTCTTCGGCAGGTTGAGATAGCCTTTCATCACCGTCGGACCGCGCAACCATAAATCGCCCTGGCTACCGCGCGGCAATTCCGTGCCGGTCTCGTCGCGGATGCTCGCCTCGAAATGCACCCCGCAACGGCCGACCGAGGCCAGAAGCTCCGGCCGGGCGGCAAGCGCCTGCCGGTAGTCGCGCGCGGTCATGAAGGTGACCCAGCCACCCTCGGTGAGACCATAGGTTTGCATCATTTCGAAATCCGGCCAGGTCGCGTGAATTTCGTGGATGAGATCGGCCGAGGCGGGAGAGGAGCCGAAGATCACCCGCCGGACGGAGGAGAAATCATATCCGCCCTCCCGGTAGGCGCGCATCACCCAGCGCAGGGCCGTGGGCACGTTGAGAAAAACGGTGACGCCGAACCGCTCGATATCGCGCATGAAGCGCTGCACCTCGAATTGCCGTTCCGGGATGACATGGGTCATGCCATTGGCGAGGCCCAGCACGTTCATCGCGATCACCACCCAGGCCGCCGAGGCGGGCATATACCAGACATCATCCGGGCTGAACGCCAGGCCGAGCACGGTATGGATAACAATATGATAGAGCCCGTCATGGCTCAGCATGACGCCTTTGGGCAAGCCGCTGGTGCCGGAGGTGTAGCTGATGAACAGGGTGTCATCCGCCACGATCTCCGGCCAGGCGGGGGCGCGGCCCATCTCCGCAGCGATCAGCGCCTCGTAATCGAGCGGCAGCCCGTGCCCGGTCCCCAGCCCCACCAGGACGAGACCCCGCGCGGCGGCCTCATCGAGCAGGCCGCGCACCGGCCCGGCGAGCTCCGCGTCCACGAAGAGCAGCTTGACCGCGCTATCCTCCAGGACGTGCCGGATCTCCGCCTCGGCATAGCGCGGATTGACGCCGACCCGGATCATCCCGGTTTTCATGCAGGCGAAGAAATGTTCGTAAATTTCCAGCCCCTCCGGGGCAAAAATCGCGACGGTGTCGCCCTTGCCCAGCCCCAGCGCCTGCAAGGCGCTGCCCAGCGCGTCGGAGCGCCGGTCCATCTCGGCCCAGCTCGGCGCGCGGGCGCCGCAATAATAGGCGATTTTATCAGGAAAATTTCGCGCGCAGCGTTTGATCAGATCACGGGGAAGCATATTCCACCCTCTGCTCATGGTTAGGCGAGATGCGCGCTGGCGCGGCCGGATTCCACCGTCACCCGCACCGGCGCGCCCTGGCGCAATGGGTCTTCCGCCCCGCCTTGCCAAGGCAGCAGCAGCCGCACCCCTTCCTGTAACTCCACCATCGCCACCCGGTAGGGCGGCGGAAACTCCGGCGCGAAACCCCGGCGATAGGTGACCCAGGCGCAGAGCCTGCCCGCGCCCGCCGCCGGGCGCCAGGCGATCCCGGCGCTGTCACAATAGCGGCACACGC
This sequence comes from Acidocella sp., assembly GCF_027352905.1. GTDB lineage: Bacteria > Pseudomonadota > Alphaproteobacteria > Acetobacterales > Acetobacteraceae > Acidocella. Next base: position 13,984 of record NZ_DAIEIF010000019.1, read on the forward strand.
GCGCGCCATAAGGCAAGGCGCGGCTGCACGCGGCGCAGACGCAATAACGCAACTCACCCTGGGCCAGCCCCTCGTAAAATGGCTGGCTCCACGTGTCGGTCGAAGGCGCGAACACGGACATCTTCCTCTCCCTTACAGCCGCGCCTCGCGCGACATCAGCAGCGCGGCGTGGTATTCGAGCCGGCCGCCATTGCCGGTCACCAGCATGAGGCCCGGGTTTTGCAATTGGTTATCCCCGCTCTCGCCGCGCAATTGCAGCATGGCCTCGGCGATGGGCGTCATCCCCTGCAGATAAAAGCCGGAGAGCTGGCCGCCGCCGGTATTGCAGGGCAGCCGGCCGCCGGGGGCCGTCTCGCCCGCGGCAACGAAGGCCGCCGCCTCGCCGGGCTTGCAAATTCCGTATTCCTCCAGCGCCAGCAACACCACGAAGGAGAAGGCGTCATAGATCTGGCAGGCGGAAATATCGGCCGGGGTGACACCCGCCATGGCATAGGCCATGCGCCCGGCCCGCCCGGCGCCGGTCAGCGCCTCGCCCCGGCCATGAAAGCCTTGAAAGCCGCCATGCCCTTGCCCCCAGCCATGCAGATAGACGGGCGGCGCCGGCCCGTCCTGGGCGCGCGCGGCGGCGCTCACCACCACCGCCACCGCGCCGTTCACGGGGTAGGCGCAATCCGGCAGGCGGAACGGCTCGACGATCCAGGGCGCGGCGAGATAAGCCTCGCGGGTCAGCGGCGCGCGCAAAAAGGCGCGTGGGTTGCGCTCGGCCCAGGCGCGCTGGCCCAGCGCCACCGGGGCAAAGGCGGTATCGTCCAGCCCGTAATGGGCGAGATATTCCTGCGCCGCCATCGCATAGGCGCCCGTGGCGCCGAACAGGCCACACTGCTTCTCCCACCCCTCGATGCCGCTGATCGGCACCGGCTCGGCGAAGGCCTGGCCCGCCGTCGTCGCCGGGCGGATGGGATCGTCGGCGAACACGCAAACCACATGGCGCGCCATGCCGGTCATCACCGCCATGGCGGCATATTGCACGGTCTGCGCGGCGGAGGAGCCCTCCGCCTCGATGCCGCTCATCATCCGCAGATTGGCGAGTTGCAGATCCTCCTGCAAATGCAGCGGCAGCGCCTCGGGCGGCGCCAGGGGGCTGCGGTTGATGAGCAGCCCGTCAATCTCATCGCGCCGCAGCCCGGCATCCTTGACCGCGGCGAGAATGGCCTCCACCGCGAGCTGCCGGGCACTGCCGGTGAAATTGCGCGAAAGCTGTCCGAGACCAAACCCGGTCAAAGCCGCCTTCGCCTGGGATGAAGCCATCTCGTTTCCTCGTGTTTTGTTGAATTTACAGAATGAACGCGGCGGTCAAAATCGGTTCGCCAGCCTCCACCAGCATGATCTTTTTGTAATACATCTTGATCTCGCCATCGGGGTATTGCCGCAGCCGGTATTCCACCCCGCCCGGCCACACATCCAGCATCCGCGTGGACTGCACCTGCAATTCATAGACCACGAAATTCGCGTGAACGAGATATTCCTCCGTCCCCTGCTGCTTGGGCGCGGCCATTTTCTCGATCTCGATATTGCTCACCAGCCGGCGCATCGGCGAGACGGGCAATTGCGCGTGACGCTTGCCGGTCTTCAGCTGCGCGATACGCGTCGCGAGGCGCTTGCGGTTATCGGCCGTGATGGAAACCGTCCGCTCCGGATCCGCCTCGGGGTCGTCGGTGGGAATCCAGTAATACATATCCTCGTCCACGAGGTTTTCCCAATCCTCATAGCGGGACTGGTCGGCGAAGCGCGCCTCCTTGTACAAAAACGCCTCGATCCGCCGTTGTTCCTCCACGGTCACCAGCTGCATGCCCTGTATCCTGATATTTTGTTGGAATGGCGCGGAGACGGAATGGGCCGCCTCCGCGAATATGTCACCGCGTGGCGGCGGCGTTGCGCGTCATCACCTTGCGGTATTGATGCCAGAAGCCGCGATTGGTCGTCTCATCCGTGACATGGCCGAGCCGCACGCCATCCGCGCGAACCTCCTCGCGCTCCTCGCCCCGGCTCAGGTCGAGCCAGGCATCGCCCGAGCGCAGGGCGATCTGCTGACGCTCGGAAATCACGCCGTCATCGGCGAGGAGAAACGCGCTGGGCCCCAGCGCTCCTTCCGATTGACGGAGGATACGGATATTCACCTCGTCCGGGACGCCGCCGAGCAGAAGCGGCGTGTGCCATTGCACGCATTCATTCACGCCGAGCGGCTCGAACATCACGATATTCATTTCACCAAGAAACAAATTCGGGAAGATCACCGCGTGCGGCGGCCCCTTGGCGAGAATCTCATGCGCCTTCTCGTGCCCGTAAGCCTCCTCCATCGCCCTCACGTATTCGGGATAGCGCGACGAATCGGAGAGGCCGAGCCACGCCATCTCCCCCACGTAAGAGGGCGAGAAATCCAGCTCGGTATGGCCGTTGCCCCAATCGATCGTCAGCGATTTCAGCGATTCCTCCGGCGCCAGCGCGGCCTCGTCATATTGCGATCGGATGACGCGCCCAAAGGAGGAATGGACGAAATTGACATGATAGCCATCGGTGTCGTTTTCCGGCAGCATCTTCCAATTGCCGCGGATCTTGTGCCGCACCCAGCCGGCGGTGAGCTTGATCTCCTGGGTGGGAGACATCTGCAAGGCGCGGTCGATCAACAATTTGCCATTGCCGAGATGGTCGTCGAGGCTGCCCGCATCCGGGCTGAAGCTGGCAAAGACGAAGCCGCGATAACTATCGATCAGCGGCAACACCTTCAGCCCATACTCCGCCGGATCGTGGCGGAAACCGCCGGGATAGGGAACGTCGAGCAGCTTGCCGTCCAGGCCGAACACCCAGCCATGATAGGCGCAGGTGAAATTCTTCAGGCTGCCCTTCTGCTGCACGCACAGCATGTTGCCGCGATGGGTGCAGCGGTTCTTGAGCACGGTGATCTTGCCCTCGCGCGTGCGCACAAGAAGAACCGGCACCTCGCCAATGGTGCGCCGGACATATTGGCCGGGCTTCGCCACCTCCGATTCATGGCCGATATAGACCCAGCCGCCATAAAAGATCTTTTCCAGCTCGTCGCGATAAACCGCCTCGCTGGTGTAGAGCGAGCCGCTGATGCGGTCCTTCTGAATCAATTCCTCATAATCAATGCCGTCCGCCTTGCTCCGAGCTTCCGGCCTTTGCGCTGTCATGGACATCTTGTTTCTCCTCACGCGCTATCAGTATCTGTGAACAAATCGCGGCGATCATTCCACGATCCCGCCGTTCCAGGCAAGGAAAGTTTGAATATCTGACCATATCTATTTGAAAAATCCATCTTGCCGACTCATGAATTTTCGTTTCGGTGCGCGCATTCATGGGTCTCCGGGAGGTTTGCTCTTGAACTCTCCCGCCACGGCGAAGTGCCAGGGCGGCACCTCGCGCAGGATGACGCGCACGGCCTCTTTGGGCGCGCCGATGGAGGAAACGATGGCTTCCGTCACCTCCTTCACCAGCCTTTCCTTGGCCGTGAAGCTGCGGCCCTCGATGAGCGTGATCTCGACGATGGGCATGGCTAGGCCTCCACGGTGAAGGACACCGCTCCCAGATTTTGAATCGCCGCCCGGATGTGCTCGCCCGGGCGCAGGGCATGGGCGGCGGTGGCCGCCCCGGCCAGGAGAATGTCGCCCGGCATCAGGCTCTCCCCCGCGCGGCCGAGAAGACGCGCCGCCGCGACGAGCGCCCGCACGGGGTGACCGAGAATGGCGGCGCTGCTGCCGATCTCCACGGCGCGCCCATCCACCTCGAGCACAATGCCGAGATTGGCGACATCCGTCTCCGGCCTCACCCATGAGCCGATGAAAAACGCCGAGGAGGAGGAATTATCGGCGATGACGTCCGGCAGGGAGAATTTGAAATTGGCGTAGCGGCTGTCGATGATCTCCATCGCCGGGGCCACCGCCTCCACCGCCCGCATCGCCTCCACCGCCGAAACCTCGCCGGCGAGGGGTTTGCCGATGATATAGGCGATCTCGGGCTCGGCGCGCGGATGCACGAAGGCGGAGCGGCGCAAGCTCCCCCCTTCCTGCTGGCGCATGGCGTTGGTCAGCCGGCCCCAGGTCACCTCCGAGACGCCGACCTGCTGCATTTTGGCGCGCGAGGTCAGGCCCATCTTGAAGCCCGCCCGCGTCTCGCCCCGCTGCCAGCGGCGCTGGATGGAGAGGCGCTGGATGGCATAGGCGTCCTCGGTGGTGAGGTCGGGATGCGTCTCGATCAGCTGCGCCGTGGCGGTGGCAGTGCGCGCCGCCTCGTCCAGCCGCGCCGCCAGGGCGGCGAGACCGGCGCTCATGCCGCCTCGCCCCGCTGCTTGAGAATGTCGAGCGCCACGTCGATGATCATGTCCTCCTGGCCGCCGACCATGCGCCTGCGGCCGAGCTCGGTGAGAATCTCGCGCGTATCCACCCCATAGGCTTTGGAGGCATTCTCCGCGTGGCGTAGAAAGGAGGAATACACCCCCGCATAGCCAAGGGAGAGGCTCTCCCGGTCCACCCGCACCGGCCGGTCCTGCAAGGGCCGCACCAGATCATCCGCCGCATCCATCAGCCGGGAGAGGTCGCAGCCGGTCTCGATGCCATAGCGGTCGAGCACCGCCACCAGCGCCTCCAGCGGCGCGTTGCCCGCCCCGGCCCCCATCCCGGCCAGCGAGGCGTCCACCCGCACGGCCCCGGCCTTGATGCCGGCCACGGCATTGGCCACGCCGAGGGTGAGGTTGTGGTGGGTATGCACCCCCACCTCGGTTTCCGGCCGCAAAGCCGCGCGCAGCGCCTGCACCCGCTCGGTATATTGCTCGGGCAGCAGCGCTCCGGCGCTGTCGGTCACGTACACGCATTCGGCGCCATAGCTCTCCATCAGCCGCGCCTGCGCGGCCAGCGCCTCGGGCGGCGCCATATGCGCCATCATCAGGAAGCCCACCGTATCCATGCCGAGATTGCGCGCCGCCTCGATATGCTGGCGCGCCACATCCGCCTCGGTGCAATGGGTGGCGATGCGCACCGAGCGCGCCCCCGCCTCGCGGGCGAGGCGCAGATCTTGCACGGTGGCGATGCCCGGCAGCATCAGGATGGTGACCACCGCATGCGCGCACACCTCGGCCACCGCGGCGATCCATTCCGCGTCGTCATGCGCGCCGAAACCGTAATTGAAGGTGGCTCCGGTGATCCCGTCGCCATGGCTGATCTCGATGGCGTCCACCCGGGCGGCATCCAGCGCGCGGGCAATGGCCCGCACCGTCTCCAGCCCGTATTGGTGGCGGATGGCGTGCATGCCATCGCGCAAGGTCACGTCCTGAACGTAGAGCTTATCAGGGTTGGGGCGGGCCATCACGCGGCCTCCTTCATCAATTCGCGCGCGGCCCAGCGGTCGGCGGTCACCAGCGCGGCGGAGGTCATGATATCGAGATTGCCGGCATAGGCGGGCAGGTAATGCGCCGCCCCCTCAACCTCGAGCAGAATGGTGGTCTTCAACCCGCTGGAAGGGCCGATGCCGGGGATGCGCACCGGCGCGTTGCCGCCGATCGTCTCGAACTGCACCTTCTGCTTCAGCCGGTAGCCGGGCACATAGGCCTGCACGGTCTTCTCCATCTCGGCGATGGAAGCCTCGATCGCCTCGCGCGTGCCGCCCTGGGACAGCACGAAGATGGTGTCGCGCATGATCAGCGGCGGCTCCGCCGGGTTGAGGATGATGACCGCCTTGCCGCGCTCGGCGCCGCCCAGCGTCTCGATCGCGTGGGAGGTGGTCTCGGTGAATTCGTCGATATTGGCGCGGGTGCCGGGCCCGGCGGATTTGGAGGCGATGGAGGCGACGATCTCGGCGTAGATCACCCGGTCCACGGCGCGCTTGACCGCGTGGACCATGGGGATGGTCGCTTGGCCGCCGCAGGTGACCATATTGACGTTCGGCGCGTCGAGATTGGCGTCGCCATTGATGGCGGGGATGGTGAAGGGTCCGATCGCCGCGGGGGTGAGGTCGATCACCTTCTTGCCATCCTGCTGGAGAATTTCATTATTCTTGAAATGCGCCCCGGCCGAGGTGGCATCGAACACCACCTTGATCTCGCCATAGCCGGGCAGGGCGCGTAGCCCCGCTATGCCCTCATGCGTCACCGGCACGCCGAGCCGCTTGGCGCGGGCCAGCCCGTCCGAATCCGGATCGATGCCGACCATCGCCCCCATTTCCAGATTGCGCGAGCCGCGCATGATCTTGATCATCAGGTCGGTGCCGATATTGCCGGAGCCGATGATCGCGGCTTTGATTTTGCCCATTCCACTATTCCTTTGCAAAGGCCGCGCGCACCGCGCCCAGCCCCTCGATACGCACATCGAACACGTCGCCGGGCCGCGCCGCCACCATCGGGCCGAGCGCGCCGGAAAGAATGGTGTCGCCCGCCCGCAGCGGGCGGCCGAGCCGCGCCATGGTCTTCGCCAGCCAGAGGGCCGCGTTGAGCGGCGAGCCCAGGCAGGCCGCCCCCGCCCCCACCGAGACCGGCTCCCCCGCCCGCTCCATCACCATGCCGCATAAAAGCGGGTCGAAACCGGTGAGCCGCGCCGGGCGGGAACCCAGCACGTACAGCCCGGAGGAGGCGTTATCGGCGATGGTGTCGGTGATGCGGATGTCCCAATTGGCAATGCGCGAGCAGACGATCTCCACCGCCGGCACGGCGTATTCGACGGCGAGAAAGAGATCAGCCACGGTCAGCTCCGCATCGGCCAGGTCGCGGCCGAGGATGAAGGCGATCTCCGCCTCCACCTTGGGCTGCAACACCTCGCGCGCGGCGATATCCTCGCCATCGCCCCGCGCCATATCGGCGAAGAGCATGCCGTAATCGGGCTGGTCCACGCCCAGCTGGCGCTGCACCGCGAGCGAGGTGAGGCCGATCTTGCGCCCGACCAGCCGCCGCCCGGCCGCCAGCGCGCGCTCCGTGTTCAGCGCCTGCACCGAATAGGCGGCGGCCACATCGCCCTCCGGCAAAAGGCCGCGCACCGGGGCAATGGGCGCGCCGTCCCGCCCGGCGGCGAAGAGAAGATCGGCGGCGGTCTGGATATTGGTCCCGTCCATCAGCGCGCGGCCTTAAAGCTTGATGCAAACATTGCTGATTTCCGTATAGAATTCGAGGGAATGCACACCCCCCTCGCGCCCGATGCCGGAGGCCTTGGCGCCGCCGAACGCGGTGCGCAAATCACGCAGGAACCAGGAATTGACCCAACAGATCCCCACCTCCAGCCGCGCCGCGACGCGATGGGCGCGGGAGAGGTTTTCCGTCCATAGCGCGGCGGCGAGCCCGTAGGGCGTGTTATTCGCCAGGCTTACCGCCTCCTCCTCGGTGTCGAAGGGGCGGACATGGCAGCACGGGCCGAAAATCTCCTCGGTCACGGCGGGGTGGTCATCGGCCAGGCCGGTCCAGATGGTCGGTTCGATCCAATATCCCCCCGCCAGTTCGCCCGGCATCTGCGGCACGCCGCCACCGGTGACGATGCGGGCCCCGGAGGCCGCCGCCCTCTCGTAATAGGAGAGCACCTTGCGGCGCTGTGTCTCCGAGATCATCGGCCCCAGCCCGGTCGCCGGGTCTTCCGGGCGGCCGGGGCGCAACGCCTCCGCCCCCGCCTTGAGCCGGGCGAGAAACGCCTCGAAAACCGGGCGCTGCACATAGACCCGCTCGGTGCCCAGGCAAACCTGGCCGCAATTGGCGAAGACCGAGCGCAGCGTGCCCTCCACCGCCTTGTCCATGTCGCAATCGGCGAAGATGAGGGCGGGGTTCTTGCCGCCCAATTCCAGCGAGACCGGGCGGATGCCCTTGGCCGCCGCCTGCATGATCGCCTCGCCCGAACGGGTGGAGCCGGTGAAGGTGATGCCGTTGACGCCCGGATGCCGGGTGAGAAGCTCGCCCGCAGAGCCGGGACCGAAGCCGTGGACGACGTTATAGACGCCGGGGGGAATGCCCGCCTCGTTCATCACCTCGCCCAGCAGCGTCGTGGTGAGGGGCGTGGCCTCGGAGGGTTTGACGACGACGGTGTTGCCCAGCGCCAGCGCGGGGCCCACCTTCCAGGTCATCAGCAGCAGAGGCAGGTTCCAGGGCGAAATCACGCCGATCACCCCGCGCGGGCGCCGCAGGGCATAATTGAGCGCGCCCTTGCCATCCGGCGTGTCGGTGGTGAAGGTCTCGGTGGAGATCGTCTTCGCCACATCGGTGAACATGGTGAAATTGGCGGCCCCGCGCGGAATGTCGATATGCGCGGCGAGCGACATCGGCTTGCCGGTATCCAGGCACTCCGCCTCGAGAAAATCGTCGAAGCGCTTGTTGATCCCGGCGGCCAGGGCGGCGAGCAGGCCGGTGCGCTCGCTCACCGTCATCCGTCCCCAGGGTCCAGCGAGCGCGGCGCGGGCGGAATTCACCGCCGCGTCCACCTCCGCCGCCCCGGCCTCGGGCACATGGCCGATGCGTGAGCCATCCAGCGGGCAAAGATTGTCCCAGCCCTTGCCGCTCGCCCCCTGGGTGAAGGCCCCATTGATGAAATGCGCCGCATCCCGGCGGGGGTTGAAGCCGGCTTGGCCGCGGCGCGGCTGCGAGAGAAAATTCATGGCGTTCCGATCACGCTGAAAGTCCAAGGGCGGCGAGCCCGGCGGCGGCGGCGGCGCGGTCGTCATCCTCGCTGCCGCCCGACACGCCGATACCGCCGATCACCGCGCCCTCGTGAGACATGGGCAATCCGCCGCCGAACAGCACCACGTTCGGCCGCGCCGCGATGCCCGCCAGCAGCACGGGGTTGCCGCTCAGCCCCGCCGCCAGCCCCTCCGTGCTGGCCTTGAAGATGGCGGCGGTCCAGGCCTTGTCGTGGGCGATGCCGATGGAGGCGGCGAAGGCGCCGTCCCCGCGCAGGCTGGCGACGAGATGCCCGCCCGGATCCACCACCGCGGCGACCACGGCCACGCCCCGCGCCGCCGCCGCCGCCACCGCCGCCTTCACCGCGGCGAGCGCGGCCTCGGCGGTGACGGCGCGTAGATCACGGGCGAGGCTCACGCCCGCCTCCGGCCGGTGACGCGCCGCATCAGGTCATCACGTTCAGGAAGGATTCGGGGGCCTGACGTTCGTAATAGAACAAGCCTTTTCCAATCTGGGTCTCGTCCCAGGTGCGGGTGGGATTGTCGGGATAATAAGTGTAGTCCCCGGTGAAAACTTCGTTCCGGTTGCCGGAGGGATCAAAGAAATAGATGGTCCGTCCTTGAGTGAGGCCATGCCGGGTCGGCCCGATATCGTGGGATATATCGTAGCGCGTGATGATATCGGCGGCATGGCCGATATCCGCCCAGCTCTCCAATTCGAAGGAAACGTGATGCAGCTTCGCAGGCTCGCCAAATTTGACGAAGGCGATGTCATGCGCCTTCATGCCGCAGCTCAAAAAGACCGCCGTCAAACCATCCGGCGTATCGACCCGCTCAGTGCAACGGAAATCCAGCACTTTCTCGAAAAAATCCAGCGCCTTGTCGATATCCGGTCCGAGCAGCAGGACGTGATCAAAACGGCGCACCCTCATGCCATGCGGCTCCACATCCCACACATCCGGGTTATGGGTCGGCGGCTTCGGGTCGGAGAGATCGGCATGGGCATAAAGCTCGATGCGATGGCCGGTGCAGACGGTGAAGCCGATACGCCGGCCCAAGCCCGGCTGCTCGCCAGCGGGCACATGCTCCACGGGATAGCCAAAGGCGGAGACACGTTTCTCCAGCGCGTCAAGATCGGCCTCGGAGGCCACCTTGAAACCCGCCACGTCGATCCCGGCGCGATCCGCCTCGCGCAGCACGAGACTGTGATGGTCGAATTCATCCGCCGCCTTGAGATAGACGCGGCCATCGCCGCCCCGCGTCACCTCATGCAGGCCGACCCGCTTGGTATAATGCTCCAGCGCCTTTTCCATATCCAAAACCCGTATCTGGGCGAAGCCTGGACGCAACACTCCGGTCATAGCCATTTTATTTCTCCTCGCTTGTCGTGGCCGTTTTCGTTTTACTGGCGACTTGCGGCGGCTCGATCCGCAATTCGATATCGGAAAGGGGATAGATGGAGCAGGACAGGACAAGTCCCGCCTCGCTCTCCTCCTCGGAAATATGCGCCTGGCTCATCAGATCCTTCCGGTACGCGCCGGAGAGAACCCGCGCCCGGCAAATGCCGCAGCCGCCCCGCCGGCAACCCACCGGCAATTTATAGGGGAGGTTCTTCAGCCGGCCGAAGCTCTGCGCCCGCTCCATCGCCACCAGGGCGCGCTCGCCCTCATAGCAGGTGGCCTCGCCCGCGCCCTCGACGGCGATTTTAAATGCCGCCGGCATCAGCGTTTCGTCCCTGACATGCGTTTGCTTCCCATCGCGCCCCGCTCAGCCATTCGGCTCGAACAAGATTTTGAGCGCCTCGCCCTTCAGCGCCAGGGCGAAGCCTTCCTCGGCGGCTTGCAGAGGCAGGCGATGGCTGACCAGCGGCGCCAAATCCACCCGGCCGGAGCGCAAAAGCTCGGTGGAACGCTCCCAACTCTCAAACAGGCGCCGCCCGTGCAGGCCGCGCACGATCAGTCCTTTCAACACCCAGCGTTCGAGATTGACGCCGACAGCGCCCTCCGCCACGCCGAGCAGCCGGATTTCGCCCCCCGGCGTCATCGCCTCGCCGATCGCGTCAAGCGCCCCGGCATTGGCGGAGTAGTCGATCGCCACATCCACGCCGCGCCCGCCGCACAGCCGCCTCACCGTCTCGACGAGATTATCCCGCCCGGGCTCGATCATATGGGTGGCGCCCATCCCCTCCGCTGATCGCAGCCGGTAGCCGTTGACATCCACCGCGATCACCCGCGCCGCCCCCAGCGCCCGCGCCACCGCCACGTTCATCAGGCCGATCGGCCCGCAGCCGGAGATGAGGACGTTGAGGCCGGACACGCCCGAACCCTCCAGGCTCGCATGCACGGCGATGCCGAACGGCTCCATCATCGCCGCCGCCTCGGCCGGCACGTCCTCCGGCACCGGCCAGAGCACACGCTCCGGCAGCAACACCTCGGAAGCGAACCCGCCATTGAAATCAATGCCGGGATAGAGCGTATGCGGGCACACATGGGCAGGTGGCTCTCCACGCTCACCCGCATGCCGGGCCGCAGCCGCCGCACCGCCGGGCCGGTTTCCAGCACGATGCCGCTCACCTCATGGCCGAGAATGGTGGGCGGGCGCATGCGCTGCGCAAACGCCCCCCATTTATAGATCAGCAAATCGGTGCCGCAAATTCCCGCCGCCTCCACCCGGAGCCTCACCTCGTCGCCCTCGGGCGGGGCCGGGCGGTCGACGAGCGCCGCCGCCACCTGGCCGTATCCCGGCGAGAGCTTTTGAATGGCGAGCATCCCGGTCATCCCCACCCTTTCAGATATTGTAGATGTCGAGCGAGGTGGAGATGAGATCGTTACAGAGCACGATCTTTTTCGCGGCGATGCGCAGGCCTTGGGCATCGCCTACCAAACGATAGAGATAGGAGCCGAAATAGGTCACCGACGCGCCCTTACGAAAGGCGGAGGCCATCCAGCGCGCGGTCACCCGGAAACCGGCTTCCGTTTTCTCGATACGGGGATTGGCGGTGATATGGCTGGTGCGCGGCAGCGGCGTCGAGGCGCTCGAATGGCCGGTCCGGATGCGGAACACCCGGTCCTCCAAACCGCCGCGCCCCTTGTAATACATCAACGACATCTCGGATTGCGGATCGGCGGTCAATTCCAGCTCCGAATCCCAGGATGGCACCCAGAACTCCACGTCATCGGTGAATAGGGCCAGCCAGCGGTCCCAGTCGCGGTTATCCAGGCTCTCCGCCTCCTCCGCGAGAAGATCCTCGATGGCGAAACGCTCCTCGGGCGAGACCCGCATCAACGCTCTCCCGCCCGCATGAGTTCGAGCCATCTTTTATGCTGGGCGACGAATATTCCCTCATCCTCGATCTTGGTGCCGCTCGACCGCGGGGAAAGGCCAAGCCCACGCGCGAAGTCATCCGCCCCCGCGACCTCATGCGCGGCGCCGCGCGACATGTCGTTCCAGCGCATCGCCGCATGGGCGGTATAGCCGCGCTGGGCCTCGCAAAACTCGGTCAGATCGTCAGGCGTCGCCATGCCGCTGGCGTTGAAGAAATCCTCGTATTGGCGGATGCGATGCGCCCGCGCCTTGGGCGATTCGCCCTTGGGGGCGAAGCAATAGATGGTGACCTCGGTCTTATCCACGGCGATAGGCCGGAAAATCCGGATCTGGGTGCTCATCTGGTCCATGAGAAAGACATTGGGGTAAAGCAACAGGTTGCGCGACATCTCCACCGCCCAGCTGGCCGCCGCCTCACCCATGCGCCGGGCGAGCTCCTCGCGCACCGGGTAGAGAGGACGGTCCTGCGGGTTGGAAAACTCCGACCAGATGATGGTATGGCCATTGCCGAGATCGTAATATCCGCCGCGGGATTTGGGGAAATCCCCGACATTCATCGCCTTGGTCTTCTCGCCCGCCGCCTTGGAGATGGCGCGGTGGCGCATGGTCTCGACGTAATTGGCATGCACGGCGGCGACATGATAGCCATCCACCCCGTTCTCGGCCTGCAATTTCCAGTTGCCATCATAGGTGTAGGTCGAGCTGCCTTTGAGAATCTCGATCCCTTCCGGGGATTGATCGACGATAACATCGATGAAGGTCTTGCTCTCGGCCAGATAATCTTCAATCGGCTCGACTTCGTCATTGAGCGAGGCGAAAAGAAAGCCGCGATAATTGCCGAGCTTGAGCCGCCTCAGGCCGAGCTTCGCCTTGTCGAACTCGTCCGGATAGCCGCCGCCTTTTTCATTCATCGGCGAAATCAGCTGGCCATTATCATTGAAAGCCCAGCCATGAAACGGGCAGACGAAATTGGCCTTGCTGCCCTTGACCTCGCGGCAGAGCGTGGCGCCGCGATGCGGGCAGATATTGGCGAACACATTAATCTCGCCCGCCTTGTTGCGCGAGACGATGACAGGCACCCGCCCCACCCAGGTCGTGAAAAAGGATTTAGGCGCCGGCAGCTGGCTTTCATGGCCGATGAACACCCAGATCTTTTCCCAGATCGCCTTGAATTCCGCCTCGAACAACGCGGGATCGGTGAAAATGCTCCGGTCGACCCGGCGCAAGCCGCCATCATCCTCCAGCAACGCGTCGAGGCCGCCGCCGGAATACCGTCCTTGCCTGAAACTCTCGATCGCATCCATAACTTTATTCCTTGTTGTTTTCTAAATGGCGCGCCGGCTCCAACTCCGCCCACACCTCGCCGTCGACGATGCTCACCGGATAGACGGCGATGCTGACGGTGCAGGGATATTTGCGGGCCTCGCCGGTCCTGATATCGAAACTACCGCCATGAAAGGGGCATTCCACCTCGCCATTGGCCAACACCTCGCCATCGGCGAGCGAGGCTTCGCCATGGCTGCATGTATCATCCGTCACGTAATATCCGTCTTCCAGCCGGTACACCGCGAGCGGCGCCCGCCCTTCGATCTCCACCTGCACGGCGCAGCCCTCCGGCACGGCGCTGCAAGCGATCAGGCGGGTCAGGCGGGGCGAGTCTTGGCTCATCTTCTCGGCGTTTCCTTCCACAAAATCCGTCAAACGCTCAGCCGGCGGGGGCCAAAGCGGGCCGGGCCGGCTGCGCGGCCCGGTCGGCCTCGGCGAAAAAGTCCTCCACGAGCCGCGCGAAGCGGCCGGCATGCTCGATCTGCGTCCAGTGCCCGCATTCGCCGAACACATGGAGCTGGGAGTGGGGAATCAGCTGGTGCAACCGGTAGGAAACCTCGAGAGGAATCACCTTATCTTCGCGTCCGTGAACCACCAGCGTCTCATGGGGAAGCCGGGCGATCTTCTCTTCCGGGCTCGCCAGCGCGGCAATCCAGCGCTGGCGCGGCGCGGGAAACATGGCGGAGAACGCTTCCTGCGCGCCGGGGCGGATGCTGGCGCGATAACGCAGCTCGGCGAGCCCATCGCTCACCAATGCCTGGTTGAAGGCGAAATAATCCATGCATTTGCGCATATTGGCGACGGAAGGCTCGTAGCCCCACACGGTGTCCAACCCCTCGGTGAGGGGGAACTCCACCCCCGCCGCGCCCATCAGCACCAGGCGGCGGAACCGCTGGGGATGGCGGATGGCGGCGGCGAGCGAAAGAGCGCCGCCAAACGAGTTGCCGATCACATCGGCTTGCTCGACATCCAGCGCATCCATCAAAGCGAGCAGCTGGCTGATCCATGTATCCAGATCATAGCGTATGCCCTCGGGGCGGTCGGTGAAGCCGAACCCCACCATATCGGGCGCGATGACCCGGCGGGTCTTCTCCAGCTCCGGAATGACGAGACGCCAGTTGGCCCAGGCGCTCACCCCCGGGCCGGAGCCATGGATGAGCAGCACCGGGAACCCCTCGCCCCGGTCATGCAGATTGGTCCGGATACCACCGGCCATGACAGATTGCCCGATTTCGGGATTTTCTTGCATGAGGCTTCTTCTCCCTGCCGGGTCGATCCTCCGGCTTAATATCGTCTTTACCACGCTACCCAACAAAAAAACTTCTATCAAGAGGAATTTGGATAATATCGATTTTATTGCGGCGCGGAGCGGGATGGTCTATGTCCAATCGCACCCGCAGGAGAGAAGGCGCAAAAATGGATCAATCCTTGTTCACCGGGCCGCCCGCCGTCATAAACGGGATCACCCCCGCGCCGGAACGCGCCCGGACGAGCATCGAGGAAACCTATCTTTCGCTCCGCCAGGAAATTCTCAACGGCGCGCTGCCGCAAGGCTCCAAGCTTCACCTGGAGGGCTTGCGCGCGCGCCATGGCATCAGCACCACGACGGTGCGCGAGGCCCTTACCCGGCTCATCGGCGACCGGCTGGTGGTGGCGGAAGGGCAGAAAGGATTCCGCGTCGCCCCGATGTCCTTGGCCGACCTTGAAGACCTGACCTATGCCCGCATGCAGATCGAATGCCTCGCCCTGGCGGACAGCGTCCGCCATGGCGATGACGAATGGGAGGTGCGGGTGGTGGCGGCCTATCACCGGCTCGGCATTACCGAGGACCGGCTGCGCGCCGCGCCCGCCCTCCATTTCGACACCTGGGAGCGGCAGAATATGGAGTTCCACGCCGCGCTGGTCTCGGGCGCCCGCTCCCAATGGCTGGAGCGGATGCGGATGATCCTCTTCCATAATTCCGAGCGGTACCGGCGGCTCTCGGCAACCAAGGGTCCGCCGCCGCTCAAGGTGCGCGACGAGCATACCGCGATTTTCGAGGCGGCGATCCGCCGCGACGCCGAGGCCGCGGTCGAGGCGATGCGCGTCCATATCGAGCGCGCTTTCAATGTGATCAAATCCGCCCATCTGCTGCCCGAATCCGGCGGCGGCGCGGCCCTCCCCACCTCACGGAACGCCTGACCATGCCCGCCTCACCCGTCATCGTCATCGGCGCCGGCCTGGCCGGAGCCAGCTTCGTCTCGGAGCTGCGGGGGCTCGGCCATCAGGGCGAGATCATCCTGATCGGCGATGAGGGCCGCCCGCCCTATGACCGCCCGCCGCTTTCTAAGGCCTATCTTCTCTCCGGCGATGCCGCCCCCCTCGCCCTCGCCTTGCCGCATCTCGACCATTGCGAGCAGATACTGGACGACCCGGCGGTGGAGGTGGACGCGGCGGCGCGGCGCGTGACCCTCAAATCCGGGCGGCGGCTGGATTATGCCACGCTGGTCTTCGCCACCGGGGCCGCCGCCAAGCCGCCCCCGCCGCTCGGCCTCGCCGCGCCGGTGCTCAGCCTGCGCACGCAGGACGACGCGGACGCGCTGCGGGCGCGGCTGCTGGCGGGCGGACATCTCGGCATCATCGGCGGCGGCATCATTGGCCTTGAGGTCGCGGCGACGGCGCGAACCCTCGGCCTCGAGGTCACGGTCATCGAGGCCGCCGACCGGCTGCTCAGCCGCAATGCCAGCCCTGCCCTCGCCCGGTTTCTGTTCGAAGCCCATAGCGGCAAGGGCGTGACCTTCCATTTCGGCGGCATGGGCGCGGCAAGCGGGGAGGAGATCAGCCTCGCCGATGGCGCCCGCCTCCGCCCGGACACGGTATTATGGGCGACCGGCGCCAACCCGAATGACGGCCTCGCCCGCGCCGCGGGGATCGAATGTGACCACGGTATTCTGGTGGACGAGCTTGGCCGCACCAGCGCGGCGGGCGTTTTCGCCATCGGCGATGTCGCCCGCCTCAAAAGCGCGGCGGGCGGCGGGCCGAGCCGCCACGAGACCTGGACGGCCGCGCGCGACCACGCGGCCAATGCCGCCCGCCTCCTCATGGACCCCTCCTTCCGGCCGGACAGCACGGCCTTTTATTTCTGGACGGATCAGTACGAGCACAAAATCCATGTCATCGGCGCGCCCATGGCCAAGGAGAACGTGATTCAAACCGGCAAATCCCCGGACTCCTTCGCCATCTATCATGTCGAGGACGGCATCCTCGCCGGTGTCAGCCTCGTCAATAATCCCCGCTTGCTGGGCCCGGCCAAGCGCGCCATCGCCCGCCGCCCGCGCGTGGACCCCGCCCAGCTTTCCAGCCCCGCCTTCGACCTGCGCGCGGTTTTGCAACCCGCTTGAGCCATATGCGGCTGCAACAACCATTTGCCCAACGCCCCGCCTTGCGTCATGATCGGCGCGTCCAGGAGGGAACAAATCCATGATCGCCATCACCGTCATCTATCCGTACCAGCCGGATTACCATTTCGATTTCGATTACTATTTGAACAAGCATATGCCGCTGGTGGAAAAGCGCTGGGGGCCGATGGGCCTAGGCAAGACCACCGTTCTCGCGGGCCAGCCCGGTCCGGATGGCAAGCCGCCCCTCTACGCCGTCATGACGATTATTGAATTCGAGAGCGCCGAGGCGTTTCAAAAGGCCGCCGCCGCCCATGGCGGCGAGCTGTTCGGAGACGTGCCGAATTTCACCAATATCCCGGCGGTCTCGCAACTCAACCAGATCAAACTTTAAACGGCGTGCCTGCCACCCCCGCCACGAACGTGTGCTTCATCGTCGTCATGGGGGTGTCGGGGTGCGGCAAAACCACCATCGCCTCGCTGCTGGCCAGCCACCTCGGCTGGGAGTTCATCGACGCCGACTCGCTCCACCCGCCAGCGAATGTCGAAAAGATGAGCCATGGCATCCCATTGACCGACGCCGATCGCGAACCCTGGCTGAAAGAGATCGCCCGCGTTCTCGGGGGCTGGCGGCAGGCGGGAAAACAGGGGGTCATCGCCTGTTCCGCCCTGCGCCAGCGCTACCGGGACCTTATCCGGGCGGGGGCTGATGATGTCGTCTTCGTCTATTTGCGGGGTGACCGCGCGCTGATCCGCCAGCGCCTGGCCGCCCGCCAGGGCCATTACATGCCGGTCAGCCTGCTCGACAGCCAGTTCGCCGCGCTGGAAGAGCCGGGACCGGAGGAGCCCGCCATCGCCGTGGATATAGATGCGCCGCCCCAGGCGCTGGCGGCCAGAATTCTAGCAACGCTGCGCCTGGGCTGAGTCCGGAAATTATTTGCGCAACTCCCGCCGTAAAATCTTTCCCGTCACCGTTTTTGGCAATTCCTCGACAATCTCGACGATACGCGGATATTTATAGGCGGCCATCCTTTCCCGGCAGAAGAGAATGATCTCCTCCTCCGTCACCGTCTGCCCTGGCTTGAGGCTGACCACCGCCTTCACCGTCTCGCCGCGATACTCATCCGCCTCGCCCACCACTCCGGCCTCGCGGATCGCCGGTGGGTATAGAGCACGTCCTCGACCTCGCGCGGCCATACCTTGTAGCCGGCGGCGTTGATCATGTCCTTCTTGCGGTCGACCAGATAGAACCAGCCTTGCGGATCCATGAAGCCGACATCCCCGGTATGCAGCCAGCCGCCGCGAATGGCGGCGGCGCTCTCCTTGGGCTTGTTCCAATAGCCAGGCACAACCATCGGCCCGCGCGCGACGATCTCGCCGATCTCTCCCACCGGCAGGTCGTGCCCCTCATCGTCGCAAACCCGCGCCACGGTGTTGAACACCGGCACGCCGATGGCCAGCGCGCCCGAGACAGGGTCCACCGGCGCCTCGCGGGTCAGCGGCACGGCGAGAATGGGCGAATTCGTCTCGGTCAGCCCATAGCCGTTATGGATATAATGCCCGAAGGTCGCGCGGAACTGTTCGACGACCGAAGGCGGAATCGGCGCCCCCCCTGAATAAACCTTGGTCATCGTCGCCAGTTTTTCCCGGCACGCTTCCTTGTGGTTGAGCATGGCGATGAAGACGGTGATCGAGCCGATGGTGAATTCCGCCTTATGTTCGGCGATGGCGTCCATGACCACGCCGGCCTCGAATCTGAACGCCAGAATTAACGGCGCGGCGGTGATCAAAGCGGCGCCGAAATGGCCGATGAGGCCGGTGATGTGGAACAGGGGCGCCACGCCGAGAATCGGCCCGCCCTCCCGCAGCTTCATCCACTCCCGGTAGGTCTGGGAATTGAAGGCGACATTGCCATGGGTGTTGGTGGCGCCCTTCGGCACGCCGGTGGTGCCGGAGGTGTAGACGAGAAAGGCGATGTCCCCTGGCTGGTACCGGGGCTGGGCGCGCGGCTTTTCACCGGCGCGGCGCTCGACGATGTCGCGAAAATCCGGCGTCCCGGCAAATACACGGCGGTGAATGCCGTTGAACAGCCGGGGATCGTTGCGGGTCTGGAATTCCGCCGCCGTGGTGGTTATGATCACCTGCGGACAATGGCGCTCCGGCCCCAGCCGGGTGACGAATTGTTCGTAGAGCGAGCCATGGCAGATCAGCGCCTTCGGCGTGCAATCATCGAAGAGAATGCCAATCTCCCGGTCCCGGTTCATCGGATTGACGGGCACGGCGATGCCGCCCGCTTTCCAGGCCGCGATCACCGCGATGGGAAATTGCGGAACATTCTGCAAATACACCGCCAGCCGGTCGCCCGGGGCGAAGCCGGCTTCCTCCAGCTCCGCCGCCAGCGCGTCACTCAGCCGGTCCAGCTCGGCATAGCTGAGCCGGGCGTCGAAATAGAGAATGGCGGGAGCTTCCGGCGCCCGCGCGGCGGCGGCACGGAACATCGCCAGCGCATCGGTAAAATCGGGAACGATCTCCGCTGGCTGCCCGGGGTCATAGAGATGCAACCAGGGCTTCGCTTCATAGAATTTGTCGCCCATCATCTTGCCCGCTTTATTTGATCGCGACCGGGTTGACGGGAGCGCCGGTGCCGCCCACCACCTTCAAGGGAGCCGCGACATAGAGAAAGCTGTATTGTCTGTCCCCGGCGCAATCCTCGGCGAGCTTGTCGAGCGAGGCGATCTCCGTGAAAGTCACGCCGAGATTCCTCATCAGCGCGTTATGCAGCGGCAACGCAACGCCGGAGACCGGGTCCACCGTCACTTCATTGGCGATCGTATCCGTGACGAGATTGGGAATCTCCATTTCATGAAACCACTTGACGAGTTCCGGGCTATAGGTCAGGCCGGGCTCGATAAAATTCTTGTAAAACTCCACCTTGTCGCGGGCGTAAAAACTGCCGATCCAGCCGGTACGGATCACCAATATGTCGTGCTTCTCGATCCTCGCGCCCTGGGCTGCGGCGGCCTTCATCACGTCCTCATGGGTAAAGGTCTCGCCCGGCTCCAGCACATCCTTGCCGCGGAAGCGGGCCATATCGATGAGAATGCCTCGCCCGACGACGCCACGCTCGGCAATCGGCAGCACGCTCGCCTTGTCCATTTTGCCGGCGGTGGTCTTGGCGTCATAGCCGTTATAAAGCTGGTCGTCACACCATACATGGCCGAGCGCGTCATACTGGGTCGAGCCCTGCAGATACATGATCAGCATGTCGTCGGCATATTCCGCATGGCCGGGGAAGGGCACCCCCTTGCCGCAAAGATAATGGCCCTTATCCATAACGTTGATCCGCACCGGCTGGGCCCGCCCCGGCCAGACCGGATCGCCCTGGGGGTGACCCATCAATACCTGCAAGGTGAAGGTCTTGCCGGAGGAGACCGCGCGCACCCCGCGCAGAACCTCCTCTCGCGTCAGAAAATTGAGCGAGCCGACCTCGTCTTCCTCGCCCCAGCGGCCCCAGTTGCGGGGGTCGTTCTTGAGCAATTCGCCCACGGGAATTTCGGCGCGCAGCGTTTGACTGGACATGCTGGTGTCTCCTCCTGTCCGGCTCTTCGGCCTTCTTTGCCAGCCTGCCTCCACAGGGCGGAAACCGTCAAGCCAAACCTTCGCCCGTGGCTTCCCCCGCCTTGGCCGCGAAGGACAGAATCAACCCGAGACAAATTCCCAAATAAGCCGCGAAGAGAACCCGCCAGACCGGCGGCAGCAAAAAAGTGATCGTCTGCGCCGGAACCCAGAAAAACAGCATGGAGAGCAAAATGGTCTTGCACCATTGCGGGGCTTCCGGCCGCCTGAACAAATCCCAGGGCGCTATGAATCCGTCATCCAGAATGGAATTTGCCCAATAATGCACGAACATAACAAAAAATGCGATTCCGCCAAAGAAATTAATCCACATGCTGACCCAGAACGGGTACGGAAAGGCGGGCCACATATGATGGGCGACGAGGCTCGCCAAGCCGGTATCGAAAAGGGGAAACGCGGCGGTCAGCCAAATTCCGACCACGCCCCAGATCAGGAACCGGAATGCAAGTTTGGGCGGAAGCCAGTGCCCAACCACAATCCGGTCTTTCAGACATTCGCCGAATGTCGCCAATATGCCGAATTTAACAAATCCCGTCGCATAGGGGTGCGATATCGTCGCCGCCGCGACAGCATCCGATTCGATCCAGAGAAAGACCGAAAAGGCGATGAAAAACAACGCGGCCATCGCATCACCCAGCATATGAGAGCCGGGCCGCGCCGGATTTGAAACCATCAACACCATGAAACGCCTCGCTCTTATGTTATGGTTCTTAAAATTAAAAACGCGTGGTGAGCCTTAAATCAAAGGCATCCCCGCCCACGCCGTTATTTGTGGTGACGCTGTGCCCCCACAACGCGGTTATCCCCATTCCACTCTTGAACTGGTACCCGATCACTGGCCCGATGGAAAAACTACGATAGATCGAACCTGGAACCGGCTGCCCATTCAGTGTGTCTTTTTGTAGCTGAAATGAATTGAAGATGGCTCCCCCAAAACTCCATGCGCCGAAAGTTTTTGTCAGGGTATAATCACCCACAAAAAAATCACCGGTATGGTAATGATACCCGTTGAGCCAGGAAACCGCACCGTAAGGATTTTGGTAATAGAACGAAGCCTCCGAAGTGGTCGGCCCAAGGGTGAGCGAAACACGCAGACCAACGTTCAGCGTCCAGCCATTATCCATCCAAGTCAAGCCTAGGGAAGGCATAAACGATGAATAGGAGTTTCCGGTCGGGGCGCCGCCGTTTTTAAGAGATCCCCTATAGAGATCCAGCTTGTCGTTGGTCTGGTCTGGCAACAAGAACGCCGCCGTGGTGCTGACAAAGAGATGCTGAGACAAAGTCCAGGACAGAATGGCTGGCGCTATGACGGTATTGAACAGCCCCAAATTTCCTGGGCCCGGCGTAGCGCGCTGGAGTGGCTGATAGCTATTGTAAACAAATGGAATCGCTACGGCGACGCCATAATTGGCGCCCAGAACCGTAATCCCAGGCACCCACAATAATGTCGGCACTTCGATGAGCGCATTGATGGAGGCGCTGGGAATTTTATTTCCCACCGAATCGAACGTCTCGAATTGGGCAAAATAATTATCCAGTTGCCCATAGACGCCAGGCGGCGGCAGAACCCCCTCCGGAGTTGCCGATTTGATGTTGGGCAATTCACCTGTCCACATCTCATTGGCTTTGGCCATTTGAGTCTGCATAACGGTGACGGCGGCAATCGCGGCCAATCCGCGGACCGTCGTTGTTTTTCTCATGTTTCCTCCCGGTTTTTTGGACAATTTAATTAAAAAACGTTTTAACCCTCCCCGAGCGAAGCCAAACAAATCGCCTCACAGCGATTTAGTCCAGCTAAGCGCCGAAAAACACTGCGGCCCATATAATAAATATCTTGCGAAGCTCACTCTTAGGAAAAAGAGATTAACAAAACCCTGAGCCGTATCGAGATCAAGCCCTCATTGCTAACCGCAAACAGCCTCCCTTCTTTTGTGCCCTGATCAAATGGTTTCAAAGGATGAATATTCGATCTTGTAGTTTCTGCAACCATTAATTGTCATTAAAGTTTTTCAGAGAGAAAGTCTTCTGTCAAGCAAAACATGCAACCTTCAGCAATTGCCGGTTGCAACAAACACCAGCCTTGGCCAGGTCCTGTCCCTCCCGGCGCACCTTGCCGTAAAAACGGTTCGATGCGATGCTGTCAGAGATAATCATTCAGGCCAGGACCGCTTCATGCCTCTTCCCTCTCCGCACCCCGAGACGCTCGCCCTGCATGCCGGCTGGCGGGCCGACCCCGCGACCCATGCGGTGGCGGTGCCGGTCTACCAGACCACCTCCTACCAGTTCGAGAGTCCGGAACAGGCCGCCAATCTTTTCGCGCTCAAGGAATTCGGCAACATCTATACCCGGATGATGAATCCCACCACGGATGTGCTGGAGAAGCGGCTGGCGGCGCTGGAGGGCGGGGTGGCGGCGCTGGCGGTCGCCTCGGGGCAAACCGCCTCCGCCTATGCTGTCCAAACCCTCGCCCGCGCCGGGGATAACATCGTCGCCTCCACCGATCTCTACGGCGGTACCTGGAACCTCTTCGCCAACACGCTGAAGGAGCAAGGGCTGGAGGTCCGCTTCGTGGACCCGGCGGACCCGCACGCCTTCGCCAACGCCACGGATGCGCGCACCCGCGCCTATTACGCCGAAACCCTGCCCAACCCCAAGCTGCGGGTCTTTCCCATCGCCGAGGTCGCGGAGATCGGCCGCAAGCAAGGCATTCCGCTGATCATGGATAATACCGCCGCGCCGCTGCTCGCCCGGCCCTTCGAGCATGGGGCGGCGGTGGTGATGTATTCCACCACCAAATTCATCGGTGGCCACGGCACGTCCATCGGCGGCGCCATCATCGATGGCGGCAATTTCGATTGGGCCGCCCATCCGCAGCGCCAGCCCCTGCTCAACACGCCGGACGCCAGCTATCACGGCGCGGTCTGGAGCGAGGCGGTCAAGCCCCTCGGCCCCATCGCCTATATCATCCGGGCGCGGGTGGTGCTGCTGCGCGATCTGGGCGGCGCGCTCTCACCCTTCAACGCCTTCCAGCTTCTTCAGGGGCTGGAGACGCTGCCCCTGCGCATGGCCCGCCATTGCGAGAACGCGGCGGCGGTGGCCCAATTCCTGGCGAACCGCGCCGAGGTTGCGCGCGTCATCTATCCTGGTTTCGGCGGGGCGAACGCGGAGCTGACGGCGAAATACCTGCCGCGCGGCCAGGGCGGGCTGCTCGGCTTCGAGCTCAAAGCCGGGGCGGAGGCGGGGCGGCGCTTCATCTCCGCCTTGCAGCTTTTCTATCATGTCGCCAATATCGGCGATGCCCGCTCGCTCGCCATCCACCCGGCCAGCACCACCCACAGCCAGTTGAGCCCGGCGGACCAGGCGGCGGCGGGCGTCACCCCGGGCTATGTGCGCCTCTCCATCGGTATCGAGCATATCGACGATATTCTCGCGGATCTCGCCCAGGCTCTCGCGGCGGCAGGCTAGGCGCGCGCCCGCTTCTCATTCAAAAGCCTTCGAGTTTGACGGAAAGAGATCGTGCCGGAATTTTTCACGCTGCAAGAGCTACTGCTTCCCGGCCTCGAATTCCCTTGCTCCGATAAGCTTTACGTCAGGATCAAGACCGCCGCCTCCGCGCGGCGGCAATATCGAAGTCTTACCCTCTTTCCCGCGCGCGGGCGGGTCTCGTTCGACAGTTTTTTCAACGCCCTTTCGGTCGGCACGCTCAAACGCGCCACCATCATCGAGGATCTGTTCCTCCTGCTCGAGGGGCGGGGCGATTTCATTCTCCGGGTGGGCATTCACCGCAACGGTCAAGCGCATCGCTGGGTGCAGGAATACGGGATCAGCCTGCCATCCCCGCCTCTTGCCCTGCCCTGGGCGGAGCTGGAGGACGGCTTGCTTCACATCGAGCTTGAATCCCTGGGCGGCGGCGAGATCAGCGGCGGGCGGTATCTAACCCGCACGGCGCCTCTGGCGCCGGTGAGGCTCGGCATCGTCATCACCCATTTCAACCGTCAATTCTATGTCGTGCCGGCCATCGCCCGCATCGGCGCGGCTCTCGCCAACCGGCCCGATCTGGCCGGAAAGATCGAACTGGTCGTGGTCGATAATTCGCGCAATCTCACCCGGCAGGAGGCGGGCGCCGCCACAGTGCTGCCCAACCCGAATTATGGCGGCTCCGGCGGCTTCGCGCGCGGCCTGATCTATCTCAAGGATCACGGCTTCACCCATTGCCTGTTCATGGATGACGATGCCAGTTGTGAGATCGACAGCATCTTCCGCGCCCACTCCCTTCTCGCCTATGCGCGCGATCCGGCTTTGGCGATCTCGGGGGCGCTGCTGCGCGAGCTCGAACCATACCGGTTGTTCGAGAAAGGAGCGGCGTACGCCAATGGCCGTACCCGGCCTCTGAATCATAACCGCGACATGCGCGAGACGCAGCAATTGCTGGAAGCGGAGACGCGGCGCGAGCGCGCGGATTACGGCGCCTGGTGGTTCTTCGGGTTCAGAATAGACCAGGCGAAGGCGTTCCCGTTTCCCTTCTTCGTGCGCGGCGACGACATTCTGTTCAGCCTGAATAATGGTTTTCATGTCGAAACCATCAATGGTGTCGCCTGCTGGGGTGAGGATTTTCAGCTCAAGGAAAATCCCGGCACCCGGTATCAGGGTTTGCGGGCCATGCTCACCATCGCCCTGCAAACGGGCTCACCGGGCCGCCTGCAAATGTTCCGCATCATGCTGGGCTGGGTGCTCTCCAGCCTGTTCTCCTATAATTACGCCAGCGCCGAGGCCATCATCCTCGCCATCCGTGATGTCGGCAAAGGCCCCGCCTTCTGGCGGGAAAATCTGGACAACAGCGCGCCACGGGCCGAACTCGCGCCCTTGAACGCCAGGGAAAAACTGGAAAAAATCGACCTGGCGGATTTCAGCCTCGCCTATCGGGGCGATACCGAGCCGGGAGCGCGGCGCTGGCTGCGCCTCCTCTCCCTCAACGGCATGCTGCTGCCCGGCTTCCTTCTGCGCGACCAAACCGTGTTCGAGCATAAATCCTTCCGCGCCTCCTACCGGCGCATCTTCCGGTTCCGTCACGTCCTTTATTATTACGAGGCGATGGGCCTCGGCTATGTCGCCCATTACGACCGCCGCCTGTTTTTCCGCGCCCTCTGCGGTTTCATGAAGATCTCGGCCCGCTTCCTGGTGACTCTGCCCAGGCTGAGAGAGGCGTATCAACGCGCCCTGCCGGAGATGACCAGCGAGGCCTTCTGGCGGCGGCTTTATGCCGAAACGGCTCAGCCGCGCAAGATGGATTGCGAATAGAGCGCGTTGCCGCTCGCATCCATCAACGCCCAGTCGAGCCGCGCGGCGGAGAGCCGCGCCACCATGAAGCCATGCGCGCCGGAGGCGAAGCCGCCGCGGATCGCCGGGCCGGGCTGATAGGTCTCGGAGCCGGCGCCAGTGCAAATGTAGGAGATGCCGTTCATCTGCACCGCCTGCAGCACATGGTCGTGGCCGCAAATATAAACCGGCACCCGATGCGCCCGCAAAACCGGGTCCAGCCGGGCGATGAGATCGGGCTGGTCCGGCCCCTCATAGCCGGGGTCGGCGGCGTGGGCGCCATAAATCGGGTGGTGGCCGATGACGATGTTCCAGTCGGCGGTGGAGGCGGCGAGTCCCGCCGCCAGCCAGTCCAGCTGGGCCTGGCTGTCCTGGCCGTTCACCGCCACCCGCGTGCCGTAATATTTGCGGATGAAGGGCGAGGTGTCGAGGTAATAGAAGGCGGCGCGGCCGCCGCCGGGCAAATCCAGGCTCTGCATGTAATAGCGCGCGGGCAGCCGCCAGCGCGGGCTTTGGCGCGCATAATCCAGCTGCGCCTGCACATTGCCGCGGTAATCATGGTTGCCCAGAATCACCTGCCAGGGGGTTTGCAACGCGGGCGCGGTGTACACCTCCTCGAAGGATCTTCGCCATTGCGGGTCGGAGACCGAATCCACGCCGTTCTCGTAGAAATTATCCCCTACAGAGACCACGAAACGGCTGCCGATGGCGGCGGCGGTTACCCCCATCTGCCGCGCCACGGCGCGCTGGTGGTGGTGCCCAAGCCGGCCCCAATCCCCCACCAGCAAAAAATTCAGCCCTGCCTCCCCGGCCTCGGCCGGGCGGGCAAGGGCGGCGCCCGTCCCCAGCGCGGCGCCGGCCGTGGTAAACTCGCGTCGGCTCAGTTTCATCGCCCGGCTCCTGCCTCCACCAGCCCGTCATCCAGCTTCAGCACCTCGCCCGCCAGATACAGGCTGCCACAAATCAGCACCCGCCGGGCGCGGCTCTGGCGCAACGCGCCCCGCACATCCGGCCCGGCCACGGCGCCGCCGCCCGCCGCCTCGATGATCCGCTCCACCGGCAGGGCGAGATGCTGGCCCGGCTCCGCCACCGCGAAGAGCCGCGCCGCCTCCGGCCGCACGATGCGGATGAATTCCGCCACGTCCTTCGATTGCTTCATGCCGAGAATCACGTCGGTCGGGCCGTCCCATTCCCGCAATTGCGCGGCGATGATCTCCGCCCCGCCGGGGTTGTGCGCTCCGTCCAGCCATAATTCGCCCCGCGGCAGCAGCGCCGCCAGCCGCCCATGCAGCCTTTGCAGCCGGGCGGGCCAATGGGCGGCGCGCAGCCCCGCCGCCATCACCTCTGGCGCCAGGCGGAACCCCGCGGCCCTCAGCGCGGCGAGGGCGATCCCCGCATTCTCGATCTGATGCGCCCCGGCCAGGGCCGGTCGGGGCAGGGCGATACCGTCGAACACCATTCCCGCCCCCTCCAGCTCCACCGTCCATTCCCGCCCCCGCCGCAGATGCGGCGCGCCCCGGCTCGCCGCCTCGGCGGCGAGGCGGGCCAGCACCCCGGCGGGCTGATAGCCGGTGACCACCGGCACGCCCGGCTTGATGATGCCCGCCTTTTCCCCGGCGATCAGCTCCAGCGTCGCGCCGAGAAACTCCTGGTGGTCGAGCGAGATGGCGGTAATCGCGCAGGCGGCGGGCGAGACCACGTTGGTGGCGTCCAGCCGCCCGCCCAGCCCCACCTCGATCAGGCAAAGGTCAGCGGGCACCCGCGCGAACAGCCAGAGCGCCGCGGCGGTGACCGCCTCGAACACGGTGATCTGCTGCTCGGCATTGGCGCGCTCGACCGCATCCAGCGCCTCGGCCAGCAGCGCGTCCTCCACCGGCGCGCCCTGCAGGCGGATGCGTTCATTGAAACGCACCAGATGCGGCGAGGTGAAGACATGGGCCCGCATCCCCGCCGCCGCCGCCACCGCCTGGGCGATGGCGCAGACCGAGCCCTTGCCATTGGTGCCCGCCACGTGGATGACCGGCGGCAGGCGGGTTTGCGGCTCGCCCAGCGCGGTCAGCAGCCGGCGCAACCGCTCCAGGCTGAGGTCGATGAGGCGCGGATAGCTGGCGTGCAGCCGTTCCAGCGCCGCGCCCGCGCGGCGGCGGGCGGCGGAGGCCCCGGCCTCGGCCTGCAGCTCGTTGCTCAAGCCGCCATTTGTCGGGCGGTGCAAAACCCGACCAGCCGCGCCAGCATCGGGGTGAGGTCGCCGCGCTTCACCACCATATCGATGATGCCATGCGCGTGCAGATATTCGGCGCGCTGGAATCCCTCGGGGAGTTTCTCGCGCACCGTCTGCTCGATCACGCGCGCCCCGGCAAAGCCGATCAGCGCCCCCGGCTCGGCGATCTGGATATCCCCCAGCATGGCGAAGGAGGCGCTGACCCCGCCAGTGGTCGGGTCGGTCAGCACGACGATATAGGGCAGCCCGGCCTCCTTCACCATCTGGCTGGCGATGACCGAGCGCGGCATCTGCATCAGGCTGATGGCGCCTTCCTGCATCCGCGCCCCGCCCGAGGCGGTATAGACGATCAGTGGCGCGGCCTGCAGCACCGCCAGCCGGGCGGCGGCCACCAGCCCCTCGCCCACGGCGGCGCCCATCGAGCCGCCCATGAAGTCGAAGGACATCGCCGCCACCACGGCATTCACCCCGCCCAGCGTGCCATGCGCCACCAGAATGGCGTCATCCTGGCGGGTCTTGTCCCGCGCCTCCTTCAGCCGGTCGGTATAACGCTTCTGGTCGCGGAATTTCAGCGGGTCCGGCACCGCCTTGGGCAGTTCGATCCGGGTATATTTGCCCTCATCGAAGGTCCAGGCCAGGCGGTCCTGGGCGGTGGCCCGCATATGGAAGCCGCAATGCGGGCAAACCTTCTTGGCCGCCGCCAGCTCGGTATGGAAGATCATCTGCTGGCAGGAAGGGCATTGGTGCCAGAGATTATCCGGCACCTCCTTGCGGCCCAGCAGGGTGCGGATCTTCGGGCGGACGAATTCGGTGAGCCAGCTCATGGCCGGGAATTACCCGCTTTGGCCCAGGAAAGAAAGCCGCGCGCCAAAGCGAAACCGGCCGGCGGCCCGGCCCCATCCGGACGGACCCATCTTCCGGGCCGGCGGGATCAAGCCGCGCCGGCGGGCTTGCCCCGGCCCTGGTGGCGGTATGAGGCGCTGGCCAGCTGGAGGTCCACATCCGCGCCCTCCGGCATCATCGAGGCATGGCGGGAAGTATCCGCCTCTGCCTCCATTCCGGTGCGGCCTTGCGCGCCCGGACCCTCCCCCGCCAGCGTCGCCTTGGCCAGCCGGTAGCCCTGCTCCTTGTTGGCATTGATCGCGATGTCCGAGAAATCATAATCGCGCGAGGCCGGCTCTCCCTGCTGGCCCTGGCGAATGAAACGGGTGATGTGGGTGGCGGAGCCATCCCCCATCAACTCGATATAGATCGGCCGCTGGCGCAGCTTGGCCCGCAGCGTGGGCTCAACCGCCTCCAGCACGCTATCCACCAGCTGGCGGTAGGAGGCGGTCAGCTCCCGCCAGCGCAGGTCCCGGCGCACGCGCTCGGCGAAGACGATCTCGTCCCGCCGCGCCATCACCTCCGCGAGATTATTCGGCAGCGGCCGCTCCCCGGCATAGAGATCGACGATGAAGACCCGCTTGCCCTCCAGCCCGCAGCGCTCGGTCACCATGTCGAGGGGCGAGTTGCTGACCAGCCCGCCATCCCAATAGGCCTCGCCCTCCACCTTGGTCCAGGGAAAGCCGGGGGGCAGGCTGCCGCTCGCCAGCACATGGTCCGGCGTCATGTCGTCCACATAGCTGTCGAAAATCTCCAGCTTGCCGGTCGTCACCTTCACCGCCCCCACCAGGAGCCGCACGGGGCTGGCCCGCAGCCGGGGAAAATCCACATAGCGGGCGATCAGCTCGCGCATCGGGCTGGGGTCGTAGAAGCTGAGCCATTCCGAGGGCGGCGGCGGCAGTTGAAAACATTGGGGCAGCCAGCGCGGGCGGAAGAAACGGGGCACCCCGAAGGTGAGGATCTCCACGGAGGTGATCGCCCGCGCCATGTTCTCCCCCAGCATCCGGGGGGTTTCAACCGCAAGCTCAGACCAGAAGGAGGCCAGCGCCTGGGTGGCGTGGCGCGGATTGCCGGCGATGATCGCGCCGTTGAGCGCGCCGATGGATACGCCCGCGACGATATCGGGGTAGATCCCCTCCTCCTCCATCGCCCGCACGATCCCGCATTCGAACGCGCCCATGGCGCCGCCGCCCTGCAGCACCAGCGCGGTCTGGGTGGGGATGTGGTCGAGGCTGAATTCCGGGTCGGCCAGCCTGTCCTTGACGGCGGCGAGGTTCACCCGGTGGCGGATAAATCCCTCGACACTGCGCGTCTCCTTGACCGGGCGGTTGACGGAGAGCAGGGCGCGGGGAACATTGTTCTTGAGGTAGAACAACGCCAGCGAGCCCGATTCCAGCGAGCCGCGGGCGATCCGCTCATCCGCCTCCTCCGGCGCGCCCAGCATGCTGAAGCTGACATCGCCGATATCGCAGAAGAAATAGGAAACCTCGTCGAAGCGCAGGCGGTGGCCGAGCATGTTGCGGGCCGCGAGCTTGCCCTGTTTCACGGCGTGGTCCCAATGCTCGATATGGCGGCGGCGCATGAAAACCGGGTCGTCGTAATTCACCACATCCCCGGCCGCGAAAATATTCGGCACGTTGGTCCGCAGCCGGTCGTCCACGAGCACGAACCCGTCCTCCAGCGCGATGCCGCTGCCCTTCAGATACTCCGTGGATGGCGCCATGCCCATGCTGACCACCATCATGTCGCACTCTATATGCTCCCCCGCGCGGGTGGTGACGGCGCTGATCCGCGCCTCGCCATGGATGGCGGCCACCGTATCCTCGAGCAGAATTCTCGCCCCCTTCTCTTCCGCGTGGCGCTTGAAGAAGGCGGAGACGTAATCGGCCTCGACATGCGGCAGCAGCCGGTCCTCCCGCTCGACGATGGTCACGGCCACGCCCAGCGCGGCCAGGGACATGCCGATTTCCATGCCGAGAAAGCTGCCGCCCAGAATCACCGCGCGCCGCGCCCCCGCCGCGATGTCCTGGCGGATCGCCTGGCATTGCTCCTTATGGCGAAGATAATGGATGCCGGGCAGGCCGGCCTTCTCGATATCCAGCCGCACCGGCTCCGTCCCGGTGGCGATCAGCAGGCGCTGGTAGCGGAGCGTCTCGCCCGTCTCGGTGAGAACGGTGGAAGCCGCGGCATCGACCATCACGGCCCGGGTGTTCAACACCAGATCGATGCGCTTGCGCTCGAAAAAATCACTCGGATAGACCTGTATCTGCGCGTCCGTGACTCCGCCGAGAAGATATTGCTTAGACAAGGCGGGCCGGTAATAAGGCGGGCTATGCGCCGCGGAGAGCATCATCACCGTGCCATCCTCGCGCTCCAGCCGCAGCATCGCCGCCGCCGCCGCCGCCGCGCCCCCGCTGCCGAGGATGAGATAATCGACGTCCCGTTCCGGCATGGCCTCTCTCCTACCTTCGCCCATGAGCCGCGCCGGAAGCCGAGGCGGCCGTCCGGCCAAGACCTCGTTTTAACGGCGCAGCGCCATCTTGATCGGCCCATGGGCGCGGCCATGGGTGAATTGCTCCACCACCGGGTCGGTGCAGGTCATCAATTCGCCCGCCGGCCCGGTCCAGGTGATGCGGCCTTCATACAGCATCGCCGCCCGGTCGGCGATGCGCTGGGCGGAGGCCATGTCATGGGTGATGGCGACCGAGGTGCTGCCCAGTTTTTTCACGCAATCCACGATCAGCTCGTCGATCACCGCGCCCATGATCGGGTCGAGGCCGGTGGTCGGCTCATCGAGAAAAATGATCGCCGGGCGCGCGGCGATGGCGCGGGCCAGCCCCACGCGCTTCTGCATGCCGCCCGACAATTCGGCAGGGGAAAGCCCCGCCACGTCCGGCCCCAGCCCCACCTGCGCCAGCACCTCCACCGCCACGTCGCGCGCCCGCGCGCGGCTCACCTTTTTCTGGGCCAGCAGGCCGAAGGCCACATTCTCCCACACCGGCAGAGAGTCGAACAACGCCCCGTTCTGGAACAGCATGCCGATCTGCTCGCGCAGCGCCCGCGCCTGATGGCGGGGCGCCTTCAGCACGTCCACGCCGTCGATCTCGATGCTGCCGCCATCGGCGGGGATGAGGCCGAGAATACATTTGAGCAGCACGGATTTGCCGGTGCCGGAGCCGCCGATCACCACCATGCCGGTGCCGGTCGCGACATCGAGATCCACCCCATCCAGCACTTTTTTCGGCCCGAAATGCTTCTTCAGACCCCGGATGCGGATCTTCGGCCCGCTCATTTGACGAACAGCACCTGGGTGAGCACGTAATCCAGCGCCAGGATGAGGATGGAGGCTGACACCACCGCCGAGGTGGTGGCCGCGCCCACCCCTTGCGCTCCCCCGCGCGAGCGGTAGCCGTTGAAACATCCCATCAGGGCGATGACGAAGCCGAACACCGCCGCCTTGATCAGGCCGGAGACCACGTCCTGCGTCTGGAGCGTGTTGAAGGTGCTGGTGAGATAGCCGCCGGAGGAAAACCCCAGCTTGTTGGTGGCGACGAGAAATCCGCCCAGCACGCCGATTATGTCGGCCAGCAGCACCAGCGCCGGCAGGGCGAGGGTGCCCGCCAGCAGCCTTGGCGCCACCAGATATTTCATCGGCTCGGTGGCGAGGGTGGAGAGCGCATCGATCTGGTCGGTCACCCGCATGGTGCCGAGTTCCGCCGCCATCGCCGCCCCGGCCCGGCCGGAAACCATCAGCCCGGCCAGCACCGGCCCCAATTCGCGCGTGACCGAGAGCACCACCACGGAGGCGATGGCGCTTTCCGCCCCGAAGCGGGAGAAGCCGGTATAGGATTGCAGGGCCAGCACCATGCCGGTGAACAGCGCGGTGAGCGCCACCACCGGCAGGGAGAAATAGCCGATCTCCATGAAGGCGCGGCCGAGCTGGCGCGGATAATAAGGCGGCAAGACCACGTGGGCGATGCCGGAGGCCGCGAACATCCCCAGCTCGCCGATATATTCGACGATGCCGAGCACGAAGGCGCCAAGCCAGGCCACCCCATCCAGCAGGGCGTTCATGCTCCGAGATACCGGCGCTGATACCGCCGCCCCAGCGAGGTGAGGATTTCATAGCCGATGGTCCCGGCCTCCCGCGCCAGCTCATCCGCGCCGTGGCGGGCGCCGAGCAGGACCAGCGTATCGCCGGGATTGGCCGGCACATCGGTGACATCGAACATGGCGAGATCCATCGACACCCGGCCTACCAGGGGAACCGGGGTATCGTCAAAACACGCATGGCCCTGGTTGGAGAGGGCGCGGTGCAGCCCATCGGCATAGCCGGCGCCGATGGTGGCGATGCGGCTTGGCCGCGCCGCCCGCCAGCTGCCGCCATATCCCACCTCCCCGCCGGGCGGCACGTCATGGATCTGCAAAATCGGCGCGCTGAGCCGCACCGCCGGCGCCATCGGCGCCGGCTGGGCCGGGCTGGTGTTGAGCCCGTAAAGCGCCGCGCCGGGGCGGGTGAGGTCGAGATGGAATTCCGGCCCGAGAAACATGCCCGGCGAATTGGCGAGGCTGCGCCGCGCGCCGGGGAAGCCGGCCGCCAAAGCGAGAAAATCCTCCAGCTGGCGGGCGTTGCGCGGGTCCTCCGGCGCCTCGGCGGCGATGAAATGACTCATCACCGCCGCGACCCCGATCCCCTCCAGCAGCGCGGGATCATCGCGCAGCGCCGCCGCCTCCCGGGCGCCGAGGCCGAGCCGGTTCATGCCAGTGTCGAAATGCAGAAAGGCGGGCAGGGGCCGCTCCCCGCTCCGCGCCGCCCGCCGCCAGCGCGCCACATCCTCCAGCGTCGCCAGCACGGGGGTGATGCGGTGACGGAGAAATTCCGCCGCCGCGTGCGGGGCGAGCCCGTTCAGCGTGAGGATGCGCGCCGGCGGGGGCAGCGCCTCGCGCAGCGCCACGGCCTCGGCCAGATGCGCGGTGAAAAAAATGCCGCAGCCCGCCTGGGCCAAAGCCGGGGCCACCCGCGCCGCCCCCAGCCCATAGGCGTCGGCCTTCACCACCGCGGCGGTCTCGCCCCGGTTCATCCCGGCGAGATACCGCCAGTTCGCGGCGATGGCGGCGAGATCGATCTCCAGCAGCGCGGTCAACGCGGCGCGTCAATGGTCATGGATGGTGTCCAGATCCGCGAAGCGGGTGAACTCGCCCTCGAAGAACAGGTCGATCTTGCCCGTCGGCCCGTGGCGCTGCTTGGCGATGATCAGCTCCGCCTTCTGGTACACGGCCTGCATATCCGCCTGCCATTTCTCATGCGCCTCCTGGAATTTGTCGTCGCGCTCGAAGCCGGTGATCTTCGGCTCGCGCTGGGCGAGGTAATACTCGTCGCGATAGACAAACATCACCATGTCCGCATCCTGCTCGATCGAGCCGGATTCGCGCAGATCGGCGAGCTGGGGGCGCTTGTCCTCGCGCGATTCCACCGAGCGGGAAAGCTGGGAGAGGGCGAGCACCGGCACGGCCAGCTCCTTGGCGAGCGCCTTCAGCCCCTGGGTGATCTGGCTGATCTCCAGCACGCGGCTCTCCGGGCGGGTGCCCAGCGCCGGGCGCATCAGCTGGAGATAATCCACGATCACCAGCCCCAGCCCCTGGGTGCGCTGCAAGCGGCGGCAGCGCGTGCGCAGGGCGGAGAGGGTGATGGCGGGCGTGTCGTCGATCACCAGCGGGATATCGGCGATCTCGCGGCTGACGCGGACGAAATGGTCGAAATCTTTGGCCGAGATCTCGCCCCGGCGGATCTTGTCGCCGGAGACGCGCGCCTCCTCGGCCAGCAGGCGGGTGGCGAGCTGGTCGGCGCTCATCTCCAGCGAGAAGATGGCAACGCATTCCCTCGCCATCGCGTTGGGCGTCTCGGCGCGGGCATTGGCCAGCATCGCCCGCGCCGCGCCGAAGGCGATCTTGGTGGCGAGCGCCGTCTTGCCCATGCCGGGCCGCCCGGCGAGGATGACGAGGTCGGATTTATGCAGCCCGCCGGTGCGCTTGTTGAGATCGCGCAGCCCGGTATCGAGGCCGGAGACCGCGCCCTGGTTGCGGAATGCCTTTTCCGCGAGGTCGATGGCCTGGATCAGCGCGTCGTGGAAAGAGATGCCCTTGCCCTCGGCCCCGCCTTTGGTGGCGAGGTTGAACAGCGCCTGCTCCGCCTTCTCGATCTGGGCGCCCCCATCCAGCTCCGGCTCGCCGCCATGGGCGTCGTTGACCATCACCTCGCCCAGATCGATCAGCTGGCGGCGCAGCCAGGCGTCGTGGATCAGCCGCCCGTAATCCCCGGCATTGATGATGCCGACCATGGCGGCGAGCAGCTGGGCCAGATAGGCGGCGCCTCCCAGCTCGGCCAGCACCCCGGCATGCTCCAGCTCGGCGCGCAATGTCACCGGGTCCGCCACCTGGTTCTGCTCGCAGCGCCGGGCGATGGCCTGGTAGATCCGCCCATGCCCGGGATCGGCGAAATGCTCGGGCAGCAGAAAATCGGAGACCCGCTCATAGGCCTTGTTATTGGCGAGCAGCGCGCCCAGCAATGCCTGCTCGGCCTGGATGTTGCTGGGCGGCAGGCGGGGGCCCAAGCCGGGCGGAACGAGGTCGAGCGTATCCATCCCCGCCTCTTACCCCACCCCGGGCCGCCCCCGCCAGGGTGGCGGGCGTGGCGGGGGCGCCTGAATCAGGTGTATAATGGGGATAAGCAGGAGCGGGCGGCATGACCACCACGGCGGCAAAGCGGAAATTCGACCCCGAGCGCGTCTTTCATCCCGGCTCGGTCTGCCTGAGCGGCAGCCGCACGGAGCTGGGGCGGCGCGTGCTCGCCAATCTGCGCGGCGGCGGCTTCACGGGGTCCATCGGCGCCGCCGAGGACGCCCCGGTGGAAAACGCCGATCTCGCCCTGGTCGCGGATGACGAGCCGGAGATTCCGGCGGCGCTGGCCGCGCACGCGGCGCGCGGGGCGCGGGCGGCGATGGTGCTCTCCCCCATGCCGGCGGGCGGGCTGCGGGAGATGGCGCTGGCGGCGGGCATCCGCGCGCTGGGGCCGCATAGTTTCGGCATGGTGCTGCCGGGGCTCGGCCTCAACGCCAGCCCCTTCACCCTCACCCCGCCGCGCGGGCGGGTGGCGCTGGTCGGGCAATCCGCCGCCATCGCCCGCGCCGTCAGCGACTGGGCGGTGCCCAACGGCGTCGGCTTCAGCCATCTCATCGGCATTGGCGGCAATGGCGGCACCATCGGCTACGGGCTGGTGCTCGACCATCTGGGGCGCGACCCCAACACCGCGGCGATCATGGTCGAGATCGGCCGGCTGCGCAGCCCGCCCGCCTTCTTCTCCGCCGCGCGCATGGCGGCGCGGCTGCGCCCGGTGGTGGCCATCGCCCCCGGCCTGCGCCAGCGCGATCCCTCCGGCAATGGCCATGCGGCGATGGCGGCCGCGCTCGCCCGTGTCGGCGTCCTGCTCACCGGCTCCATCACCGAGTTTCTCGCCGCGGCGGAAACCCTCACCCGCGTCCGCCCCGCCCGCAACGAGACCCTGGCGATCATCAGCAACTCCGCCGCGCTGGGAAGGCTGGCGGCGGACGAGGCGCTGCGCGCGGGGCTGCGCCTCACCACCCTGGCCCCCGAGACCGCGCAGGTGCTCAGCCTTGGGCCCGGCGCCCCGCCCGAGCCCGCCGGGCCGATCTTCGCGGGCCGGCGCAGCCCCACCGCGCTCGCGGATGTGGCGGCGCTGCTCTCCGCCGCGCCGGAGGTGGGCGGCATCCTCGTCATCCATGCCCCCTCGGGCGGGGATGACCACGCCGCCATCGCCGCCCTCACCGCCTGCGCCCGCGCCGTGAAAATCCCCCTGCTCATCGCCGTGCTGGGCGAGGCGACAGGGCTCGAGCACCGCCATGCCCTCAGCCAGGCGCGGCTCGCCTGTTTCGACAGTCCGGAGGCCGCCATCGCCGGCTTCCGGCATTTGCTGGAAAACCGCCGCAACCGCGCCCAGGCGCGCGAGCTGCCGGCCTCCGCCGTGCTGAACGAGCAGCCCAACCAGGCCAGCGTCATCGGCCGCATCCAGGCCGCCCGCGCCGAGGGCCGCGTCCAGCTGGTCCAGGACGAGGCGCTGGCCGTCATCAGCGCCTACCATATCCCGGTGCTGGAAAGCCGCCACGTCACCACCCCGGAGGATGCCGCCGCCGCCGCCGCCGAGCTCGGCTTTCCGGCGGTGGTCAAGCTCTCCCATCCGGACGTGCCCACCCACCACCTCACCGGCTCGGTCGAGCTCAACCTGCCGGACGCCGCCTCCGTCGCCGGCGCCGCCCGCGCCATCCTGGCCCGGCTGGCGCTGGTGGCGGGGGCGGACCCATCCAAGGCCGGCTTCGTCGTCCAGCCCCAGGTGCCGCACGGCACCATGCTGCGCATCGGCGTGGCGGACGACCCGGTGCTGGGGCCGGTCATCCAGTTCGGCGAGGGCGGGGGCGACCCGGAGAACCGCCCGCCCGCCGCCGCCGGGGTGCCGCCGCTCAACCTCGCCCTCGCCCGCGCCCTCATCCGCCGCTCCAGCGTCGCCCAGCGCCTCGCCGCCCATCGCGGGCTGGAGGGCGCGGATGAGGAGGCCATCGCCGCCACTCTGGTGCGGGTCTCGCAACTCATCATCGACACGCCGGAAATCCTCGCCCTGGAGGTGGACCCGCTCTTCGCCCTCGCCCATGGCGTCGTCGCGGCCAGCGCCCGGCTCTGGCTACGCCCGGAGGGTCAGGCGCGGCCGCCTCTCATCATCGCCCCCTACCCCAGCGAGCTGACCCGTCATTACACCGCGCGCGGGCAGAATTTCCTCATCCGCCCGGTCCGCCCGGAGGATGCCGACGCCCACGCCGCCATGCTGTCCCGCTTCACCCCGGAGGATATGCGCTTCCGCTTCTTCTCCCCCATGCGCCAGCTGCCCGCCGAGCAGATCGTCCGCCTCACCGATATCGACTACACCCGCGAGATGGCGCTGATCGCCGTGCACGAGGCCACGGGCGAGACGGTGGGCGTGGCGCGGCTCGTCCGCAACGACACGGATGGCGCCACCGCCGAATTCGCCGTCGCGGTCGAGCCGGCCTTCAAGAAATTCGGTCTGGCCACGGTGCTGATGCGCAACATCATCGCCTGGGGCCGCGCCCAGGGCGTCCGCGAGATCATCGGCCAGATCCTCGCCGATAACGCGCCGATGCTCGCCTTCATCCGCCGCCTCGGCTTCTCGGTCTCGCGCATGCGGGAGGAGCCGGATGTGATGGAGGCGCGGCTCGAATTCCAGCAACCCCCTTGAATTTCCCGCCGCCGCGTGCCAAAGGGCCGCCTTCCCTGCCGGGTGCGTGGCATCGCGCCCGGCTATGCTCGCCCCAATCCCGGGTGGTCCAGACCAGGACCGGAGCTGATCCAGCCAGAGGGAGACGCATATGCCGCTTTATGAAACCGTGGTGATCGCGCGCAGCGAGATCACCCAGGCCCAGGCCGACGCCGTGGCCGACGCCGCGATCCAGGTCATCGAGACCGATGGCGGCGCGCTGAAGAAGCGCGAATATTGGGGCCTGCGCCCGCTCGCCTACCGCATCAAGAAGAACCGCAAGGGCCATTACATGCTGCTCGGCCTGGACGCGCCCGCCGCCGCCATGCAGGAGATGGAGCGCCAGCTCAGCCTGCACGAGGACGTGCTGCGCTTCCTCACCGTGCGCGTCGAGGAGATCTCCGAGGAGCCCTCCGCCATCCTCTCCCGCAAATCCGATGAGCGGGACCGCAATTTCCGTGGCCCCAAGCCGGCCGGCCGCTTCGAGAGCGGTCGTAAGCGCGGCTTCGATGAGCGTGAGGAATTCCGCGCGCGGGACGAATACCGCGCCGACCGTGACGAATTCAGTGTCGAGGAGGACGCCTGATGTCCGAAACCAGCGAAACCGCGCCCGGCCTGCGCCGCCCCGCCGTGGGTGCCCGCCGCCCCTTCTTCCGCCGCAAGAAATCCTGCCCCTTCTCCGGTCCCGGCGCCCCGGCGATCGATTATAAGGATGTGCGGCTGCTCTCGCGCTTCCTCTCGGAGCGCGGCAAGATCGTGCCGTCGCGCATCACCGCCGTCTCCGGCAAGAAGCAGCGCGAGCTGGCGCGGGCGATCAAGCGCGCCCGCTTCCTGGCGCTGCTCCCCTATGTGCTTAACTGAGGAGGGCGGATCATGGCGAATGTCGATCTGATCCTGCTCCAGCGGGTCGAGAAGCTGGGGCAGATGGGCGATCTGGTGTCGGTGAAACCCGGCTACGCCCGCAATTTTTTGCTGCCGCAGGGCAAGGCGGTGCGCGCCACCCAGGCGAATAAGGAGCGGTTCGAGCGTGAGCGCGCCCAGCTCGAGGCCCAGAACCTCAAGCGCCGCGAGGAGGCCGAGCGCGTGGCCGAACGCGTCGCCGGGCTGACGGTGACGCTGATCCGCCAGGCCTCGGAATCCGGCGCGCTCTATGGTTCCGTCTCCAGCCACGATATCGCGGAGGCGGCCTCGGCGGCCGGGCTCAACATCGATCGCGGCCAGGTGCTGCTCGTCCACCCGATCAAGACGCTCGGCATCTCCACCGTCCGCGTCGCGCTGCATCCGGAAGTCATCATCGAGGTGAGGGTCAACACCGCCCGCTCGCCGGAAGAGGCGGAGAAGCAGGCTCGCGGCGAGAGCATCGGCCGTGAGGAAGACGAACGGCCAGAGCTGGGGCCCCTCTTCGGCCAGGAGGAGGAAAGCCCGGCGGCGTGAGCGCCCGGCGGCCAGCGTGAAACACCCCCGCGATTTTCGCGGGGGTTTTTTCTTGCCCGGATTGTCTTCCGGATTATTAATTGCCAATTTCCATAAGCTTTGGAATGAGGAGGCTGGCGCCATGGGGCTGTACCGAAAGATTCTGGACTACTCCCTGACCCGGCTGGTGCGGCGCGGCGCCTTCACCGTCATCTGGCCGGATGGCTCGCGCTCCGAATATGGCGGCGCCCCCGGCTTCCGCGCCGGCATCGCCATCAAGGACGAGCGGACGCTCAAGCGTCTCGCCCTCAACCCCGCCTTGGCGCTGGGCGAGGCCTATATGGACGGCACGCTGGAACCGCTGGATGGCACCATTCACGACGTGCTCTCCGTGCTGATGGACAATCAGAACCATGTCCGCCTGCCCATCCTCACCGTGGCGGAGAAGGCCCGCCTGGCGCTACGCCCCATTCTCCAGGCCAATAACGCCCTGCGCGCCCGGCGCAACGTCGCCCATCATTACGACCTCAACGGGCGGCTCTATTCCCTCTTTCTCGACCGCGACCGCCAGTATAGCTGCGCCTATTTCACCTCGGACGACATGACGCTGGAGGCGGCGCAGCTCGCCAAGAAGCGCCACATCGCCGCCAAGCTCAAGCTGGACCGCCCGGATCTGGAGGTGCTGGACATTGGCTGCGGCTGGGGCGGCATGGCCCTCACCCTGGCGCGGGAATTCGGCGCGCGCGTCACCGGCATCACCCTTTCGGCGGAGCAGCTCGCCGCCGCCCGCGCCCGCGCCGCGGAGGAAGGCCTGGCGGAGCGGGTGAGCTTCGAGCTGATGGATTACCGGGCCATGCGCCGGCCCTTCGACCGCATCGTCTCGGTCGGCATGTTCGAGCATGTCGGCGCGCCCAACTACCTCACCTTCTTCAAAACCGTGAAGACCTGCCTCAAACCGGACGGGGTGGCGCTGATCCATTCCATCGGCCGGTTCGACGGGCCGGGCGCCACCAACCCCTGGATCGCCAAATACATCTTTCCCGGCGGCTATTCCCCCGCCCTCTCGGAGGTGCTGGGGCCGGTGGAAAAAGCCGGGCTCAAGACCACGGACATCGAAATCCTGCGCCTGCATTACGCCAAGACGCTGTCCCATTGGCGCCGCCGCTTCGCCGCCAACCGCGACACCATCGCCACCATCTATGACGAGCGCTTCTGCCGGATGTTCGAGTTCTATCTCTCCGGCTCGGAGCTGGCCTTCCGTCTCGCCGATCACATGAATTTCCAGATCCAGCTGGTGCGCGACCAGCACGCCCTGCCCCTCACGCGGGATTACATGGCCGAGGCGGAGCGCCAGGCCGCCCGCCTCACCCCGGCGGCGGAAT
This sequence comes from Acidocella sp., assembly GCF_027352905.1. Classification (GTDB taxonomy): domain Bacteria; phylum Pseudomonadota; class Alphaproteobacteria; order Acetobacterales; family Acetobacteraceae; genus Acidocella. The sequence continues at coordinate 54,850 of NZ_DAIEIF010000019.1, forward strand.
GAGGCTGCCCTTCACCCGGCCCAAAATCCCCGTCATCCAGCTGCGCGGCATCATCGCCGCGCGGCCCGGCCTGCTCAATCTGGATGGATGCGCCCCGGCGCTGGAGCGCGGCTTCGCCTTGGCGCGCAAGCGCGGCCATCTCATCCTCGCCATAGACAGCCCGGGCGGCTCGGCCACCCAGTCCGACCTCATCGGCCAGATGATCCGCCGCCAAGCCGAGACAAACAAAGTCGAGGTATCGGCGGTGATCGGCGATCTCGGCGCCTCCGGCGGATACTGGCTTGCCTGCGCGGCGGACCGCGTCTTCGCCTCGCGCCTGTCCATCGTCGGCTCCATCGGCGTCGTCTCGGAGGGGTTCGGCTTCGCCGATTTCATCCGCCGCCACGGCGTCGAGCGCCGGGTGCTGACGGCGGGCGAGCACAAGCGCCGCAACGACATCTTCGCCCCGCGCCGCCCGGAGGACGAGGCCTTCACCCAAGCCCTGCTCGACGAGGTGCATGAGATGTTCAAGGGCTGGGTCCGCGCCCGCCGCGGCGCCCGGCTGAGCGCGGATGAAGCCCAGATTTTCGATGGCGGCTACATGCTGGGCGAGCGCGCCCGCGCGCTCGGCCTCATCGATGGCTTCGCCGATGTCGACCAGCTGGTGAAGGAGCTGGGCGGTGAGAAGGCAAGGCCCCTCTGGCTGCGCCCGCGCCCGCCGAGCGGCCTGCTGCGCCTGCTCATGCGCAACGCCGCCGAGGCCGCTTTGGACGCGGCGGAGGAGCGCGCCGCCACGCCCACCCTTCTCGCATGATCAGTCCAGCAGCGCCTCGAATTCCCCCACGTGGTCGTAATCCGGCATCAGCCGGGTGAGCGTGGCGTCCCGCCTGGTGGCGGGGTGGGTGTAGATCTCGGTGCGGCCCTCGGGCAGATTGGCGAGTATCCGCTCGATGCGCGCGCGGGTCATCCGGCCGGACCATTTGAGGCCGAACACCTGGTCCGGCACCTCCAGCCCCCGCGCCTGCCAGCGCAACAGCCGCGTCCAGGCATAAAGCGCGCGGTCGCCCCAGCCCACCCGCGCCCCCAGCGCCGCCATCACCCCCGGCGGCTCGGCGGGCACGCGCAGCCGCCTCAGCCCGTAACGGCGGCCGGTCTCGATCATCATCCGGGCGATGGTCGGGTGCAGGAGAAAATGCTTATGCGCGTCGGCATGGTGCAATGCGAGGCCGGTGGCGGCGAAGGCGGCGAATTGCGCCTCGATCTCGGCCCGCAATTCCCGCCGCGCGGCGGGGGAGAAAAAATACCGCGCGCCCAGCCGGGCCTGGCTGCCGGAAAACCGGCCATCCGGCCCGGTGATATGGGACAGGCGGGCATGGCCCAGCGCCGAATCCCCCTCCACCAGCACCAGATGCAGCCCCACCTTCAACCCCGGCAGATCCCGCGCCCGGCGCACCGCATCCGCCGCCGCCGGGGCGGCCACCATCAGGCTGGCCTGGCTCAGCCGCCCGCGCCGGTGCGCCTGCTCCACCGCCTCGTTGACCGCTTCCGTCAATCCGAAATCATCGGCGGAGAAAACGACCTCGCGCAAGGGGTCAGCTATCGTTGCGCGGCACCCAGGGGATGCGGGCGAAGGCGATGCCGTCCTCGGCCAGGCCCTCGGCCTCCTCCGGGGAGCTTTCGCCGTAAATGCCGCGGGCCGGCGCCTCGCCATAATGGATGCGCCGCGCCTCCTCGGCGAAATCCGCGCCGACATAGTCGCAATTCTTCTCCACCTCTTCGCGCAAGGCGCGCAGCGCCGTCCGCACGGCGTCGGGCATCGCCCCGCCCGCCGCCTGGGCCAGGGCCGGCACCGCCGTGCGCGGCGGCGGGGTTTCGGGCGTCTCCGCGGCAGGCGGGGGGGAGGCGCGCCGCCCGCCCTTGCGGGGGATGGCGGGCGCCATCAGCGCGCGCGCCACCTGGGTGCCGCCGCAGGCCGGGCAGGTCACCAGCCCGGTCCGCGCCTGGGTCTCGAACCCCTCGCTGTTCTGGAACCAGCCGTCGAATTCATGCCCGGCGGCGCAGCGCAGCTGATAATGGATCATGGCCCCGCCAGCAGCGCGTCCAGCTTGCCCGCGCGTTCCAGCGTCAGCAAATCGTCGCTGCCGCCGATATGCCGCCCGCCGATGAAGATCTGCGGCACGGTGGTGCGGCCGCCCGAACGCTCTATCGCCTCCGCCCGGGCGGGGGAGCCCTGCGGAGCGCTGATTTCCTTGAAATTCGCCCCCTTCTCGCGCAGCAGCGCGAGAGCCCGTGCGCAATAGGGGCAATAGGGTTGGGTATAAACTTCAATATCCGCCATTCCTGTCCAATACCCAAGACGCCATCAAAAGCAAGGCGGCCAAAGCCCCGCATAAATCCGGCCTATTGCAGGCGCGGGTCAGCCACGCGCGCAACGGTGAGCACCTCCACCGCCACCGCCCCGGCGTCCCGCAGCGCCAGGGCGCATTGATGCGCCGTCGCGCCGATGGTCATCACGTCATCCACCAGCAGCACCCGCTTGCCGGCGAGCCGGGCGGCGGGATGGGCATGGATCGCGCCCGCGAGCTCGGCCTGGCGCTCGGCCATTCCCAGCCCCTCCAATTCCCGGGTGGGCCGCGCGCGGGTGAGCGCATCCAGCGCCAGGGGCCGCCCGGTGAGCCGGGCGAGGCCGATGGCGAGCTGCGCCGCCTGGTTGTAGCGCCGCCGCCGCAGCCGCGCGGGGTGCAGCGGCACCGGCACCAGCAGATCCGCGGCTTGCAGCATGGCCTCGCCGGGGCGGCGCATCAGCCGGGCCAGCCCCTGGGCCGCCTCGCTCTGGTCGCCATATTTCAAGGGCAGGATCATGCGACGGGCCGTGTCGTCATAGCGCAGCGCCGCGCGGGCCCGGTCATAGGCCGGGGCGAGGCGGCGCAGCACGCGCAAACGCCGCCCTCCAGCGCGAAGGGGAACGGCACGCCGCAGCGCTCGCAAAGCGGCGCGGTGATGAACTCGGCCTTGCTGAAACATTTGGCGCAGAATTGCCCCTCCGCCTCCACCGTCTCCGAGCAGGCGAGACAAGAGGGCGGCAGCACGCTATCCAAAATCCAGCGGAACAGGGGTTTCATGGTTCAGCCGATCTTCGATTTCAATGCGATGGTGAAACACCGGGAGCGGGCGGCGGCGCGGTTGGCCACGATCGCCCCGGTGCTGGCGGATCTCACGGAGCGGCTGCTCGGCCGGCTGGCCTACACCAGCCGCCGCTTCACCCGCGCGCTCGATTTCGGCGGGCGGGGCGCGGTCGCCCCGGCGCTCATCCGGCGCGGCCTGCTCGTGGATAGCGCCGATTTCTCTCCCGCCTTGGCGGCGGGGGCGGGCGGGAGGCCCCTCATTCTCCCCGGCCCGGACGATTTCGGGCTGGAAGCGGGGCGGTATGATCTCGTCATCGCTCCGTTCTCGCTGCATGGGCTGGATGATCTGCCGGGCGCGCTCATCCAGCTCCGCCGGGCGATGAAGCCGGAGGGGCTGCTGCTCGCCAGCCTGCCGGCGCTGGGCACGCTGCACGAGCTGCGCCTCGCCTTGCTGGAGGCCGAGGAGGAGCTGACCGGCAAGGTCAGCCCGCGCGTCTCGCCCTTTCCGGAATTGCGGGATTGCGCGGCGCTGCTCCAGCGCGCCGGCTTCGCCCTGCCGGTCGCGGATATCGAGGAGCTGGAGTTTCTGTACGCCAGCCCGCTCGCCTTGCTGCATGAGCTGCGGGACGCGGGCGAGACCAACGCTCTGGCCGGGCGCAGCCGGGTCATCCCCCCGCGCGCCCTCTTCGCCGCCGCCCTGGCGCGCATGCCCCGCCGGGAGGGGCGGCTGGCCGCGCGGCTGCGCATGGCGGTGCTCACCGGCTGGTCCTCATAACAGCCCCGCCTTGCGGAAGCTCACCCAGCGGCCATTCCCCACCACCACGTGGTCATGCAGCACCACGGAAAGAGCGCTGGCGGCGCGCTTGATCTCGCGGGTCATCACGATGTCCTCCTCGGAGGGGGAGGGGTCCCCGCTGGGGTGGTTATGGACGAGGATGATGGCGGTCGAGCCCAATTCGAGCGCCCGCTTCACCACCTCGCGCGGGTAGACGGGCGTGTGATTCACCGTGCCGGTGGCCTGGGGGCTATCGGCGAGCAGGCGGTTGCGGTTGTCGAGATAGAGAACGCGGAATTGCTCGACCTTCTCCCGCGCCAGCACCGCCTGGAGATATTCCATCAGGCGCTCCCAATTGCTGAGCACGGGGCGGTAGAGCACCTCCGCCTTGGCGAGGCGCTGGGCCGCCGCCTGCACCAGCTTCAGCGCCGCCACGCCCGCCTGGCCCAGCCCCTCCACCCCCAGCAACTCCGGCACCGGGGCGGAGATGGCGTTGGCATAGGAGCCGAATTTCGCGAGCAGCGCCCGGGCGATGGGCTTGGTGTCACGCCGGGGCAGGGCGAGAAACAGGGTCATCTCGATCAGCTCATGGTCGGCGAGCGCCTCCGGTCCGGCGGTGAGAAACCGCGCCCGCAGCCGGCCCCGGTGCCCCTCAACCCCCAGGGATTGCGGGGCGGGGCGGATCTCGGGCGACAACGCGTCCAGCATCGCCGCCTCCGCAAACCCCCCTGCCGCCTGACGTTTCTTCATGCCTGGTAAAAATAGCACAAAATTTCACGCATCATAAGAAATTTTTATACAAACCTAAACTATTTAAGCTTCATTATCGCCTTTTGCTTCGCCCGGAGCGTGTTCGCCACTCAACACCAGATAAACCGCCGGCACAACGAAAATGGTGAACAGCGTGCCGATGGCAAGCCCCCCCGCGATCACCATCCCCATGGCATAGCGCGAGGCCGCCCCCGCCCCGCTCGCGAAGATCAGCGGCAACACCCCCACCACCATCGCCGCCGTCGTCATCAAAATCGGGCGCAAACGGATATTGGCGGCGTATTCGATCGCGGCGCGCTTGCCCATGCCGCGCTGGCGCGCCTCGTTCGCCACCTCGGTCATCAGGATGCCATGCTTGGAGACCAGGCCCATCAGCGTCACCAGCCCGACCTCGGTGTAGATGTTGAGGCTCAGCCCGTAGAAGCCGACATAGATGAACACCATCGCCCCGGCGATGGACATCGGCACCGAGACGAGGATGATGAAGGGGTCGCGGAAGGAATTGAACAGGGCGGCGAGCGCCAGGAAAATGATGATCACCGCGAAGACGAAGGTGAAGATGAAGGCGCTGCTGGTCTGGACGAACTGGCGCATCGGCCCGCCATAATCTAGGCTGTCCTCGGGCCGCAGGGTCCGCCCGGCCAGGCCGCGCAGCGTGGCGAGCGCGTCCGCCTCCGCCACGCCGGGCGCCGCCACGCCCTGGATGGTGGCGGAATTCTGCTGCTGGAAGTGGTTGAGCGTCTCGGGGATCACGCTCTGCCGGATGGTGGCGATGGCGGCGAGCGGCACATTGATGCCATTGGCGGAGAGCACGTAATAATTTTCGAGATCGGCGACATTCAGCCGCGCCCGCCGCTCGGTCTGGGGGATCACCTTATAAGACCGGCCATCCAGATCGAAATAATTGACATAGCCGCCGCCCAGCGCCTGGCTCAGCGCCGCGCCCACATCGCTCATGCTCAGCCCCAGCGCCGCGGCCTTGTCGCGGTCCACCACCACCGTCGCCTGGGGCTGGTCGAGCTTGAGGTCGCTTTGCAGAAAGATGAATTTCCCGCTCTTCAGCGCCGCCGCCAGCAAGGCCTGGGATTCCGGGTAGAGCTGGCCGAAGCCGCCAGTGCTCTTGATAACGAACTGCACCGGCAGGCCGGACGCGCCGGGCAAGGCGGGGATGGGAAAGGCGACGACCTGCTGCCCCGCATCCACCTCGTTGGCGGTCTGCTGCATCAGGGTCTGCAACCGCGGCGCGGGCCGCCGCGTCCCCCAGGGCTTCAGCACCGCCCCCAATATGTTCGTCCCCGGCACGTCGATCTGGAAGGTGTCGCTCACATCCGGATAGGCGAGCAGCGCCGCGTTGAGATGCGTGTCCCACATTGCCCGCTGGCTGATGGTGGCATCCGGCGCCGAGGTGCTGGCGAGCAGCACCACGCCCTGATCCTCCTGCGGCGCCAGCTCTGCCGCGGCGCCCTGGACGAGAAAATAAATGCTGGCCAGCACCAGCGCGGCAAAGACGAGCGTGACCGGCAGCGTCTCCAGGCTCGCCTCCAACAGCCTCGTATAGGCGCGGTGCAGCCGGGCGAAGCCCGCGTCGATCGCGTTGATCAGCCGGCCCTCCCAATTCGGCTGGGCGCGGTCGATATGGCGGAGAAACCGCGCGCTCAGCATCGGCGTCAGGGTCAGCGCCACCACCGCCGAGATCGTCACCGCCCCCGCCAGGGTCAGGGCGAATTCGGTGAACAGCGCGCCGGTGAGGCCGGTTTGGAAGGCGATGGGCACATAGACCGCGATCAACACCACCGTCATCGCCACGATCGGCCCGCCCAGCTCCGCCGCCGCCATGCGCGCCGCCCGCGCCGGGCGCTCGCCGAGATCGAGATGGCGGTGGACGTTTTCCACCACGATGATCGCGTCATCCACCACCAGGCCGATCGCCAGCACCAGCGCCAGCAGGGTGAGCAGGTTGATGGAGAAGCCCAGCGCCGCCATCATCCCGAACGTGCCGATCAGCGAGAGCGGGATCGCCACCACCGGGATCAGCACCGAGCGGGGCGAGCCGAGAAAGGCGAACACCACCAGCGTGACGATCAGCAGCGCCTCCACCAGCGAGGCCGCCACCTCGCGGATGGAGGCGTGCACGAACACGGTGGAATCATAGACGACACGGCCTTCGAGCCCGGTCGGCAGATTGGCCTCGATCTGCGGCATGACCCGGCGGATGCCGCCGATGACGGCGAGCAGATTGGCCTGCGGCGCCACCTTGATGCCGATATAGACCCCCGCCTTGTTGTTGAAGGTCACGTGCTGCTCATAGCTGTCGGCGCCCAGCTCCACGCTCGCCACGTCCCGCAGGCGGATCAGCGCGCCGTTCTGCTGGCGCAGGATGAGCTGGCGGAATTCCTCCGGGCTGTGCAGGCCGGTGGTGGCGTCCAGGCTCACCTGCGTCATCGTCCCCTTGGTGTTGCCAAGGGCGGAGATGAAATCATTGGCCGCGAGGGCGTTCCACACATCGGTGGGGGTGAGGCCGAAGGAGGCGAGCTTGCGCGGGTCGAGCCAGATGCGCATCGCGTAATTCTGCCCGCCGAGAATCTCGGCCGTCTGCACCCCCGCCACCGCCTGCAATTGCGGCTGGACGACGCGGGTGATGTAGTCGGTGATCTGGTTGGCCCTCAGCGCCGTGCTGCGGAAGCCGATATACATGGCGTCCACCTCCTGGCCCACGGCCAGGGTGATCACCGGCTGCTGCGTGCCGGAGGGCAGCTGGTTGAGCACCGAGTTCACCCGCGCGGAAATCTCGCTCAGCGCCGCGTCCGGGTTGTGGTTCAGCACCAGGTTGACCGTGATGGTGGAGAGGCTGGTCTGGCTGGTGGAGGTCATGTAGTCGATCCCGCTCACCTGGGCGATGGCGTTTTCCAGCGGCGTGGTGACGAAACCGGCGATGGTGGCGGGAGCCGCGCCGGGATAGGTGGTGCTGACGGTGATGACCGCGTTCTCGGTCTGCGGGAATTGCTGCACCGGCAGGGTGAACACCGCGCGCAGCCCCAGCACCAGGATCAGCACCGAGACGGCGAGGGAGAGCACCGGCCGGGCGATGAACAGGTCGGTGAGGCGCTTCATCCCCGCCTCATTCGTTCGGCGGGCTGGGGCTGGCGTCGTTGGCGGGCTGCACCTCGTTATTGATGACCACCGCCGCGCCGTTATGCAGCTTCACCTGTCCGGCCGTCACCACCTCATCGCCGGGCCGCACCCCGGCCAGCACCTGCACCTGGTCGCCGCGCGTCGCCCCCAGCGTCACGAAGACCTGTTCCGCCACCAGCGCCGCGTGGCCCGCCGCATCCTTGCCCCGCCGCACCAGATAAACCGTGTCGCCATAAGAGCTGTAGGCGATGGCGGCTTGCGGCAGGGTGACGGCCCGGACCGGCGCGCCGCTCTCCACCGAGACGGCGGCGAACATGCCCGGGCGCAGCCTCAGGCCGGGATTGGGGAGCGTGGCCCGCACCGCGACGGAGCGGGTGGCGGCGTCCACCGTCGCGCCGATGGCGCTGATCCGCGCCGCAAACAGCGCGCCGGGATAGGCGTCGACCCCCAGATCCACGGCCTGTCCCGGCGCCAGAAGGGCGAGGGCCTGCTGGGGCAGATAAAAATCCACGAAAAGCGGGTCGAGCTGCTCCAGCGTCACGATCGCCGTGCCGGGCTGGAGATACTGGCCGAGATTGACCTGCCTGATGCCGAGCCGCCCGGCAAAGGGCGCGCGCACCACCTTCTCGGCCATCAGCGCCCGCTGCGCCGCCACCTGGGCAAGGGCGGAATCGAGATTGGCGCGGTCGGTATCCACCACCGCCTGGGAGACGGCCTCGGCGGCGAATTGCTTCTGGTCGCGCGCATAGGTGATGGCGTCGAGCCGGGCCGCCGCCTCCAGCTGGGCGAGCACGGCGGGGTCGTTATTGGGCCGCAGCGTCAGCAGCACCTGCCCCGCCCGCACATCCTTGCCGGATTCGAAGCCGATCGTATCGACGATCCCGCCGATCTCGGCGGAAAGCGGCGCGCCGTTGATGGCGGTGATGGTGCCGATGGATGAGAGGGTGGGCTGCCACAGGCTCGTCGCCGCCTCGATGGTGGCGACGCTCTGCACCTGGTTGGCGAAGCCCTTGAGAATATGGCCGATGATGAGGCTGCGCAGCACGCCCCATCCGATCAGCAGGGCCGCCGCCACCCCCAGCGCCGCCAGCATCACGGCCATGCGCCGCCCCGTTCCCGCCCCCTTGCCGCTCATGGAATCACTCCGCAACATGCCGAGGCGACATCCCGCCGGTGCCACCAGCCGCCCCCCAGCGCCTGGTAGAGCGCCGCCGTATCGGCGAGCCGCGCCGCCCGCGCCCGCACCGCCGCCATCACCGCGTTCTCATAGCTCGTCTCCGCCGTCAGCACGGCGGTGAAGGATTGCCCGCCCAGCCGGTATTGCGCCTCGGTGACGCCGAGGCTGCGCGCCGCCGCCTGGCGGGCGAGATCGGCGGCCTCCAGGGCGGCGGCGTCCTCCTGCAAGACGGCCAGCGCGTCCGCGACGTTCTGGAAGGCGGCGATGACGGTGGCTTGGTACTGCGCCCCCGCCGCGCGCAACGCCGCCAGCGCCGCCTGGCGCTGGGCGGTGAGCTGGCCGCCCTCGAACAGCGGCTGGGTGAGGCCCGCCACCAGAGTCCACAGCAAGGTCTGCGGCGTGAACAAGGTCGAGGTGGTCAGCGATTCATGCCCCAGCTGGGCGGAGAGGGTGATCTGGGGCAGGAGGTTGGCGTCCGCCACGCCGAGATTGGCCGAGGCCTCGTGCAGCTGCGCCGCCGCCGCGGCGATATCCGGCCGCTGCGCCACGATGGAGGAGGGCAGGCTCACGGGAATCTCCGCGGGCAGGGCCAGATCCTCCAGGCTGAACGCCTGGTCCTGGAAGGCGCCCGGATATTGCCCGGCATAGGCGGCCAGCTGGTCGCGCGCCCGGGCGAGCTGGGCGCGCAAGGGCGGCAGGGCCGCCTGCTGCTGGGCCAGCACCGCCTGCTGCTGCAGCGCCTGCGCCGCCGCCGCCCCGCCCAGGCTCACCTGCCGCGTCAAGATCGCCAGCAACCGCTCCTCGGCGGCGATGACCGCCTCCGTCGCCGCGATCTGCCCCGCCAGCGAGGCCTCGTTCACCGCCGCGGTGACGATGTTGGCGGTGAGGGTGAGATAGGCGGCCTCCAGCTGCCAGCGCTGATACTCGCTTTGCGCCGCCAGGCTCTCGATCTGCCGGCGCTGCCCGCCGAACTCATCCGGCGCGTAGGAGACCGAGAGCGAGGCGTTGTACAGCGTATAGGCGGGAATATCGGCGGCGCCGCCACCGCCAAAGGCGGCCAGCCCGGCGGCGGAGGGCTTGTCCCGCTGCGCCCCGGCGGAGAGCGCCAGGCTGGGCAGAAACCCGCCCGCCGCCGCGCGCAGGTTTTCCTCGGCCTGCCAGAGCGTCGCCTGGGCGGCGGCCAGGCTGGGGTTGTCGCGCAACGCCCCGCTGATCAGCGCGTTCAGCGCGGGCGAGCGGTAGAGCGTCCACCAATCCCCGGCGATATCCCCGCCCGTGACGAAACGCTGCGCCACGCCGCCCGCTGGCCGGGTGGCGGCGGGCAGGGGAAGCGGCGTCAGCGAGACATTCGGGGGCGGCGGATGATGATAATCCGGCCCCACGGCGCATCCCCCCAGACCCAGCGTCACCAGCGCCCATTCAAGACGGAGCCGGAACCTCATGGCCCGAGCTAGCCGCGTTTTTCTCCCGCCGTCAAATTATGGAACTTTGGTAATCTTTTTCCCCGCCCCTCGCGGGCGCGGCCGGGTGAGAACGGTGCCGCAGCTCGCCAGCGTCACGCAGGCCATGCCGGCCAGCTGCATCCCCCGCAAATGCTGGCCGAGGATCAGATAGCCCATCAGCGCCGCCGCCACCGGCTCCAGGCTCATGAAAATGCCGAACTGGCGCGGCTCCATCCGGCGCAGCGCCGCCATCTCCAGCCCGAAGGCGAGAATGGGCGAGAGCAGCGCGATCAGCGCCATGCCGATGGCGGCGAGCGGGGTGATCGCCCGCCAATGCGGCAGGATGCCGACGGGCAGGCCGATCACCGCCGCCACCGCCATAGAGAGGGCGAGCCCCTGCGACCGGGCGAAATCCCGCCCGACCCGCCGGGTCAGCAGAATATAGGCGGCCCAGAACAGGCCGGAGGCGAAGGCGAAGCCGATGCCGGGCAGGTCGGCGCGCGCCGCCTCCCCCGCCGTTAGCAGCCACACGCCGAGCGCGGCGCAGCCCGCCCAAACCAGGTCGAGCGCCCGGCGCGAGCCGGAGAGGGCGATGGCGAGGGGGCCGAGAAACTCGATGGACACCGCCTGACCCACCGGAATCCGCCCGACCGCGGCGAAGAAGCAGAAGGACATGCCCGCCGTGGCGGCCCCCAGCGCCGCCGCTGCCGCCA
>NZ_DAIEIF010000046.1 GCF_027352905.1 Acidocella sp.
TCTCCGCCTGGCTCTACCTCCTCTGTTTCATGATCTGGATCATGGTCGGCATCGGCGGCTACACGCGCGAGACCGGCTCGGGCCTCTCCATCATGAACTGGGACCCCATCATCGGCGCCCTCCCGCCGATGACCGCCGCCGCCTGGAACGCCGTTTTCGCCAAGTACCAGACCATTTCGCAGTATCAGATCCTGCACAAGGGCATGGACCTCGCGGGCTTCAAGCAGCTGTTCTGGCCGGAATACATCCACCGCCTGTGGGGCCGGCTGATGGGCGTGGTGCTGCTGGTGCCGCTCATCGGCTTCGCGCTCACCGGGCGGATCGGGAAACGGCTGATCCCCTGGCTGATCCTGCTGTTCATCATGGGCGGGCTGCAGGGCGCCATCGGCTGGTTCATGGTCTCCTCGGGGTTCTTCGCGGGCAGCACGGCGGTTGAGCCGTGGCGGCTCTCGCTGCATTTCGGCGCCGCCATGCTGCTCTATGTCGCGGTGCTGTGGACGGCGCTGACCGTGCGCCACCCCACCCCCACCGACCCGTTTGAGCAGCGCGGCCTGCAGCGGCTGGCCAAGCTGGCCATTTTGCTGCTGTGCTGTACCATGTTCGCGGGCACCTTCGTCTCCGGCACGCACGCCATATCGGTGTTCGACCCCGCCAAGGATATCGGCATCGGCCTGCCGCCGCCGGGCTATCCGTATACCGAGTTCTTCGTCGACCGGGCGACCATCCTCTTCAACCACCAGGCGCTGGCAACCCTCACCACGCTGGTGCTGCTCATCACCGCCACCAAGGCCATGCGCGGCGGCGCCGACGCGCCGATCCGCGATGCGGGGCTGATGATCGCGGGGCTGGTGCTGCTGCAATTCACCCTGGGGGTGAGCGCCCTGGTCTCGAAGATGATCGATCTCGGCGTCGCCCACCAGATGAACGCGGTGCTGCTGCTGGCCGGGCTTCTGGTGCTGCTGTTCCGCCTGCGCGGCGCGGCGGGCAGAGCGGGCGCGGCATGAACCGGGACCGCGCGGTGGGCAATTGGCTGCTGCTGCTCGCCTTCATGGTTTTCGGCATGACGGTGGGGGGCGGCCATGCCCGCACCATTGGCGCGGGTTTCTCCATCCAGGTCTGGCGGCCCTTCACCGGCTTCATCCCGCCGCTCGGCCCGGGGGATTGGGGGCAGCTTTACGCCCTGTTCCAGAAAACGGCCCAATACCAGGCCCATCCCATCAGCCTCGCCCAGTATAAATCGCTCTTCTGGCCGATGTTTCTCGACCGCTGCTGGGGCCGGCTGATGGCGCTGGTCTTTCTCATCCCCTTCGCGGTGTTTCTCCTGCGCCGGCGCATCCCGCCCCGGCTCGCGCTATGGCTGGGGCTGATCTTCCTGGCGGGCTGCGCCCAGGCCGCCTATGGCTGGTACATGGTGCTGACCGGAATGCAGCCGGGGGTGGTTTCGCCGCCGCCCGGCTGGGCCGCGCCACACCTGCTTTCCGCCATGGCCATCCTGTTCCTGCTGCTCTGGACCGGCTTGACTCTGCGCAACCCGGAGCCAGAGCGGCTGGAGGGGGCGGCCACGCTGCGCGGCCTCGCCACCGCCACGGCGGCGCTCGTCTGGCTCACCATGGGGTTCGGCGCGCTGGTCGCCACCTCGGGCGCTCTCCATGTTTTCAACAGCTTCCCTACCATGGATGGCGCCTGGACGCCGCCCGGCCTTCTCGCGCAGAGCCCTCTCTGGACGAATTTCGTCACCAATAAAGCCACGGTGCAGTTTTGCCATCGGGGGCTGGCCACGCTGACGGCGCTGGTGGCGCTGGCCACCGCTGCCACCGGCTTGCGCATGCGCCTGCCCTCCGCCCTGCGCGATCTTTTTCTGCTGCTCGGCCTGCTGGTGGCATTGCAATATCTGCTCGGCATGGCCACGCTTGTCTTAGGCAATAACCAGCTCGGCTTCGTGCATGAGCTAAACGCCGTCCTGCTCTTCGCCACCGCCATCGCCGCCCGCCATGGGCTGCGCGGTGCCGTGGCGGCGCCCGCCCGGGCGCTGGCGGCGGCGGAATAGGAGATCCAACATGAACGACGCGCTCCGCAAGGCGGATGAGTTTTTCCATGGCGCCCATGGGCTGGATTTGGAGGCGGCGCACGCCAAGCTCGCTTTGGCGCTGGAAGGCGCCGATGACGGGGAACTCTATCTGGAATACCGGGAATCCGAGTCCATCTCTCTGGATGACGGCCATATCCGCGCCGCCAGCTTCGACACGCGGCGGGGCTTCGGCCTGCGCGCCGTGCTGGGCGAGGCCGCTTATTTCGCCCATGCGGGGGATTTATCCGCCCCGGCCCTGGCCCGCGCGGCGGAGACGATCCGCGCCGCCAAGGCCATGGAGCACAGCGTCACGGCGGCCGACCCGGCCTCGGCCCCGCCTCCTCTTTATGAGGGGGTGAACCCGCTGGGCGAGGCGCCGTTCGCGGCCCGCGCCGGGCTTCTCCGCGAGATCGACGAATTCGCGCGCGCCGCCGATCCACGCGTGGTGCAGGTGATGGCGAGCATCGCCGGCGAGTGGCAGGTGGTGGAGATCATCCGCGCCTCGGGCCTGCGCGTCGCCGATATACGCCCGCTCGTGCGGCTCAATGTCTCGGTGGTGATGGAGGAGAACGGCCGGCGCGAATCCGGTGGTCATGGCGCGGGCGGGCGGGCGGGTTATGCCCATTATGTCGCTCCCGAGTTCTGGCAGGCGGCGGTGCGCGAGGCGATCCGCCAGGCCGAGGTCAATCTGCGCGCCATTGCCGCGCCGGCGGGGGAAATGCCGGTGGTGCTGGGGCCGGGCTGGCCCGGCATTCTCCTGCATGAGGCGATCGGCCATGGGCTGGAGGGGGATTTCAACCGCAAGCAGACCTCCGCCTTTGCCGGGCTGCTGGGCAGCCGTATCGCCGCCCCCGGCGTGACGGTGGTGGATGATGGCACCATTCCCGGGCGGCGCGGCTCCCTCACCGTGGATGACGAGGGCACGCCCACCTCCCGCACCGTGCTAATCGAGGATGGCATCCTCACCGGCTTCCTGCAGGACCGGCAGAATGCCCGGCTGATGAACATGCGCCCGACGGGCAATGGGCGGCGGCAATCCTATGCCCACGCGCCGATGCCGCGCATGACCAACACGGTCATGCTGGGTGGCCACGATAAGAAAGAAGACATGATCGCCTCGGTCGAGCGTGGTCTCTACGCGGTGAATTTCGGCGGCGGGCAGGTGGATATCACCTCCGGCAAATTCGTGTTTTCCGCCTCGGAGGCTTACCTGATCGAGAATGGCCGGATTACCGCCCCGGTCAAGGGCGCGACGCTGATCGGCAACGGGCCGGACGCGCTGACCAAGGTTGAGATGATCGGTGACGACATGGCGCTCGACCCCGGCATCGGCACCTGCGGTAAGAATGGCCAGGGCGTGCCGGTGGGGGTGGGCCAGCCGACGATCAAGCTCTCCGGCCTCACCGTCGGCGGCACGGCGGCTTAGCGGCGCCCTATTCCGCCGCCATCCGCCGCCGCGCCGGGGTGGGCAGGCGGTTGAGTTGCGGCATGTCCACCGCCTCGCCGCCTTGCGGCAGCTTGAAGGTGGTGAGCGACCGGGCCAGCCGCTCGATCTCGCCACGCAGGGAATGAATCGCCGCCGTGGTCTCCTCAACGACGGCGGCGTTCTGCTGCACGCCGTTATTCATCTGGTTCAGCGCCTCGTTCACCTGCCCCAGCCCGCTGGACTGGCTGGCGGCAGCGGTCGCGATGCCCGAGATCAACGAATCAACCTGGCCGATGCCGCCGATCACCTCATCCAGCGCCGCGCTGGTCTTGCGCACCAGCTCCACGCCTTGGGAAACCTGGGTGGAGCTGGTGGAGATGAGCGATTTGATTGCCTTGGCGGCCTCCGCCGAGCGCTGGGCCAGAGCCCGCACTTCGGAGGCGACGACCGCGAAGCCCCGGCCGGCATCGCCCGCCCGCGCCGCCTCCACCCCGGCGTTCAACGCCAGGAGATTGGTCTGGAAGGCGATATCGTCGATCAACCCGATGATCTGGCCGATCTCGCGCGAGGAGGATTCGATCTGCCCCATCGCCGAGCCGGTCTCCGTCACCACGGTGCGGGAGCTCTCGGCGCCGGCATTGACCGAGTTGGTGGTTTTATTCGCCTCGGCCGCGCCATCCGCCATGCGCTTCACCCCTTCGGTCAGCTCATTGAGGGCGGTGGTGGATTCGAGCAGGCTCGCCGCCTGGTGCTCGGTGCGGCGGGATATGTTATCGGCGGCCTGGGCCAGCTCGTCTATGCTGGAATTGACCGTGCGGGCCGTGCCGAGCACCCCGCCGAGAGCACGGGCGAGGTTTTCCATCGCCTGGTTGAAATCCTCGCGCAGCTTTGCGTATTCCGGCGGCATCACGTCGCCGATGCGGTGGGTGAGGTCGCCCGCCGCCAGCGCCGCCATCGCCTCCCCCATCGCCTGCACCACGGCGTCGGCGTGCTCGCGCAGGCGTCTTTCCGCCCCCATACGGGTGCGGTTGGAAATCTCGCGATACACGTCCAGCGTCAATTCGAGATCGAACAGCCCGCCCTTGATCACGGCGGTGACTTCCTCGATCGCCTGGCGGCGCAGGGCGTTGCGGGCCTTGCCGAAGCGCGATTTTGGCCAGCGGGCTTCCAATACCGCATCGACCAAGATTCCCAGCAGAATGTTCTGACCCGCGATCAACCATTTGGGCTCGACGCCAGCGTTGATGTGAGTTTCGCCCACGCGCCGCGTCGCCATGAGATAGGCTTCGTCCATCCGCGCCTCGGAGATCAGACCCCAATGCGTATATTGCTTGGCGCGGGCGTGGCTGATCACCTCCTCCGAGGAAAAAAGCCGGGCGGTCTCCGGCGCGGCGCGGATCTGTGTATAGAGCGCGTCCAGCGCCCCGGGCAGCGCCGCCATGAGGATGGCCTTGGCGCCGCGCAACCGCTCCTGCAGGCGGTTGGTGTACCGGATGAAGTTCAGATTGGCGCCGAGCGCCTGGGGTTGGGACATATTTCTCCGCCTCGAAAAAGGGACGCGATCCCTTCTGTAGACGGAGAGATTTAAGAACGGATTAAACGGCGTTCAGAACAGCGCGGCGGGCAGCGCGACCAGCGGCGCGGCACCGCTTCTCACCGCCGCTCCCAGGGCTTGCGCCTGGGGCAGCATGCGGGTGACGAAGAAGCGGGCCAGAGCGGGCTTGGCCTCGCGGATTTCGGCCTCCTCCGCGCCGGGCGCGGCGGCGGCCATGCGTGCCCACATCCAGCCGAAGCAGACCAGGGCGAAGGCGCGCAAATAATCGGCGGAGGCCGCGCCGGTTTCTGCCGCATCCGCCGCGCGGGCGAGCACGGCATCCGTTAGGCCGCGCAACTCCGCCACTGCCGCGCGCACCGGGGCGGTGATTTCCTCCAGCCCCTCGATGGCGGCGAGTTCCGCCTCGACCCCCGCGAGGAAGCCGCGCACCACCTGGCCGTCATCCAGCTCCAGCTTGCGGCTGACCAGATCGAGGGCCTGCACGCCGTTGGTGCCCTCGTAAATCTGGGTGATGCGCGCGTCCCGCGCCAGCTGCTCCATGCCCCATTCATGAATGTAGCCATGGCCGCCAAACACCTGTTGTGCCAGCACCGCGCCCTCGAAGCCGAAATCCGTGAAGGCCGCCTTCACCACCGGGGTGAGCAGCGAGACCAGTTTCTCCGCCTGCTGGCGCGATTTTTCCTCGGCGTGGTGGCGGGAGATGTCGATTTGCATCGCCACCCAGATGGCGAGCGCCCGCCCCGCCTCGACGAAGGCGCGCACGGTGAGCAGCATCCGCCGCACATCCGGATGCTCGATGATCGGCGCCGGTCCCGTGCCGCCCGCGGGAGGCCGGCCTTGCAGGCGCTCCTTGGCATAGGCCGCGGCCTTGCCATAGGCGGCCTGGGCCACGCCCAGGCCCTGAATCCCGACGAACAGCCGCTCCGCGTTCATCATGGTGAACATCGCCGCCAGGCCGCGATGCGGCGTTCCCACCAGCCAGCCCTTGGCGCCGTCGTAATTGATCACGCAGGTCGGCTGGGCATGGATGCCCATTTTATGTTCGAGCGCCCCGACCGAGAACCCGTTGCGCGCCCCCAGCCCGCCCGTCCCGTCCGGCAAGAATTTCGGCACCAGGAACAGAGAGATGCCCTTGACCCCGGCGGGCGCGTCCGGCAGGCGGGCGAGCACCAGATGGATGATATTGCCGCCGAAATCGTGATCGCCGGAGGAGATGAAAATCTTCGTGCCGGTGATCGCGTAGGCGCCATCCGCCAGCGGCTCGGCCCTGGTGCGCAGCAGGCCGAGATCGGTGCCCGCGGCGGCCTCGGTCAGCGCCATCGCCCCGGTCCATTCGCCCGAGAGCATCTTGGGCAGGTAAACGCCCTTCAACTCATCATTGGCATGGGCGGAGATCGCCTCGGTGGCGCCGCGCGTCAGACCGGGAAACAGGCTGAAGGAAAGATTGGCGCCGGAGACCATTTCATCCACCAGCACCTGCAAGGTGTGCGGCAGGCCCTGGCCGCCATAGGCGGGCGCGCCGGAGAGCGCGCACCAGCCATTTTCCGCGTATTGGCGGTAGGCCTCGGCGAAGCCGGGCGGGGTCACCGGCTGGCCGTTCTCCAGCCTGCATCCCGCCTCGTCACCCTTGAGGTTGAGCGGCTCCAGCGTTTCGGCGCAGAAGCGCCCGGCCTCCTCCAGCAGCGCCAGAGCGAGCGCGGCGTCGAAGCCCTGTTCGGCGAAGAGGGCTTGCAGCGGCGCGAGGTCGAACACCGAATTCAAAAGAAAGCGAAGGTCGGACAGAGGAGGGACGTAGCTCATGCAAGGGGCTCTTCTTGGCTGGCGTGACTGGGTTTTGTATCCGTCCAACCGCCCCGCCGGTCAATCGCCCATCAGAATGGCGCCGCTCTTTTCTGCCGCGAGCCGGGCGAGCAGCATTCCGGCCAGCCCGGAGAAGGCCTCCTCCAGCGTTTTGCCGCTCGTATCGAACCCCATATCGGCCTTGGCGTAGAAGCCGGCCCGGCTTTCCAGGGTGAGGCGGATGTCGTCCACCCCGTTGCGGTTGCCCGGCAGCTGGCGCACATCGCCCTGGCTGAGAACGCGGTTGAAGTGGTCCTCCGGCGTTGCCCGCAGCCAGACGGTGAAGCAATGGGTCAGCAGCGTTTCGAAGGTCGCGGTGTCACCCACCAGCCCGCCCGCCGTGGCGATCACGCAGCTCGTATGGGTCTGCAAGGTCTCTTCCAGCGCCTGCCGCTCGTAGCGCCGGTAGGCGTTGGAGCCGTAAAGCGCCTGAATCTCAACCGGGGCGCAGCCCGCGAGGCGGGTGATCTCCGAGCGCAATTCGACGAAGGGGTAGCCGAGCCGGGCCGCCAGCATCTGGCCGAGGGTGGATTTACCCGCCCCGCGCAGCCCGATGAGGGCGATGCGCCGCTCCCGCAGCCGGGCGGCCTGGCCCACCCCGCCGCCGAATAATTCGGAAAGCGAGCGCAGGGCGCGCTCGATCTCGGCCGCGCCCCGCCCTTGCAGCAACCGGCGGATTGAAAGCCATTCCGGGGAGGAGGTGGTTTCGTCCCCCAGCAATTCGGCCAGCGGACAATTGAGCGCCTGCGCCACCTGGGCCAGCACCAGGATGGAGACATTGCCCGTGCCGGATTCGAGATTGGCGAGATGCCGCTCGGACACGTCCGCCTCGCCCGCCAGCACGCGGCGCGTCATCCCCCGCCGGGCGCGCAGCAATTTCACCCGCTGGCCCAGGCCGGAAAGCAGCTCGGTTTCGTCGGTCGGCGTCATGGACTCAAAGCTCATCCTGGCGGCTATCGGCGCGAATTAGCAGTTTTTTGCCGGAAGACAAAGGGGGCGCATGGCTGATTTGTAATATAATGCACAATTTATAGGCAGGCGCCCCTGAGCCGGCCCTTGCCCGCCCCTGGTGGCGGTGCCATGTCTGGCGCATGACAGAAAATTACGATCCGGTCGGCTGGCATGGCACGACCATTCTGTCCGTTCGCCGCAATGGCCAGGTTGTCGTGGCCGGGGACGGGCAGGTTTCTCTCGGCAACACGGTGGTGAAGGGCAATGCCCGCAAGGTGCGGCGCATCGGCAATGGGAGTGTGATCGCGGGGTTCGCCGGGGCCACCGCGGACGCCTTTACCCTGCTCGAACGGCTGGAGGCGAAGCTCGACCGCTTTCCCAACCAGCTGGAGCGCGCCTGTGTGGAGCTGGCCAAGGATTGGCGCACGGACCGCTATCTGCGCCGCCTCGAGGCGATGATGATCGTCGCCGATAAGGAGCGGGAATTCACCCTCACCGGTAATGGCGACGTGCTGGAGCCCAATGACGGCATCATCGCCATCGGCTCCGGCGGTAATTACGCCCTTGCCGCCGCGCGCGCCCTCATCACGCTTCCCGACCTCAGCGCCGAGGAGATCGCCCGCCGGGCGATGAAGATCGCCGCTGATATCTGCATCTACACCAACGAAAACCTGGTTATCGAAACAATCTAAATGGACACACCCGTTTTTTCCCCCCGCGAGACGGTCGCCGAGCTCGACCGCTTCATCATCGGCCAGAACGACGCCAAGCGCGCCGTGGCCATCGCCCTGCGCAACCGCTGGCGGCGCCAGCAATTGCCCGAGGAGATGCGCGACGAGGTGGTGCCGAAGAACATTCTGATGATCGGCCCCACCGGCTGCGGCAAGACCGAGATCGCCCGCCGCCTCGCCAAGCTGGCCCAGGCGCCCTTCCTCAAGGTCGAGGCGACCAAGTTCACCGAGGTCGGCTATGTCGGCCGCGACGTGGAGAGCATCGTGCGCGATCTGGTGGAGGCCTCCATCACCATGCTGCGCGAGCAGAGCCGCAAGGAGGTCGAGGCCAAGGCCGAGCAGGCGGCCGAGGAACGGTTGATCTCCGCCCTGGTGGGAGAGGGTTCCACCGCCGATACGCGGGTGAAGTTCCGCCGCATGTTGCGCAATGGGGAGTTGGACGACAAGGAAATCGAGATCGCCCTCACCGAGCCGCAAGGCGTGCCGGTCGGCATGATCGACCTGCCCAACATGCCGCCCGGCGGCATGATCAATCTCGGCGAGATGATGAAGAATATGTTCGGCCGCCAGGCCCAGAAGCGCAAGCTGCTGGTGCCGGAGGCCCGCCGGGCGCTCATCCGCGAGGAAGCGGACAAGCTCCTGGACACCGAGGCCCTCACCAAGGACGCAGTGCGTCATGCCGAGCAGAACGGCATCGTCTTCATCGACGAGATCGACAAGATCTGCGCCCGCAGCGAGCATGGTTTCCGTGGCGGCGATGTCTCGCGCGAGGGCGTGCAGCGCGACCTGCTGCCGCTGATCGAGGGCACCACCGTCTCCACCAAATACGGGCCGGTGAAGACCGATTTCATCCTGTTCATCGCCTCGGGGGCGTTCCATGTCGCCAAGCCCTCGGACCTGCTACCCGAGTTGCAGGGGCGGCTGCCGATCCGCGTCGAGCTGAATTCGCTCTCGCGGGAGGATTTCAAGCGGATCCTCACCGACACGGAGCATAGCCTGCTCAAGCAATATGTGGCGCTGCTGGCGACGGAGAAGGTGACGCTGGAATTCGCCGATGACGCGGTGGATGCCATCGCCTCGCTCGCCTTCGACATCAATGAGCGGGTCGAGAATATCGGCGCGCGGCGGCTCGCCACCGTTATCGAGCGGTTGCTGGAGGACATCTCCTATTCCGCCACCGACCGGGCGGGCGAGACCGTCATCATCGACGCGGCCTATGTGAATGAGAAGGTGGCGCCGCTGGCCGCCAAAGGCGATCTTTCGCGTTTCATTCTCTGACCAGGGGCGGGCGGTTTGGCGGCTGGGCGGAAAGGGAGCAGAAACCTGGGCATGAACGTTCGCTGGGCCGGTCTGGTCGCCATCTGCCTCGCCGCCGCCGGGCTGGCGGCGGCTTATGGCGCGCAGTACGGGCTGCATCTCGTCCCTTGCCCGCTCTGCCTGTGGGAGCGCTGGCCCTACAGGGTCACCCTTGGCCTGGGCCTGCTCGCTTTGCTGGCGGGCGGGCGGGGCGGGCGGCTCCTGCTGGGGCTGGCCGGGTGCGTCATGCTGGCGGGGGCGGGCATCGCCGGGCTGCATGCGGGTGTGGAATTCGGTTGGTGGCCCTCGCCCCTGCCGGAATGCAACGGTATTCTTGCCCCCGGCGCGGCCCTGCCCCTTGCCCCGGCGGTGCCATGCGACCGGCCGGTTTATCTGGTCAAGGGCCTGCCGGTTTCGATGGCGCAAATGGATTTCGTCTTCGCCCTGTTGTGCGGTCTGCTGCTGTTCGGCATGGCGTTTGGCGGTACGCGAAGGAGGCGGGGAAGATGAAAGAGGACATCAAGCGGTTCATCCGGGTGGATCACGCTGGGGAATACGGGGCCGAGCGGATCTATGCCGGGCAGCTCGCCGTGCTCGGGCGGGGCGCCAAAGGCGAGCTTCTCCGCCATATGCTCGCCCAGGAGACCGCGCATAAACAGGCCTTCGAGGCGTTGATGGCCGCCCGCCGCTCCCGCCCCACCGCCCTGCTGCCGCTCTGGCACGCCGCCGGTTTCGCCCTGGGCGCGCTCACCGCCGCTCTGGGCGAGAGGGCGGCGATGGCCTGCACCGTGGCGGTGGAGGAAACGATCGATGCCCATTATGCCCGCCAGCGCGACGCCCTGCCGGAGAGCGAGGCGGAGTTGAAGGACACGATCGAGCGCTTCCGGCGGGAGGAGCTGGAACACCGCGATATCGGCCTCGCCCATGGCGCCGAGCAGGCGCCGGCCTACAGGCTGCTTTCTCGCGCCATCCGGCTGGGTTGCCAAGCCGCCATCCGCCTCAGCGAGACCATTTAGAGTTAGAGCAACATCCGATCTAGGGCCTGCCGCCGCCGCTGCGCAGGGCAAAGACGCGCAGCGCCGAGGCCAAAGGCTGGTTAGGGGCGCGCCCGGCATCGAGGCGGGCGACGAGGACGGAAAGCGGGACGCCGTCCCGCGCGGCCACCGCCCGCAATACCGCCCAGAATTCCGGCTCCAGCGCCACGCTGGTGCGGTGGCCCGAGAGCGAGAAACTATGTTTTTCGAGCATTGCCGAGCGAATGCAGCAAGGCGGGCAGGAAGACGAAGGTGGAGATCAGCACCGCGCCGAGGCTGAGGAACAGCAGATCCCCCATGCTGGCGGTGCCGCGGTCGGCCGAGGCGGCGAGCGTGCCGAAGGCCGTGGCGGTGGTGAGGGCTGAGAACAGCACGGCGCGCGCGGTGGGCGAGGCGAGGAAAACCCGCACCCCGGCGCGGAAATTCATGACGAAATACACATTGAACGACACCCCGACGCCGAGCAGCAGCGGCAGGGCGATGATGTTGGCATAATTGATGGCGATGCCGGCCAGCTTGGTGAAGACGGCGGTGAGCAGGGCCGAGAGCGTCAAGGTCGCCAGCACCAGCAGGCTGTCACGAACATTGCGGAAGACCAGCAGCAGGATGACCGCGATGGCTACGAAGGCGAGCGACGCCGCCTCCCGGAACGAGGTCAGGATCGTCCCCGCCGTGGCGATGGTGGAAATGGCCGGGCCACCCGCATCTGGCACCACCTTGCGCACGGCATCGGCGAATTCGCGCATGCCCTTGGTGGTTTGCGCCGCCGCGGTGGGGAAGGCCTGCACCCGCACCCGCCCATCGGGCAGGAACCAATCCGCCTTGACCGAGGGGGGCAGGCTCGCCTCGGTGATGGGCTGGGCCTGGAGGCTATGGGCGAGGCGCTCCAATTCCATCGGCAGGAAGCGGGTGATGGCCCCGTTCATCGCCATCACATGCGCGTCATCCTCGCTCTGCAAATCGCGGAGCACGCCGGCGATTTTCAGCAACTCGCTATCCTTGGGCAGCTTGCCGGCGGCATCCTGGATATCCGCGATCGTCTTCGCCATGGCGTCGCGGATCTCTGCCGCCGTCACCGGTGTTTGCGGCGGGTTGGCGGCGGCGAGCAGAGTGGGGGCCAGAATGGTCTGGGCCTGGGCCAGCATCGCCAGCTTCTGGTCCTGGTCTTCGGGAACGAAGGTGGCGCCGGAGATGGCCTGCGCCACTTGCGGCAAAGCGCCGAGTTTATGCGCGGTCTCCCGAGCTGCTTCTAGATTGGGTGCGAGCGCCTCCGCGTAAAAGGGGTTGTTGCGCGGGTCGTTGAGCAGGCTTCTCAGCGTCCGCATGCTCTCGGTCTTCGGGTCTTTGGTGTCGAGCGGGTTGGCGTCGAAATTGAGCGTGATCGTGCAGGCGAGCCCCGCCAGCGCCAGCAAGGCGAAGAGCGAGAGCACGGCCCGGCGGTGGCGATGCAGGAAACGATCCGCCGCGGCGCCGCCCGGCAGGCTCACCGAGGCGGATTCCGGGCGTGGTTTGAACAGGCGCAGCAAGGCGGGCAGAAAGGTGATGGTGCAGAAAAAAGCGATGAACATGCCCACCCCGGCGATCTCGCCCAGCTCCGCCACGCCGATGAAGGCGGTGGGAACGAAGGCGAGAAACCCGCAGGCCGTGGCGGTGGCGGCCAGGGCGATCTGGCCCCCCGCCTCCCGCGCGGTTTCCTCAAGGGCGTCGCCCAGATCCGGCATTTGCAGCCGCACCGCGCGCAGCCGCACGCAATATTGGATGGCGAAATCCACCGCCAGGCCGATGAAGAGGATGGCGAAGGCGACCGAGATCAGATTGATGACCTTCACCGCCAGCGCGGCATAGGTCATCGTCAAGGCGAGGCCCATCACCAGGGTGAGCAGAATGGGCAGGATGAGCCGCCAGGAACGCAAGGCGAGATAAAGCCAAAGCGCGATGAAGGCGATGCTGATGATGGTGCCGAGAACGAGTCCATCCGTCAGCGAGGCGAATTGCTCATCGGAAAGCGGGATCTGGCCGGTATAATCCACCTTGGCGCGCCCGGCCTTCACATCCGGCAGGGTGGCGGCGATGCGCATCAGCGCCGCGGTGGCGGCGCCGCCCGGCTGCAAGGTGCCCTGCCTGAGCTTGGGATGGGCCAGCACGAATTCCGTGCCACCTTCCCCCATATTGCCCATGATGAGGCTTTGCCAGGAGAGCGGCGCGGGATGGCCAGCCGCCGCATCCTGCAAATTCTGCCGCACCCCGGCCAGGGCCCCGTTATAGGCGCTGATATCCGTCCCGGCCTGCACGCCCTTGGCGATCATGGAGAGGCCGGTGAACAGACCCACCGCCGAGGGCTGGGCCGCGAGCTGGCCAAGGAAAGGCTGCGCCGCGACGATCTGGTTGAGCAGGCTCGCCAGATCAGCGGGCGGCAGAAGCAACAAGCCCTCATCCTGGTAGAAAGGGTTTCCGGCCGGATAGGAGGAAGAGTAAAAATGGGCGCTATCGGCATTGAGGGCCGCGTTGAGCGCCGCCGCGGTTTCCGCCGCCTCCTCCGGGGTGGGCGCGCGCACCACCGCAACGATGAGATTGTTGAACTGAGGAAAATTACGGCTTTCCGCGATCTGCGCCTGCCGCCAGGGAAGCGTGTCCGCGAAGAGGTGGTCGGTATCCGTATCTATGGAGAGGTGACGGGCGGTATAGGCCAGCCCGGCGGCGGCCACCACGATAAACGCGAGAACGAAGCCTACGGCGTGGCGCCGCGCCGCATTAACGGTTCCAATTATAAATCGCACACTCACCCTCCGCTGGAACAGACCCCACATAGGTGGCGGGCGGCTAGTACGCCAGCCCCGACATGACGACGCGGGCGTAAAGATCGTTCAGGATCATCTGCAAGGCTTCGAGGAGGAGGATGGCGATCACCGGCGAGATGTCGACATTGCCAAAATAGGGCACGATACGGCGGATGGGGCGCAGGATTGGCTCGGTGACGCGGTTGAGAAAATCTCCCACCACATAAACGACCTGATTGCGGGGATTGGCGATGCCGAACGCCACCAGAATGCTGAGCACCGCCGCCGCGACGATGGCGAGAATCAATAAATGAATCACCTGGCTCACCAGCCAGAATATCGCCGCGACCATGATTTTCCCCGCAATGACGTGTCATCCCCACCTAGCGGCAGGCTGGGCCGGAGGCAATGTTGACTTCCCGGCGCAAATGCGCGACACGCCCCCGCACATGGAGCCGGGCCATCGCCAGGGGCCGGGGCTGTAGCTCAGTTGGTAGAGCGCATCGTTCGCAATGATGAGGTCAGGGGTTCGATTCCCCTCAGCTCCACCATGGCCAGACCTTTCAAGGCCGTTTAGGTTTGCGTGAACATCCGGGGACGGATATTGCGGTTTTGCCCCTCCTTCGAGGGTCAATAAAAGGAGATTCGCATGTCACGCTCCCTCTCAAGCCGCATGGTCGCCGGCGCTCTCGCCCTCTGCCTGGGCGCCCTGCCGGGAGTCGCCGCCGGCCCCGCCCGCGCGCAGCAGCCCCCTACGCTGCACAACGTCATACCGGGCTCGGAAATGGTTATGCTGCAGGCGCGCATCAAAACCATCGATCCGCAGACGCGGGCGATCACGCTGCAATCCCCGGATGGCCAGACGGTCAACCTCGTCGCCGGGCCGCTCGTGCGGCTCAACCTTCTCAAAGAAGGCGACATGGTCACCGCCCAGTATTACCGCTCCGTCGCCTTCATCATTCAGGGGCCAAAGCAAAGCAACGCCGCCCCGGCACCCGCCGATAGTTTCCGCGCCGTGCTCGCCCGTCCCGCTGAGGCGCCGGGCGGCATCGCCGTCACGGTCAAGCAGATTTCCGGCACGGTGATCGGCCTCAACCCGGCCGCGCATACTTTGGAGGTGGTGGACCCCTCCGGCGGCCCGGTCTACCGGATCGACGTGACCGATCCCGAGCGCCAGAACATTCTCAAAATGCTGAAAATCGGCGATACCGTCACCGCCGTCATCAGCGAGCAGCTGGCCGTTTCCATCACCCCGGCGAAGTGAGCGCGGGGGCGGTGAGGCTTCCACCATCCGCACGAGTGTGAGCAGCGCCTGATTGACGGGGGTGGGGATGCCCAGCTCCACCCCCAGCCGGACGACATCGCCATTGAGATAGCCGATCTCGGTAGGCCGCCCCCGCAATATATCTTGCGCGGTCGAGGAGATTTGGCCGGGCATGGCCCGGCCCACGGCCAGGGTGCGCTCCAGCTGGTCCGGCGGCAGGGCGATGCCGCAGGCGGCGGCGACCGCCGCCGAAACCGGATTGACGCTCAAGCGCCAGCCCCCGCGCCCGAGCCGCCTCGACATGGGCAGGCCGGGCGATCAGCTCCACCTCATGCCCCGCCTTGGCCAGCAGCGCGCCGAAATAGCATCCGACCGCCCCCGCCCCCATAACCGCGATGCGCATTCGCCCCTCCTGTCCAATCCCCTACCGCCCATGTTAAAGCCCCGATTTTGGAACCGCCATGCCCGACCCGACCCGCGACGCCGCCTTCTCACTTCTGCAAGCCGTACTGGCCAAGGGAAAGCCGCTGGACGCGGCGTTGGACGCCCTGCCGCGGCTGGAGCCACGCGACCGGGCGGCGGCGCACCGGCTGGCCGCCTGCGTGCTGCGCCATGCCGGTACGCTCGACGCGGTGCTGGAGCCCTATCTGCGGCGCGAGCCGCCGCCGGAATTGCGCAATATTCTCCGCATCGGCGCGGCTGGTTTGCTCTGTCTCGGCACCCCGCCCCATGCGGCCGTCGGCACCGCCGTGGAACTGACCCGCGCGCGCAGGCTGGCGCCCTTCGCGGGGCTGGTGAACGCGGTGCTGCGCAAGATCGCCGCCGCCGGCCCCGCAGTGCTGGAGGAGTTGGACATGCCCCGCCTGGACACGCCCGC
This sequence comes from Acidocella sp., assembly GCF_027352905.1. Lineage (GTDB taxonomy): Bacteria > Pseudomonadota > Alphaproteobacteria > Acetobacterales > Acetobacteraceae > Acidocella. Next base: position 15,819 of record NZ_DAIEIF010000046.1, read on the forward strand.
CTGGGCCTGGGCGAGCTGGGGGGAAAACGCGCGCGTCATTGCCGCCGCCCATGCGCGGGAGGCGCCGCTCGATCTCTCACTGCGCCCGGGCGCCGCCCCGCCGCCAGGGGGAGAAATGCTGCCAACCGGCTCGCTGCGGTTTCCCCCCGGTACGGCGGTCACGGAGCTGCCCGGCTTCGCGGCGGGGGATTTCTGGGTGCAGGACGCCGCCGCCGCCCTGCCGGCCCGGCTGCTGGCGCCCGCTCCCGGCGAGCCGGTCCTCGACCTCTGCGCCGCGCCGGGCGGCAAGACCGCCCAGCTTTGCGCCATGGGCGCGGCGGTAACGGCGGTGGAGCGCGATGAGGCGCGCATGGCCAGGCTGCGCGCCAACCTCGCCCGGCTGGGCTACGATCCCGAGCTCGTGACGGCGGACGCGACGCTCTGGCGGCCAAGCCAGACCTTCCCCGCCATCCTGCTGGACGCGCCCTGCAGCGCCACCGGCACCATCCGCCGCCACCCGGAACTGCTCCATTTGCGCAAACCCCGCGACATAGCGGCGATGACCCGGGCGCAGGACGCGTTGCTCGACGCCGCCGCCGCCTTGCTCAGCCCCGTCGGGCGGCTGATCTATGCCGTGTGTTCCTTGCAGCCGGAGGAGGGGGTGGCGCGCATCGCCGCGGCCTGCGCCCGGCTCGGGCTGCGGCGCCAGCCCCTGGCGCTGCCCGAACTGCCGGAGGCGGTGACGCCGGAGGGCGATATTCGCACCCATCCCGGCCTCTGGCCGGAGCGCGGCGGGATGGACGGATTTTTCATCGCCTGTCTCACCCCCGGCTGAGTGCGCCCCGGCCTTTTGGCGAAGGCCCCGCCGAGTTCAGCCTTTTGTCTTGGTGGTGGCGCCCGCTCCCGGTCCCGCCCCGAGATCGGCTCCGGTCACCGGGTCGCTGGCCGCATCGGACATCGTGCGTTCCATCATTCTCTTCTCCAGGGCTTTATCGGCGCGGGTTAGCTTGACGCTCGCCGTGCCGTCTCCGCCATCCACCGCCATCTGCTTCTCGCGGTCATCCACGAATTCCCATTGCTCGCCCTCATTCCATGGGCCACGCAGATTATCCGGCCCCTGGGACATGTCGTAATATTTGTTGACGAAGGCGGGGTCGCCAGGGAGCTTGCCGGGCGGGAAATTGGCGGTCATCGAGTAAAGCGCTTTTTCAAAGGATTTTTGGTGCGCGATTTCGCGCGTCATCAAAAAGGTCAGCGCGTCCTTGACTCCGGGATCGTCAGCGACCGCGATCAGCCGCTCATAGATGATCTTGGCGCGCGCTTCCGCGGCAATGTTGGAGCGCAGGTCGCATGTGGGCTCGCCGCGCGTATCGATATAGGCGGCTGTCCAGGGAACCTCGGCGGAATTGGTCAGGGCGATCCCGCCGCCGTAAAGCAGGGCGGTGGTGTGGCTGTCCGTGCCGCCGCCCAGCGCGGCGAGAAGCTCGCCCGTCTGCACACCCTCGGCGACCGCGCTTTTCACGCCTTTATTGAGCATCACGATGATGCTGCCGACGACTTCCAGATGGCTGATTTCCTCGGTGGCGATATCGAGAAGCATGTCTTTGCGGCCAGGGTCGCTGTCAGCCAAGCCCTGGGTGAAATAACGCATCGCCGCCGCCAATTCCCCGTCCGGCCCGCCAAATTGTTCCAAAATCAGATTGGCGAGGCGCGGATTGGGCTCGGACACGCGAACCGTATACATCAAACGCTTATTATGCATGAACATGGCTATGACCTTTCCAAATTAACCTACGGTACGGCCTGAGGCCGTTGCGAAGTGGAAGGCCATATATTGGGCGAAGGTCGGCGCGGCGGAGTAAAGAAAGAATTAAAAATACCTCGCTAAGGCATTCGCTTCCATGAAGAAGTGGCAAGATTCATGGGCGAAATGTTACGATTCAGCACGTGTTCCGGGGGCTGAACGGCAGGCAGAGATCCGCGCCCAGCCCATGGGGCGGGATCGTCACTTCCCGGCGGAGCAGGGCGGCTGCGGGGTCGGCGGGCTGAACCTCCCCGGCCCAGGCCTCCCGCAACAGGCCGATCGTCTCCTCATCGGTGAGCTGGTGGAAATCATCGTAGAAACTGCCCACCCCATGGAAGCGGCGGGCAGGGTACAGGCAAACGGTATGGTCGGCATGGGCGGCCATTTCGGCCAGCGTGTCCACGGGCGCCACTGGGACCGCTAGGACCGTCTTGGCCGCCCCCTGGCGGCGCAGCGCATCGAGCGCGGCCTTGGCGGTGGCCCCGGTGGCCAGCCCGTCATCCACGATAATCGCGGTGCGCCCGGCCGGGCTGATCCGCTCCCGCCCTTGCAGGTAAAGGGCGCGCCGCCGCTCCATTTCCTTGAGCTCGTGTTGCTGGGCGCGGGTGAAGAAGGCGTCATCCGCCCCGGCATGCGCCATGATCTCGGAATTGCGCACGGTACCAGGGGGCGCGCCTTCGGCCACCGCGCCGATCGCCAGTTCCGGCGCGCCGGGCGCGCCGATCTTGCGCACCAGCAACAGATCGAGAGGGGCGCCCAACGCCTTGGCGATTTCAATGGCGACCGGCACACCTCCCCGGGGCAAAGCGTATATCACGGGGAGTTCCAGCCCCATTTCCCGCAGCCGCGCTCCCAGCTGGCGGCCGGCATCGGACCGATCGGTGAATCGCATCGAGGCAGACTCCTTGCGTGACCCGGATTTGTTTAGCCAAACAAGGACGAAACGGCCTTGATGCGAGTCAAGGGCCGATGAAGGCGGGGGGGGGACAAATCCGCTGGTTTTCGGGGGTATGGTGGAAGGGGTTGGATTCGAACCAACGTAGGCGCACGCCAACGGATTTACAGTCCGTCCCCTTTAGCCACTCGGGCACCCTTCCATGGGGCGCTCCATGCAACGGGGAGCGGCTTGTTGTCAACGCAAGGCGGCAGAGATAGTCAAAGCCATGAACCACAAGCGCCCGCTCTCATCAGGAAAGAGGAACCCGCCGGGGGGAGAGAGGTTAAGCCTGCCCGGTTCCCGCCAGGCGAGCCAAAAACATCCAGGGCCGCCCCGCGCGGGGCTGGAGCGCAAACGCTCCGGGGGAGCGCCTCCCGGCGCGGTGTGGCTTTATGGCACCCATGCCGTGGCGGCGGCCCTGAAAAACCCGGCGCGGTTGTTGCGCCGTCTGGTGCTCACCGAGGAAGGCCAGGCCGCCCTGGCGGCGGCATCCCCGCCGCCCTGGCCCCTCCACCCCGAGATCATGGGGCGCGAGAAGATTGACCAGCTCTTGGGCGCCCGGCCAGGGGCCGGCATTGTTCATCAGGGCATCGCCCTGCTGGCGGACCAGCTCGCCGCGCCCGCCTTACAGGAAGCGCTGAAACGTCCCGGGCCGGTTCTGGTGCTGGATCAGATTTTCGACCCCCGCAATATCGGCGCCTTGCTGCGCACGGCCCAGGCCTTCGGCGCCGCCGCGGTTGTCACGCAGGACCGCAACGCTCCGGAGGAAACCGGCGCTCTCGCCAAGGCCGCTTCCGGCGCGCTGGAAATGATGCCGCTTTTACGGATCACGAATATTTCCCGGGCGCTGATCGCGCTGAAAGCCGCCGGCTTCTGGGTGGTGGGGCTGGATGGGCACGCGCCCGCCCGGCTGCGCGGCGAGGCGTTTGCGGGGCGACGGGTCGCGCTCGTTCTGGGCAGCGAGGGGGAGGGGCTGCGACGCCTGACCCGCGAGACCTGCGATGAATTATGCGCTCTAGCCATGCCTGGCGGCATGGAGAGTTTGAATGTCTCTGCCGCCGGGGCGGTGGCGTTGTATGAGCTGACGCGTTCCTCTCCGTGACAATGTTTTTATTTCTTTTTCATTCCAAGAGGTGAAGCCATGACTTGCGTGCCTTCCCGCTTATGCCAATAAGCTGCGGGGGGAGTTGAGAGAGGACGAGATGACGCTTCGCCTGGAAGGAGCCGTGCTGGTGGTTGACGATGAACCGATGGTGCGCATGCTCGTCCGCGAAACCCTGGAGGATCATGGCTACGAGGTCATCGAGACCGGGGACGGGCAAAGCGCGATCGGCATTCTCGAATCGGACCGCCCCATTTCTCTTCTGGTCACCGATGTTTCTTTGCCGGGATTGAACGGCCGCGAACTGGCCGAGACCGCGAAACGCCTGCGCCCGGATTTGAAAATCCTGTTCATGACCGGTTACACCCATGAGATTGCTCTGGGCAGCGGCACGGAGCTCATCACCAAGCCATTTTCACTCGATAATCTGGCTCATACCGTTCAGGAAATCATGGCTGTTTGAGGCCGGCCCGCTGGCCATCATTCGCGTTCATCCGAATATTCCGCTTGGCCCGTGGCGGCTAGAAACCGCTCTATCCCCTTGACCGCCTCGGCCAGAGAGGACCGGATGACCGGCGCCTGCTCCGGAAAGGCGGTGAGCAGGCGGGAAGGGAATTTCCGGTCGAGCAGCACGAACACGCCCCGGTCATCCGCGCGGCGGATCAGCCGGCCAAAGGCCTGGCGCAGGCGCAGGCGCACGATGGCGTCGTCGTGGTCCTTGGGCGCGCCATGGCTGAGATGGGTACGCCGGGCGCGGTGGAGACTATCGGGGCGCGGCCAGGGCGTGCGTTCGAACACCACCAGCCGCAAGGCGTTGCCAGGAATGTCCACGCCGTCGCGCATCGCATCCGTGCCGAGCAGGCAGGAATGCTCCTCGGCCCGGAACACATCGACGAGGGTGGCGTTATCCATCGCGTCCACATGCTGGGCGTAGAGCGGAATGCCCTTGGCCTCCAAGGGCGCGGCGATTTTCGCATGCACGGCGCGCAAGCGGGAAATGGCGGTGAACAGCCCCAGCCCGCCCCCGCCCGCCGCCGCGAACAAGGCCCGGTACGCGCCGGCGAGCTGCCCCGTATCCTGCGCGTCCACGTCCGAAACCAGCACGACGCGGGTGCGCGCGGCGTAATCGAAGGGACTGTCAAAGGCGGCGCGGATGGCGGGCCGGGCGAGATGCGCGGCGCCGGTGCGGGCCTCCGCTATGGCCCAGGCTTCCTCCATGCCGGTATCGTCCCTCAGCGTGGCGGAGGTGGTGAGCAGCCCATGCGCGGGCGCGGCGATGGTCTGGATGAAGGCCTCGGTCGGGTCGAGCAGATGCGAGAGCAGGGCGATATCCTTATCCATCCCCGCCTCGCGCTCCAGCCGCAGGAATTCGATCCGCGCCGGACGTTCCCCTGGCGCGGCCTCGGTCTCCAGACCATCGAGGATGCGCCGCCAGCCGGCCAGCGGATCGAGGGCGCGGCGCTTGAGGGAACGGGCGGTGGCTTCCAGCCGCTGGCGCAACCCGGCTTCCAAATCGGGTTCCGTCTCCAGCCGTTCGAGCAGCCGCTGGCGCAACCCGGCCAGAGGCTGGCGCAACCGCGCCAGGGCCTGGGATAAATTCCGCGCCGCCGGGAGAACATCCGGGTTGAGCGGATGCAGATCGGTCTCGAAGCCGAAAGGCGCGGCGAGATCCGTCTCGCGGGCGCGGGCGCGAGCCTGGGCGCGCACGGCCCGCAGCCAGGCTTCGGCGGGGTTGCCATCCGGCGCGAGTTCCGGGTCCAGCCGGGTGGCGAACATCGGCGCGGCCAATACCTTCGCTTCCTTTATCGCCTGGGTCAGATACCGGGCGGTCGCTTCATCCGCGGCGGCCATGTCTTCCAGCCGTTTCGCCAGCCCCCGCGCGCGGGATCGCGCCCCTTCCGCCCCCAGCAGCCATCGGCGCAGCTCAGCCATCGCGATGCCAGACAGCTCGATGGCGAAGGCGGAATCCGCGGCATCGAAGATATGATGTCCCTCATCGAACACGTAGCGGGTCGGCACGTTGTCGTCATCCAGCCCGCCCCAGACGGCCTGCGCCATCACCAAGGCGTGATTGGCGATGACGATATCGGCCTGGCGGGCCTCGCGGATCACGCGTTCGATCACGCAGACGGAAAAATGCGGACAGGCGGCATGGATGCATTCGCCGCGCCGGTCGGCGATCTGCGCCAGCAGCCCCTGGCCATAAAGCTCGGCGAACCAGCCGGGCAGATCGCCGCCGAACAAATCGCCATCGGCGCTCGCCACTGCCCAGCGGGCAATGAGGCCAAGCGGCACGGCGCGGGGCTCGGCGGCCATCGCATCCTCGAAATTGAGCAGGCAGAGATAATTTTCCCGGCCCTTGCGCAGCACCACGCGGGTTCCGGGCGGCAGGCGCCGCGCCTCTTGCTCGATCTGGCGTTGGAGATGCCGGGTATAGGTGGAAACCCAGACAGCACCCTGGTTGCGTTCAGCCCAAAGCGAGGCCGGGGCGAGATAGCCGAGCGTCTTGCCGGTGCCGGTGCCCGCTTCGGCCAGGACCATCCAGGGCTGCCCCTCCGCCTCGCGCGGGGCGAAGGCGGCGGCGGCGGCGGAGGCGTAATCCGCCTGGGCGGGGCGTTGCTCGGCGGCGGGACCCAGCAGGGCGGCCAATCTTGCCCGGGCCTCCGCCGGCGAGACGGGGTGGCTGGCGGGGGGCGGGCGGGGCGCCGTCTCCTCCCATTTGGGCAGGCGTTTCCACAGCCGCATGGCCATGCCGTCCGGCCGCGCATCCGGCTGGCCCAGCGCCGCCAACACATGCGGGGCCCAGAGCCAGCCCGCCCGGCCCATCCGCGCGGCCAGCCCGGCCGCGTCGCGGTTGGCGGGCAGGTCCCGCCCGGCGGCAAGACGGTTGAGCAGGAGAGCCGCTATCTCCGGCAACGCCGCGGCGGCGGATTCCAGCGCGCGGGGCACCGGCAGGTCGAGAGCGCGGGCAAGACCCGCCGGGGTGGGGGCGAGGCTCCTGGCCGGATAGACGAAGGCAAAGAGCTCGAGCAGGTCGAGGAGTTGGATGGCGGGCTGGCCAAGCCGCCTCAGCGTCGCGGGGGCATGCACGGCGAGCGGCGCGGCCCCGGCGAGCTGGGCGGCGATTTTGCCGGGCTGAAGCGCCGAGATCTTTCCATCCGCTCCCCGCAGAACGGCGCGGCCATGGCCGGCGACGAGAGCGGGCAGGGCGGAGAGGCTTGGCATCGTCTTTCGCTTATAGGCAAACGTTCACCCTTTGTCTCGGGGCGTGCGGCATAACCTACCAGACGGCGATTGAGCGCCGCGAGGCCCGGTTTTTGGAAAAAAACCATCATAATCGTTACTGCCCGGCCCCTTCCGGGTATTTTCAACGCCCGCGCCCCGCTTTGATGTTTGAGGCTTGCGCGCGGGCAAAAATCGGGTTTAAACGGGCCATGGCTCACGCCGCGCTCCTTGGCTGTCTGCTCCTTCGACTTATCCGCCCCTGAGCGATAAGTCCTTTCCGCGCGCCCCACGCACCGCGCCCGCCGCTCAGGGGAACATCCAGCTAAAACCTGACAGCCCATAAACGGAGCAGAGACATGGCGATCAATCACCCCAATTTCGGCGCGATGGACGAGTCCCGCGTCATCATTTTCGACACCACCCTGCGCGATGGCGAGCAATCCCCCGGTTTCTCGATGAATATCGACGAGAAGCTGCGCATGGCCGAGGCGCTGGCGGCGCTGGGGGTGGACGTGCTGGAGGCTGGCTTTCCCATTGCTTCGCCGGGGGATTTCGAATCGGTATTGCGGATTGCGCAGAGCATCAAGGGACCGGTCATCACCGGGCTGGCGCGCTCCGGGTCGAGCGACATCATCCGCGCCGGCGAGGCGATCCGCCCGGCGGAACGCAAGCGCATCCACACCTTCATCTCCACCAGCCCGCTGCACATGAAGCAGAAATTGCGGATGGAGCCGGAAGCCGTGCTGGAAGCCGTCACCGCCTCGGTGACGCTGGCGCGCAATTTCACCGATGACGTGGAGTGGTCGGCCGAAGACGGCACCCGCACCGAGATCGATTTCCTCTGCCGCTGTGTCGAGGCGGCGATCAAGGCCGGGGCCACCACCATCAACATCCCCGACACGGTGGGCTATGCCATGCCGGAGGACATCACCCGCATGTTCACCACCGTGCGCGAGCGTGTGCCGGGCGCGGACCAGGTGATCTTTTCCACCCATTGCCATAACGATCTCGGCCTGGCGGTCGCCAATACGCTGGCGGCGGTGCGGGCGGGGGTGCGCCAGATCGAATGCACGATCAATGGCATCGGCGAGCGGGCCGGGAATGCCTCCCTGGAGGAGATCGTGATGGCGATCCGCACCCGGCCGGACGCCAACCCTTATAAGAACAACATCGAGACCACCCGCCTGCTGCGCACCTCCAAACTGCTGGCGACGATCACCGGTTTCGACGTGCAGCCGAACAAGGCGATCGTCGGGCGCAACGCCTTCGCCCATGAATCCGGTATCCACCAGGACGGCATGCTGAAAGATGCCGGCACCTATGAGATCATGACGCCGGAAAGCGTGGGCTGGCAGAAGACCTCGCTGGTGATGGGGAAGCATTCCGGCCGTGCCGCCTTCCGGGACAAGCTGAACGCGCTGGGCTATGGCGATATCGGCGATAACGCCTTGAACGACGCCTTCGCCCGCTTCAAGGTTCTCGCCGACCGCAAGAAGATCGTCTATGACGAGGATATCGTTGCGCTGGTGGATGACGAGGTCGTCCGCAGCCATGAGGTGGTGAAGTTCGTGGCGCTGGAGGTTTGGGCGGGTTCCAAGAGCAAACCTCGCGCCCGGCTGGAGCTGGATGTGGAAGGCGAGGTTAAAACCGCCGAGGAGCAGGGCGACGGCCCGGTCGACGCCGCCTTCAACGCGATCCGCGCGCTTTTCCCGCATACGGCCAGCCTGCAGCTTTTCTCGGTGGGCGCGGTGACGGAGGGCACGGATGCCCAGGCCCGCTGCACGGTGCGGCTGGAGGAGGAAGGCAAGAGCGTGGACGGCCAGGGCGCGGATACGGATACGATCGTCGCCGCGGTACGTGCCTATATCCATGCACTCAACAAGCTGGTGACGAAGCGCGCCCGCTCGGCGCCCGCCGCGCTCTCAGCCTGAACCATGGGCGGGGGCGCCATGGTTCCGCCGCGCCCCGCCCTAACCTCGCCGCGCGTGTCCGCCGGGCTGTTCGGCGTCGTTCTCGGCATTGCCGGGCTGGGCGGGGCCTGGCGGCTGGCGGCGCGGGCCTGGGGTCTCTTCCCCGCGGTGGGGGAATGCCTGTTCGGCCTCGCCGCGCTCATCTGGGCCGTGCTTCTTGGTCTCTATGCCCTGAAGTGGATTTTTGACCGCCGCCTGGCCCAAGCGGAGGCGGCGCATCCCGTGAGCGGATGTTTTATCAGCCTTGTCGGCGTGACGACCATGCTGATCAGCCTCGGCGCGCTCCCCTATAGCCGGGCGCTGGCTGAGCCGCTGTTCTGGACTGGGGCCTCTTTTACCTTCCTTTTCGCCCTTTGGCGTATCGGCGTGCTCTGGCAGGGGGGGCGGGAGGCGGCAGCCGTCACGCCGGTGCTCTATCTGCCCGCCGTGGCGGGCGGTTATGTCACGGCGATCGCCGCCACGGCTTTCGGTTATCCCGGCTTGGCGCGTTGCGCCTTTGGCGCGGCGTTATTGACATGGATCGCCATTGAATCCGTGCTGCTCCAGCGGCTCTATCACCTGCCGGCCATGGCGCCCTCGTTGCGCCCCTCCCTGGGCATTCAAATGGCGCCTCCCGCCGTTGGACTCTCCGCCTATCTCAGCCTTAATGGCGGCGCGCCCGACCTCCCCGCGCAGATGCTGCTGGGTTACGGGCTGTTTCAGGCCGCTTTGCTGGTGCGGCTGTTGCCGTGGATTTTGCGCCAGCCGTTCAACGCTTCTTATTGGGCCTTCAGCTTCGGCCTCGCGGCCCTGGCAGCATCGCTCATCCGCATGGATGAGGCGGGGCAAGGCGGGTTGGCGGCATGGCTCGCCCCGCCGGTATTCGTCCTCGTCAATGCCGTCATCCTGTGGATCGGCGCGCTCTCCTTGCGCTCTGGGCTGCGCGGCGGCTTTTCGCCGCCGTCAGGGCCGCGCCCGGCTGCAAGCAGCTCTGATCAGGTCTACGCCGCTCTTGTGCCCGGGCGGCTGAATGAATAAATACTGGCTCATCTCAAAGGGACCGCCCCGGTGCTTCGGGCTGGGCCGGTCCGCTGCAAAGGAGTTTCACATATGAGCAAAGTCATCGGTATCGATCTCGGCACCACCAATTCCTGCGTCGCCGTCATGGAGGGCAAGGATGTCAAGGTGATCGAGAATTCCGAGGGCGCGCGCACGACGCCCTCCATGGTCGCCTTCACCGATTCGGGGGAGATCCTCGTCGGCCAGGCCGCCAAGCGCCAAGCCGTGACCAATCCTTCCAACACGATTTTCGCGGTCAAGCGCCTTATCGGCCGCCGCTACGACGACCCCACCGTCGCCAAGGACAAGGCCCTGGTGCCCTATGCCATCGTTAAGGGCGACAATGGCGATGCCTGGGTGGAGGTGAAGGGCAAGAAATATTCCCCGTCCCAGATCAGCTCCTACATTCTCGGCAAGATGAAGGAGACCGCCGAGGCGTATCTCGGCGAGAAGGTGACGCAAGCCGTCATCACCGTGCCCGCCTACTTCAACGACGCCCAGCGCCAGGCCACCAAGGATGCCGGCAAGATCGCCGGGCTCGAGGTGCTGCGCATCATCAATGAGCCCACCGCCGCCGCCCTCGCCTATGGCATGGACAAGAAAAACGCCGGCACCATCGCGGTTTACGATCTCGGTGGCGGCACGTTCGATATTTCCGTCCTCGAACTGGGCGATGGCGTCTTCGAGGTCAAATCGACCAATGGTGACACCTTCCTCGGCGGCGAGGATTTCGACCAGCGGATCATCGATTATCTGGCGGGCGAGTTCCAGAAGGAGCAGGGCATCGACCTGCGCAAGGACAAGCTTGCCCTGCAACGGCTGAAGGAAGCCGCCGAGAAGGCGAAGATCGAGCTTTCCTCCTCCAAGGAGACGGAGATCAACCTGCCCTTCATCACCGCTGACGCCTCGGGGCCCAAGCATTTGGTGGTGAAGCTCAGCCGGGCGAAACTCGAATCTCTGGTGGATGATCTAATCCAGCGCACGTTGGAGCCTTGCCGCAACGCCCTTAAGGATGCCGGCGTTTCCGCCAGCGATATCAAGGAGGTCATCCTGGTGGGCGGCATGACCCGCATGCCCAAGGTGATTGACACCGTTAAGGACTTTTTTGGCAAGGATCCGGCCCGCAACGTCAACCCGGACGAGGTGGTGGCGATCGGCGCCGCGATTCAGGGCGGCGTGCTCAAGGGTGACGTCAAGGATGTGCTGCTGCTCGACGTGACGCCTCTCTCGCTCGGCATCGAGACGCTGGGCGGCGTGTTCACCCGGTTGATCGACCGCAACACGACCATTCCCACCAAGAAGAGCCAGGTATTTTCCACCGCCGAGGACGGCCAGACGGCCGTGACCATCAAGGTCTATCAAGGCGAACGGGAAATGGCGGCGGATAACAAGCTGCTCGGCACGTTCGACCTGACGGGCATTCCTCCCGCCCCCCGCGGCGTGCCGCAGATCGAGGTCACGTTCGACATCGACGCGAACGGTATCGTCTCCGTCTCGGCCAAGGACAAGGCGACCGGCAAGGAGCAGCAGATCCGCATCCAGGCTTCGGGCGGCCTCTCCGAGGCGGAGATCGAGCGCATGGTCCGCGAGGCCGAGGAGAACGCGGCCGCCGACAAGGCCCGGCGTGAGGCGGTGGAAGCCCGCAACCAGACGGAAAGCCTGATCAACCAGGTCGAGAAATCGCTCCAGGAGGCAGGGGACAAAGTGGCCCCGGCGGATAAGAGCGCGGCGGAAGCGGCGATTGCGGAAGCCAAATCGGCCCTTGCGGGCAGCGATGCCGAGGCGCTGAAAGCGGCTTCGGAGAAGCTGGCCCAGGCCGGGATGAAGCTGGGCGAGGCGATGTACAAGGCCCAGAGCCAGGAAGGCGCGGCCCAGCCAGGCGGTGAAACCGCCACCGGCCCGAATGGGGAGAAGGTGGTCGACGCCGATTTCGAGGATGTCGACGACAAGAATAAATCCGCCTGATCCGGATTTTGTGGTGGTATGAAACGATCCCGGGGCGTTGCCCCGGGATTTTTCAGTTTTCAGATAAATTAGGGGATTGAGCGCCGCGATGGCCAAACTGGATTATTATGCCGTGCTGGCGGTCGAGCGCAATGCCAGCGCCGAGGATTTGAAAAAGGCCTATCGCAAGCTGGCGATGCAGTACCACCCGGACCGCAACCCGGGCGATGCGCGCGCTGAGCAGAAATTCAAGGAAGTCAACGAGGCTTACGACATTCTTAAGGACGAGCAGAAGCGCGCGGCCTATGACCGCTATGGCCATGCGGCCTTCGAGGCTGGCGGTATGGGCGGGGGCGGGTTTGGCGGCTTCGAGGGCGGACTCGGCGATATTTTCGAGCAGATGTTTGGTGGCGGCCGGCGGGGCGGGGAGCGGGTGCAGACCGGCGCCGACATCAAGACGGCGGTGGAGATCGACCTGGCCGAGGCGTTTACTGGCGTCAAGAAAACGATACGGGTGAATACGCGGGTTGCTTGTGATGCGTGCGAGGGGACCGGCTCCGCCGACAAGAAACCCAGCGCGGATGCCTGCCCGACCTGCGGCGGCCATGGCAGGGTGCGCGCCCAGCAGGGTTTCTTTGTGGTGGAGCGCACCTGCCCTAATTGCGGCGGTTCAGGGCGGGTGGTGCGCAACGCCTGCCGGGTTTGCGCGGGCATGGGGACGGTGCCACGCGAACGCAGCCTGGCGGTGCAGATTCCCGCCGGGGTGGAGGATGGCACACGCATACGCCTCTCCGGCGAGGGTGAGGCCGGGGTGCGCGGGGCTCCCGCTGGGGATCTCTATGTTCACGTCGCGATCCGCCCGCACCCGATTTTCCAGCGCGATGGCGCCAATATTTTCTGCCGTGTGCCGCTGCGCATGACCCAGGCGGCGCTGGGCGGCGAAATCGAGGTTCCGGCTATCGACGGCACCGCCGCCAAGGTCAAAATTCCGGCGGGCACGCAATCGGGCGATCAGTTCCGCCTGCGCGGCAAAGGATTTTCGGTGCTGCGCTCGAGCGCGCGCGGCGATATGTATATCCAGGTGGCGGTGGAGACGCCCCAGAATCTCACCAAGCGCCAGCGGGAATTGCTGGAAGCCTTCGAGGCGGAATCCGCCGGCCATGAGACCGGCAGCCCGGAGCATGAAGGATTTTTTGCCAAGGTGAAGGACTTTCTCAAAGGCGTGGCGGAGGGGGCGTGAGCCATTGCCCGTCCGCGCCGCGGCCCCAAAGCTGGCGCGGCGCCTGGCTTTCGGCTAGAGCATTTCCATTCACTGCGGTTCAGGGCGAGTTCTAACTATCTGTTGCGGCAAGCACTTTTTTCCAAGGCTCCATTTGATGGGATGTTGCTCTAGGAGCGGGACATGAGACGGATCTTGGCTTTACGCCTTTTACCTTTGCTGGCCTTGGGTGCCTGTTCCGCGGCGGTGCCAACCGGCCCAACCGTGGTCGCCATGCCCGGCCAAGGCAAAAACTGGGACCAGTTTCAGGCCGATGACAGCTATTGCAAGGCTTACGCGTCATCTCAGATCCCCTCTGCGGGGCGGATTACCGCCGATACACAAAACAACTCCGCGGCCACGGCCGCAGCAGGCACGCTTCTGGGCGCCGGCCTGGGCGCGGCGATTGGCGCGGCGGCGGGAAGCCCGGGCATTGGCGCCGCTGTCGGCTCCGCCGCCGGACTGCTCGGCGGCACTTCCGCCGCTAGCAACGGCACCCAGGCAGCGGCGAATTCGCTCCAGGGCCGCTATGATATTTCTTATGCTCAATGCATGGCCGGGCATGGCGAGACGGTGACACCCCCCGCGGTTCCTGTGCCGGTTTATGGCGCGCCCATTTATTATTATGCGCCGCCGGTCTATTACGCGCCTTATTAACCCTGCGCCCGCCGAAGGCGAGGAGACCGCGCCGCTATTTGCGGGGGAACATCTCGCGCCGGCGCTGGAAAAGCAGCGCCGCGTTCCCTGGGCCTGGGGTGCGGCGCTGTTATTGCACCTGCTCGTGCTGGCCGCCGCCCTGCTGCTGCGGGTAAAGCCGCCCCATGAGGAGTTGCAGTCGCCACCCGGCGTCTCGGTGGTGTTCGAGAATAGCGGCACCGCACCGCAGGTGACCGCGCCCCCCACGCCACTAAAAAGTGCGCCCCAGCCCGCCCAGGCGCCTCCCATGCCGCCGCCGCCGCCGCCCGCGCCCTCCTCATCCCCTGCCGCCCGGGAGGAAGAGGTGCAGGTGCCGGACATGCCGCTTTCCGCTTTATCCTCACCGCCTCCCATCCCCAGCCCGCCCCCGCCCCGCCCCGCCCCGCGCCATAGCAGCCGCCCGGCCCGGCCCCGCCCCGTACCCCAGCAGAAATACGTCTTCCTGAACGGGATGAATTACGGCAACGTTTCGCCCGCCATGCCACCCCCGGTCCACGCGCCGGCGGGCATGAATTTCTCACTGCCAAGCTCCGACGCCCAGGCGGCGACCTCGTCCGATTTCGCGGTGAAGGGGAATGCAGGGGCGGATTGGGAAGCCGCCTTAACCAAATGGGTGGAGGAGCACGCCTATTATCCGCAAGCCGCCGTCGAGCAGAACCAGCAGGGCACGGCGACGGTGGAATTCACGGTGGACCGCAACGGCCATGTCACCGGACTGCGGTTGCTGAGTTCCTCCGGTTCGACCTTTCTCGACCAGGCCTGGGAACTGCTCTTCAGCCAGAACACGCTGCCGCCTTTTCCTCCCGACGCCAAGGATGATCACGTGGTGGTACGCTACACCGTTCACTACATTCTGATGCCCTGAGGGGAAGACGCGCTTGCGCCGAATCGTTTTCTCAGGCTGAACCGGCGCAATGGACACGCATGTATTTGGCGTTACCCAGAGCCTGAACGGCAAAAGCTGGGTCTGGCGGCCCGAGCCGCAGGAGCATCTTGGCCTCGGCCTCGCCCAGCAACTGGGCCTGCCGGAACTGATGGGGCGGCTATTGGCGGCGCGCGGCGTGGATGCCGGCCAAGCCGCCATATTTCTCGACCCCACCTTGCGCGCCATGCTCCCGGACCCATCCTGCATGGTGGATATGGACACCGCCGCCGCCCGCCTGGCCGATGCGGTGATGCAGCGCGAAACCATAGGAATATTCGGGGATTACGACGTGGACGGCGCTTGCGCCGCCGCTCTGATGGTGACGCTTTTGCGCCGGCTCGGCTGTCCCGTGCTGCATCATGTGCCGGACCGGCTCACCGAGGGATACGGCCCGAATACCGAAGCGCTGCGCGGCATGATCGAACGGGGGGCCGGGCTGATCGTCTGCGTGGATTGCGGGACGGCTGCGCATACCGCCTTCGCACCTCTGCATAACGCGGCGGATATCATCGTGCTCGACCACCATAAATCAGAAGGGCCGCCGCCCGCCATTTACGCCCTTGTGAACCCCAACCGGTTGGATTGCGCCTCTGGCCTGCGGCAGATATGCGCGGCGGCCGTCGCTTTTCTTACCGCCGTGGCGCTGCTGCGGGCTCTCCGCCGCCGGGATTTTTTTGCCGACCGGGCCGAGCCGGATTTGCGGGAATATCTGGACTTGGTGGCGCTGGCGACGATCTGTGACGTTATGCCCTTGACCGGGTTGAATCGGGCCTTCGTCATTCAGGGCTTGAAGGTCATGGCCCGCCGGGCGCGCCCCGGTATCGCCGCGCTGATGGATGTGGCCAAGCTCGCCGAACCCCCCACCGCCATGCATTGCGGCTTCGCGCTAGGGCCGCGCATCAACGCCTCCGGCCGTATCGCTGAGGCGGATATGGGGTTGCGGCTGTTGCTGGCTGAGGATGCGGAAATGGCCGCCGCCCTCGCCCAGACGCTGGACGCGGTGAACCGGCAGCGCCAGAGCGTGGAGGCCGGTGTGACCACGGAGGCGCTGGCCCGTGCGCAAGCGCAGGTGGCTGGGGGGCATGGTGTCATCCTCCTGGCGCAGGCGGGCTGGCATCCCGGCGTGGTGGGGATCGTCGCGGGACGGGTGAAAGAAAAATTCAACCGCCCCGCCCTGGTGGCGGGCATCACCGATGGCGTGGCCAAGGGGTCCGGGCGCTCCGTGCCGGGAATGGATCTCGGCGCCGCGGTGATTGCCGCCCGGCAGAGCGGTATTCTCACGACGGGGGGCGGCCACGCGATGGCCGCTGGTTTTTCCGCGCCGGAGACGGCGCTCTCCACCTTGCATGAATTTCTCAACGCCCGGCTGGCCACCGCCGCCTTATTACCGCCCGCCGCCGAGTTGGTGCTGGATGGCGTGCTGGGCGCGGCGGGTGCCAACGCGGCCCTGGCGCAAATGGTGGCCCGGCTGGGACCGTTTGGCATGGGCAATGACGAGCCGGTTTTCGTGCTGCCCCGCGCGCGGGTGGTGAAGGCCGACCGGATCGGCAAGGACGGCAACACGATTAGAATGATGGTGGAAGGGGAAAGCGGGGGGCGGCTGAAGGCGCTGCTATTCCGCGCCAAGGAGGGGCCACTCACCCAGGCCTTGACCCGTCCCGGAGGCGCGCCTCTGCATCTGGCAGGCTATTTGCGGGCGGAATCCTGGCAAGGCAGGGTTTCGGCCGGATTTTTTATAACCGATGCCGCCCCGGCTTGACGGGGCTGCCGCGGCGTCGTACCAGCCGCCTACCTTTAGTCCCCATCGTCTAGAGGCCTAGGACACCGCCCTCTCACGGCGGCAACGGGGGTTCGAATCCCCCTGGGGACGCCAATCTATGAATGACAAAACAAGCCCGCGCCGGAACCCAGCGCCCGCATTGGGTTGCGCGTGACTTGCTGCCGTTTAACCGGCAGCAAATCGTCATGAAGTCAGTCCATGGCGTCGCGTAAGGCTGCTTCCTCGGCGCTGATTTCGGCAGCCCTGGCAGCGACCTGCGCCGCGGTAATAGGCGGGCCGGGAAAGCGGGTCCGGGCGACGCCAAACCAAATCACAGCGATCAGCACCAACAGACCGATGAAATAGCTATCGAGAATGTCATTGGGCGGGCGGGTGCCGATATAGATGAGGAGGAGGCTGCCGACGGTGCTTATGAGCGCCAAGGGCTTGGAAAAGACGCCCAGACGGAAGGGCCCGAACTCCGTCCAGCTCCGCCCCTCCGCAAACAGGCCGGCAACCACCGGCATGGTATAGGAAATATACAGGAACATCGCGCAACCAGCCGCCAACGCCGCGAAGGCGGGAGAATACAGGGTGGCGGCAATGGTGACCACCACGACCGCCCAAATGGCGTAAATGGGAGAGCGGTGCTTGTGGTCCACGCGCCTTAAATATTTATGCCCCGGCAATCCTCCATCGCGGGCAAAGGCATAGACCATGCGGGAGGTGGAGGTGACACCCGCCAGCGCGCAGAGAAAATTAGCGAGAACAATGCCGATGTAAAGAACGTCCTTCAGCCATAGAGGGATCGCCAGGCTCGCCATGAGATTAAAAATAATGCTGCCGCCATCCCCCGCCGCCTTTATAGGGTCTGGCATGGCGAGGATAAAGGAGGCCGCCATGAACAGGCCGAACACGGCCGACCACACGATGGAGTTTATGATGCCACGCGGCACGTTGCGCCGGGCATCCACGGTTTCCTCGGAGGTGTGAGCCGATCCATCGAACCCTGTAACGGTATACAGCGGATATAGAAGAGCAAGCAGAAACAAATAAAATGGACTGTCGCTGTGCGGAACGACGTTCCCCCCCGGCGCGCCCGAAAAATTGTGGAAGGTGACAAGACGGGAGAAATCCAAATGGGGTGCGGCGAAGAGCATGGCGCCGGTCAGCAGAACGGCGATGACCAAGATGAGCACGCCGGAAAAATCGATGAGCTTGATGGTAGTGCGAATTCCAAAATGATTAAGCAACCCTTGCAATGCAAGGATCACGGTTACCGTGATGGTTTGCTGGGTAAATCCCCATGAGGACGTATCGACATGAAAAATATTGTTGAGAATAAGGCCGACGAAAAGATTATAAACGCCGACATCCACCGAGGCGATGACAAAGATGAGCCCGAGAAGATTGAACCAGGCCGTGGTCCAGCCCCAGCCGCGCCCGCCGAGAATGGACGCCCAATGGTATAGTCCCCCAGCCGTGGGATAGGCCGAGGCGATTTGAGCCATGGAAAGGCCGACCGTTAATGAGAACAGGCAGCCGACAACCCAGCCAATGATGGCGGTAAAGCCGCCACCCGTGCAGTACCCCACCTGGAAAGAGGTGATGCCACCCGCAAGAATGCAGATGATGGAAAACGAAACGGCAAAATTAGAAAAACCGTGCATTCGCCGTGATAGTTCCTGGGCATAACCCATTTTGTGTAAAACGGCGACATCTTCGGCCAATATTTGTTTTTCGGTATCTTGCGACATCCAATGCTCCCCGAGATTTTTGGCTGCTAGGATAGGTTACGAGTCCGAATCCTAGCGCCTCGGAGCGCATTCGCCAAGGGAAACTTAAATGCCCAAGCCCGGTTTGACGATACAGCCGCTATTATGGGCGGATGCATCAGTAAACGATTGGGACTCCATTATAGAGCGGAAGACAGCTTATTTGAAATTGGGCTTCCGCTTTTCCCGGAACGCGGCGACCCCTTCCTTGACATCTTCGGTCATAAAGAGGAAGGGAAACGCGTCGACGGCGTAACGCATTTCATCGCCGCCAAGCCCGCGATTATAAAAAGATTTAGCCATTTCTACGGCCATGCGTGGCTTGCCCGCCAATTTTTCAGCGAACTGCATGGCTTCATCTATCAGTTTTTCATGCGGTACGACCCGCAGGGCGATGCCGAGCCTGTGGGCTTCCTCGGCGCTGATCGGCTCGCCCAGCATGCTCATCTCTTTGGCCTTGGGGCGTCCGACGATTTCATGCAGCCGTACCACCGCGAAGCCCGGCAACAACCCGAGCTGAATTTCCGGCACACCGAATTTCGCTTTGTCCGAAGCCAGAATGAAATCGCAAGCGATTGCAAGTTCGAAGCCACCGCCAAAGGCCATGCCGTTCACCGCAGCAATCAGCGGCTTACGGCAACGCTCAGGCGCTTCGAGAAAGGGCAGAACGTGAGCGATGAAATCGCGCGCCTGTTCCGGCGTTTCGGGAAAGTTGCTGATATCGGCGCCGGCACAAAATGCTTTTTCTCCATTTCCGGTGATGATGCCAACCCGGATCTCGTCATCGGCCTCGATTTTAGCAAAGCTTTCGAGAACACCTTGGCGGATGCCGGTGGAAAGCGCGTTGAGCTTATGAGGTTCATCCAGGGTAATGAGGGCGATACGGCCTCGTTTCTCGAATTCGACACTACCGATTCGCATGAAATCGTTCTCCTCTAAAATTAAAATAGGAGTGTTTATGAGCCGAGGCCTCTGAGGGATCGCCTCGGCGGCAAGTCAGCCCGCCTTGGCAGCTTCTTTCTTATAAAGATCCTGATATTCATGACGAAGGACATGTTTTTGAATCTTGCCGGTGGCCGTCATCGGCAGAGCATCCACGATGCGGACCACTTTTGGAGTCTCGAAACCGGCGAGGTGCTGCTTGCAAAAGGCAAGAAGCTCCCCTTCGCTCACGCTTTGCTCGGGTTTGAGCACCACAAAGGCGGTCACGGCCTCGGTCCAATATTCATGAGGCAATCCGACCGTCGCGACATTCGCCACGGCCGGGTGGCGGAGCAGGGTTGATTCAACCTTCACGGAAGGCACGTTCTCACCCCCGGTCTTGATCATATCCTTCTTTCGGTCCTTGAAAACCAGTAATCCCTTATCCCACATGCCAAGATCACCGGTGTGATGCCAGCCAAAGGCGCGCGCCTCCGCGGTCGCCTCGGGATTCTTATAATAGCCTTCCATCACGTTGGGACCGCGGTGAACGATTTCACCGATTTCACCCTCACCCAGCAAACGGCCATTATCGTCCATGACGGCGGTATCGTCGAGGATCGAGGGAGCGCCCCAATAGGGGCCAATCCGTTTAAGTTGCTCCTCCGGCCGGAAATAAACCGTGAGGGGGTACATTTCCGTTTGCCCCGAAGCCAGCATAAATTGCGGACAAAAAGTATCGATAAGCCGCCGCAAAAGAGATTCAGGCATCGGCGCCATCGCGTAGAGGCAAAGCCGAAGGCTGGAGGTGTCATATACCCCCCGGTCTGGGTGCTCCAGCATCGCCTGATACATGAGGGGCAGCGCAAAGATGAAAGTGATACGCTCGCGGGCTATGTCATCCAGCATCCGCTTCGCATCGAATCCGACATCCAACACCGTCGTGGCGCCAGCCGCAAGATAAGAACAAAGGAAAGTATGCTGACCACAATGGAACAGCGGCAACACACCATTAGCGACATCGGTTCTGGTGAGTCCCAGCTCTATGGCGTTCGCCATGGCGGTGATGACAACCGAGAGGTGGCTTTGCATCACGCCCTTAGGGCGGCCCGTCGTGCCGCTCGTGTACATGATCTGCGCCACGTCCCGGTCCTGAATGGTTACATCCGGCTCGGCGGCGGGTTGTGCCGCCAGGGAGTCCGCAAACGGCGCAAAACCGGAAGGGAGATTGTTCCCGCCAACGACAAAGCCCTTACCGGGACGTTGGGAAACCAGGTCATGCAGATCCGGCCGGAGCATGAATTCATCATCAATGATGACGAAGCTCGCCTCCGAATGCTCAATAATATACCGGACATCATCCAATGCCAGATGAATGTTGACCGGCACCCAGATAAGCCCGGCGCGGTGAATGCCGAACATGCTGACGACATATTCAAGAGAGTTGGCGCAGAATGTCACGACTCTGTCGCCCGGATTGAGCCCCGCCGCAAGCAAAGCCTGTGCGCAACGGCTAACACGCGCATCCAGCTCGCCATAGGTCAGCCGGTCCTCATTGAAGACCAGCGCCGTTTTGCCCGGATCGCGCGCCGCGACACGGCGGAGAAAATCCCCGATCGTCACCCGGGCAATCACATTAGGCGGGGGTGGAACGTTTAGGCGTACAGAGTCGCTCGTCATTTTCGGTGATCTCCCGGCAATCCAAATCCTGATCGAAATCAGGCCGTCCCGTAATCATATCAGCTAGGACAGGCTTTTTTCTTTTGGACCGGCATTGCTTGTAAAATTTATTATCCCGTCGAGGAGATTAGCCTAATTTCAATCCGTTCTCAATATTTAAGAAGTGCGGCGCGGAAATAGGGCCCCAGCCGGCCGAGACCGGCTGGGGCTAATGGCTTTATTTTTTCACGTCGTATTGCAGAGCGATGCGGCCGACCTTCTCGCGGGCGATGACCAGTTTTTGGATTTGCGCGGTGCCGTCGCCGATCTGCAGGCCCAGCACATCGTTATAGCGCTGATGGAAAGGAAGATTGTTCGTATAGCCATAATGCCCGTGCAGGATAAGACAATTATGGATGATCTCGCAGGCGGTTTTTGGCACGTACCATTTGCACATCGCCGCCTCGGCGGTGTGGGGCTGGCCGCGATCCCTGCGGTCGAGCGTGTAATAGCAGAGCTGGCGCATCATGGTCAGCTGGGTCTCGGCCTCCGCCAGCGGGAAGCTAACCCCTTGATACTGAACGATCGGCGCGCCGAACGCCTCGCGCTGCTGCACATAGGCCCAGGTTTCATCCACCGAGGTCTGCGCGGCGCCCAGGCATTCAAGACCGATAAGGGCGCGGCTGTAATCGAACCCGTTCATGATCGTGCCGAAGGCCCGGTCCTGCTCGGCCATCATGCATTCAGCGGGAACGAACACGTCATCGAAAAAAACCGAGCCGCGCCCAACCGGGCGGGTGCCGATATCGTCGAAATGCGTGCGGGTGATCCCCTTCTGGTTGAGCTCTACGAAAAAGGCGCTCACCCCGCGCGAGCCGCCGCCGGGGCTGCCGGTGCGGGCGAAGACCACCGCCGCATCCGCCTGGGTGGAGAAGCTCATCGAGGTTTTCTCGCCGTTGAGCTTCCAGCCATTTCCTGATTTTTCCGCGCGCAATATGAGGTTGGCGGCATCCGACCCGCCCCGCGGTTCGGTGAGGCCAAGCCCGATCAGCGCCTCGCCCGCCACCACCTTCGGCACCCATTGCTGGGCGATTTCACGCGATGCGTATTTCGCGACCATGCCTCCCATCAGCGAGCCGAGGAGCTGGATATAGCTGACATTGAAATCAGCCTTGGCAATTTCCTCGGTGATCAGCCCGGATGTGACCGCGTTCTCGCCGAGCCCGCCATATTCCTCCGGCAGGTCGGGGCCGATCAAGCCAAGGGCGCCCATTTGTTTGAGCAGGCCACGATCCATGACATGGCCCTTGGCGCGCTCAAGATAGGTCGGGGCCAGTTTTTCCTGGGCGAAGCGGCGCGCGGTCTCGCGAATCGCCTCCTGATGCTCGGTGGGCTGAAATTGCATGTGTCCCTTCTCCCTCAAATATATAAACGGCGTTTGCGGCAAACCTAACAAACGTTAGAATATATGGCAAGCACGGCAAATGCCGACATACCGCCTTGAGGGGCGAGGCGGCCCGGCCTCTCGAAAGAGGCCGAACCATGGGAGCCAGACGGTTCAGCCGATCATACTGTAACCACCCGATACGGACAGAACCTGGCCGGTGACGTGGCCAGCCGACTTATTCGACGCGAGAAACGCCACGGCATTGGCGATATCCTGCGGCCGGCCCACCTTACGGAGCGGGAGCGCCTTGGCAACTTTTTCCAGTTGCTCGGGGGTGAACATGCTGCCCGCGTCGGACCACATGCTGGTGCCGCCCACCTCATCGCTGGATGACGGAATGGTCACGCCGGGGCAGACCACGTTGCAACGTATGCCATAACGGCCGTTTTCTTTAGCGATGGTCTTCATGAAGCTGTTCACCGCCGCCTTGCAGCCGCCATATACCGCCTCGCGCGGTTCGCCTTGCCGGCTCGCATCGGAGCTGATGGACACGATGGCGCCGCTATTGCGCGGCACCATCACCTCAAGCGCCGCATGCGTGCAGTTGAGCACGCCGACATAATTGATCTGAATGACCTTCTGCCAAAAAGAAGGCTCGGTCTGCGTAAAAAACATCAGCCTGTCCCAGCCGACATTATTAACGAGAACGTCCAGCGCGCCGTGCTTATCCGCGGCGGCTTTGATCAAAGCCTTGGCCTGGTCGTATTGCGTCACATCCGTCTGCTGCACTGTGGCGGAGGCGGCGCCAAGCTGTAGCGCCAAATCGGCGGTTTTTTGGGCCTGATTCGTGTCTATATCGCCGATGACGATGTTGGCGCCTTCACTGGCGAAGGCGAGCACAATGGCCCGGCCTATATTCGAGCCTCCTCCCGTGACGACGACTGATTTGCCCTTGAGATCCAGATCCATTGCAGGTCCTTCCGCGTGTTGTGTTTTTGCCGGAGAGGTTTGGGCGGCCTGTCGCGCGCCTCGTCAAACTTCCGATGGGCGGGAGATTATCTACCTAACGGTAGTTTGGCAAACGGCGGGCCATCCTGCTCAAGGCAATTCTACAAGCTGGCAAGCCGCTTAGTTTATAAAGGAACTCGCTTGCTCCTTGATAAAATCGCTAAAGCGGCGCGCGGGCCTGCCGAGCACTCGCGTCACGGTATCTTCAATACCGGCCAAATAGCCGCGTGGCGCGAGAGCCGCCAATTCCACCATCGCCGCAGCCACCTCCGGGTGCATTCCGGCCGCGATCATCCCGGCTTTGGCGTCCTCCGGCGGCAACAAAACCCAACGCACCGCCCGACCTGTCGCCTCGCTGACCAGTCGCGCGATGTCCTGGCCGGTCAGCGCCTCCGGTCCGGTCAAGCCGTAAGCCTGGCCTTCATGCCCGGGGCCGGTCAGGGCTTCGGCGGCCACATCGGCGATATCGCGGGCATCGATCCAGGCCACCGGACCGCCAAGATCGTCCTTGTAAACGCCCTCCCCAGCGATCGTTTTTGCCTGCCAGAGAAGATTCTGCATGAAGTAGGTGGGTTGAATGAATGTCCAGTCGAGGCCGCTGCTTTTCAGCAATTCCTGCGTCTCGGAATGCCATTTGCCGAAGGTCAGCCTGGCTTTGGGCGAGGCGCCCAGCCCGGTGGCGAGCACCACATGCCGCACCCCGGCCGCTTTGGCCGCGGCGATGGCATTGGCTTTCCATCGCCGCATATCTATATGCGCGGGCGTCACCAAATAAATCCGCTCGGCTTCTGCGCAAGCCCGCTCCAGCGAGGCCTGATCCTGATAACTGGCCGTAACCGCCTCGCAGCCTTTGGCGCGCAATGACTCTAATTTACCTGGGTCGCTGGTGGCGGCACGGATTGGCGCGCCTTTTCTTAAAAGCGCCTCCACCAGCGGCGCGCCAGTATTTCCCGTGGCTCCGAAAATGGTGATCATCATGCTTCCTTTCGTAGGGCCGCGATGGCGTCCATGGTTTCCGGATTGCTGATCGAGGATAGATCGCCGGGGCTCTCTCCTAAAAAGGCGGCCCGCACCACCCGGCGCATCGTTTTCATCGTCCGCGTCTTCGGTAAGGCCTCGACGAAATGGATTTCTCGCGGGCGAAACGGTTTGGAGACGATGTCCCCGACCCGGTCCTTGAGCTCTTCCACCAGCTTGTCATCCGGCGAGACGCCAGGCGCGGCCACGCATACGCACACCACCGCGACGCCCTTGAGATCATCGGGCGCGGCGATAGCGGCGGCATCGATGACCTTGCCGGTTTCCGTCAGCGCCGCCTCGATTTCCGGCGGCCCGATGCGCTTGCCCGCGATGTTCAGCGTATCGTCGGACCGGCCGAGAATATACCAGGTGCCGTCGGGGTCGCGGCGAACCCAGTCCCCATGCCGCCACTTGCCGGGAAACATCGACCAATAAGTTTCCAAATATCGCGCGCGATCCCCCAAAATGGCGGGGGTGAGACCCATGGAGGGCTGGGTGACCACCAATTCTCCCACCTCGCCCTCCGGCGCCTCGGTTCCGTCCGCCCGCAACACCTTCGCCCCCACACCGAGCGCCGCGCCGGAGAACCCGCCCGGCTTGTGCTCGTGCAGCACGGTGGAGAGCAGAATCGCCCCGAATAATTCCGTGCCGCCGGAAATATTAAGCGGCACGGCGCGGCGGCGGCAAATATGGTCGAGCTGCCATAGCCAGGCATCCTCCGTCCAGGGTTCCCCGGTCGAGGGCACGATGCGCAGCGCCGAAAGATCATAATCGGCGAGCGGTGCCGGGTCCCGCGTCATGAATTGCCGGACCAGAGTGGGCGAGAGGCCGAGATGGGTTACTTTCATTTCGGCGGCGATGCGCAGGAGGCGGAAATGATCATCAGGCAAGGAGGGCGCACCCTCGGCCAGCACCAGCGTGGCGCCCGCCAGCAGCACCGCGAGCACCGTAAGCGGCCCCATCACCCAGCCCATATCGGTCATCCAAAGATGCCGGTCATCCGGTTTCAAATCGAGGCAGAGCAGAACATCGGCGGCGGCTTTGGCCTGTACGCCGAGATGGGTATGCACGACGCCTTTCGGTTTGCCGGTAGTGCCCGATGTATAGGCGATGAGAAACAAATCCTCGGCGCCTACGGCACGCGCGGGAAAATTCGGGTCAGCCTTGCCCACGGTTTCGGCCCAATCGAGATCACGCGCCGGCTCGACCGGCTTGCCGCCAAAGCGGCGCAGGCTGATCACCGTATGCACGCTGGGCACGCCCTGCAGCGCCTCGGCCAGCGCGCTTTCCATCCAGACCGGCTTGCCCCGCCGTGGCGTGGCGTCGGCGGTGAGTACCGCGACAGCGCCGCAGTCATTCAAGCGGCTGGCGATGGCGGGGGGCGAAAAGCCGGAAAAAAGCGGCACCGCCACGGCGCCGAGCCGGGCGATTCCGAGCAGAGCCGCTTCGATCTCAGGGATCATCGGCATAAAGATGCCCACGGCGTCTCCGGGCCGCACCCCGCGCGCCGCCAAGGCTGCGGCGACGCGTCCCGTCTCTGCCGCCAGTTCGGCATAGGTCCAGCTCCGGCGGCTGCCATCCTCGCCTATCCAGTCGATGGCGATCTTCTCGCCTAGCCCGGCGGCGAGTTGAGCATCCAGACAGGTCTCGGTTATGTTGAGCGTCGCGCCCACGCCCCAGCGGACGGAGTCCGGGCCGCCGGAAATATCCCGCAATTTGGCATAAGGCGTGCGGAATTTCGTTCCGGCCAGTTTGAGCATTTCCGCCCAAAGCCAGTCGGGGTCGGCATCGGCGCGTTCCGCCAGCGCCTCGTAGCTCTCAAGCCCATGGCGGGCCAGAAAAGCGGCTAAAGTGCTGGTATCGCGGATATCTAGATCTGCCCTGAACATGGCTCACCCTATGCAAGCAAGGCCGCGGCGCGGCCGGGGGGAAAAGCAACTCCCAGCGCCATGCCGCGTCAAGCCCATAGGCCGGGAGAGACGCTCAAAGCCTGCCTAATTCTTTGAGCTGATCGCGCAGCTTGAATTTCTGAATTTTGCCCGAGGGGGTGGTGGGCATGGCGTCCATTATTTCCAGCCGTTCGGGAATGTACTGCATTGCCACCTGCTTTTCCTTCATGAAGGAGACGATATCCGCCAAGGTCAGGCTGTGCCCTGGTTTTAACACCACGACCGCGCAGCAGCGTTCGCCCAGCCGATCATCCGGGTAGCTCACCACCGCCGCGTATTGGATGGCGGGCATCTGGTACAGCAACTCCTCGACCTCGACGACGGGGATGTTTTCCCCGCCACGAATGATCACATCCTTGCTGCGGCCGGTGATGCGGATATATCCCTGCTCGTCCATGCGCGCGAGATCGCCAGTATCGAACCATCCCTCCTCATCCATCCCGTTGAGATGAGGGGATTTCAGATAGCCGGCGAAATTGCCGCAGGTACGGACGAGCAGCCGGCCCTCCGTGCCGGTGGGCAGCGTATGGCCTTGCGCATCGACGATCTTGAGCTCCGAGCCCGGCAAGGGCTTGCCATCGGTATTGATGGGGCGTTCGTCATCATCGTCGGGCATGGTCGTCGTCACCACGCCGTTTTCAGACATGCCCCAGCCGGACAGAATTTTCACGCCCAGGGTTTTCCGCGCTTCTTTCACCAGCGCGCCAGGAACCGGCGCGCCGCCGCAGAGAAAATAACGCAACGTCGGCACCGTTTTGCCGGTTTTCGCGACTTCCCGCGTGAGGTCTGAGAGAAAAGGCGTGGAAGCCATGGTGAAGGTGACATGCTCGGCGCGGATGATGTCGAGCGCCTTGTCCGGCTGCCAGATATCCAGCAATACCGCATGGGCATGAAGAAGAATGGGCATTACGAGACCGTAATAAAATCCGGTCTGGTGAGCCATGGGGGAAGCCATAAGGATGACATCATCCGGGCCGAGCTGAAGCCTCTCCATATAAGGAATTATGGCCGCCGTGTGCGTGTTGGAGCTGTGCATTACCCCCTTGGGATGGCCGGTGGTGCCTGAGGTGTAGATCAACTGGGTAATGTCATCACCATTCGGCCTGTTTGCCAGAATGGCGCTGGCGTCCGGCTCCTTCTCCCATTCCGGCCCGGAGAGCAGCGCCTCGAAACTATCCCTGCCCTCACCCTCCACCACCACCACATGGCGCAGCTCGGGCAACTCCTTCTGCAAGCCCTTGGCCATGCTCTCATGGTCAAAATTGCGAAACCGGCGCGGCACGATGAACAGCTTGGTTTCGGCGAAGCCGAGCATGAAGCGCAGCTCATGCTCGCGGAAGATGGGCATGAGCGGGTTGATGACCGCGCCGATGCGCGCGCAGGCGAGATAGGTGGCGGTG
>NZ_DAIEIF010000053.1 GCF_027352905.1 Acidocella sp.
CAGGGCCGCCACCAGCCGCGCCGCCACCGCCGCGCTCCAGCCCGGGCCGGGATCGCGCCCGGCCCGCGCCGCCACCAGCGGCCGCATGTCGTGGATCGCCATGCCGGTGAAGCGCTCCAGCGCCTCCTCCGGCGTCATCGCCCAGCCGAGCGCGGTGAGTTCGGCGGCGACCACCCGCGCCGCCACCGTTTCGCTGTCGATCAGCACGCCGTCGCAATCGAAGATGATCAGCTCAGGCCGCACGCCGCCGCTCCCAGGGGCAATCCCGATGCGCCGGGCCGCACGCGCCGCCGCCCCGGCACAGCCCCGGCGCCGCCGCCCGGCGCGCCAGCCCGGCCAAAGCCCGGATGAAGTCAGGGTCGTCATTGCCCACCCGGGCGCGCACATAAACCGGCACCCCCGCTGCCTGCGCCACATGCCGGTTCTCGATGTCCAACTCCACCAGCGTCTCGATATGGTCGGAGACGAAGGCGATGGGCACCACCACCACCCCCTTGCCCTCCCGCCCCGCCTGCTCGATGGCGGCGATGGTGCTGGGCTCCAGCCATTTCTGCGGCGTCGCGCGGGATTGGTAGCAGAGCACCGCCTCCACCGCCTCATCGCCCAGCCGCGCCATCACCGCCGCCATGGCCGCCGCCACCTGCGCGGCATAAGGGTCGCCGGCCTTGACGATGGCCTCGGGGAGGCCATGCGCCGAGAAAAGCAGCCGCAACCCCACGCCGGGCCGCGCCGCCCGCGCCTCGGCCAGGCCCGCCCGGACCATGGCGGCCACGGAGTCGATATAGGCGGGATCGTCGAACCAGCAGCACAAAGTGGTGACGGGCGCCGCGAGCCCGGCCCTTGCCGCCGCCTCCCGCCAATCGGCCAGGGAGGAGCCGGTGGTGGTGGTGGAGAATTGCGGGTAGAGCGGCAGCAAGATCACCCGCTCCGGCGCCCAGGCCTTCACCGCCGCCGCCGTCTCCCGCGCGAAGGGGTGCCAGTAGCGCATGGCGATGAAGCAGCGGTAATCCGGCCCCAGCTCCGCCTCCAGCGCCCGCGCCTGCGCCCGGGTCAGATCCAGCAGCGGCGATTTGCCGCCGAGCAACCGGTAATTCGCCACCGCCGCCCGCGCCGAGGAGGCGGCGATGAGCCGCGCCAGCCACACCCGGATGAACCAGGGGGCGCGGATGATCGCCTTGTCCGAGAACAGATTGACCCGGAAGGGCTTGACCGCCTCGATCCGGTCCGGCCCGCCGAGATTGAACAGGACGATGGCGGTTCTCATCGCGCCTGCCTCACCAGCTCCACCAGCCGCGCCACATGCGCCTCCGGCACGTCCGGGGTGATGCCATGGCCGAGATTGAGGATATGCGCATGCCCCCGCGCCTGCGCCAGCAGCCGCGCCGCCGCTTCCTCCAGCGCCGCCCCGCCCAGGCGCAGGGCCAGCGGGTCGAGATTGCCTTGAAACACCGTGCCGGGCGGGCAGGCGGCGCGGGCGAGGGGCAGGTCGGTGACGCTGTCCAGCCCGATCGCGTCCACCCCGGTCTCGCGCGCGAATTCCGCCAGCATCAGCCCGGCCAGGCGGGGAAAGCCGATCACCCTCACCCCCGGATGCCGCGCCGCCAGCCCGGCGCGCAGCCGCCGCGTCGGCGCGATCACGAACTCGCGGAACTGGGCGGGCGGAAATATCCCGGCCCAGCTCTCGAAGAGCATCACGCAATCCGCCCCCGCCGCGATCTGGGCGGAGAGATAGTCAAGGCTCGCCTCGGTGAGGATCTCCACCACCTCCCGCACGAAGCCCGGCTGCTCATAGGCGAGGCGGCGCGTGCGGGGAAAGCCGCCGCCCTGCCCGTCCAGCATATAGCAGGCCACCGTCGCCGGCCCGCCGGCGAAGCCGATCAGCGCCACCTCCGCCGGCAAGGCGGCTCTCACCCGCCTTACGGTCTCGATCACCGGGGCATAGGCGTCCGGCGCGGCGCCGGGCCGCAACAGCCGCGCATCCTCCAGCGGCGGCAGGCGCGGCCCCTCGCCCTCGGCGAAGCGCAGCCCCTGCCCCAGCGCCAGCGGCAGGATGAGAATATCGGAGAACAGGATGGCGGCGTCGAAGCCGAATTTGCGGATGGGCTGGAGCGTCACCTCCGCCGCCAGTTCCGGGTTGAGGCAGAGGGAGAGAAAATCCCCCGCCTTGGCCCGCACCGCCCGGTATTCCGGCAAATACCGCCCGGCCTGGCGCATTAGCCAGAGAGGGGGCGGCCACACCTCCCGGCCGGCCAGCGCGTCACGCAATTTCATGGCCATCGCCTAAACCCTATCTTTTTTTTTTTAAAGGGAGAGGGGGGATTTGTACCCTGTGGATAACGGGGCTTCACCTTGGCCGCGAGGTTTCCCACAGGGTTATCCACAGGAAGAAACCAGGGCTAACGCGCTGATTTTCACTCTTAGAGGGGAGTTACCCACATCTGCGCCACGTTACTCTTCCAATCTTCCACCGTGCCGGGCTATGCGGGGTTTATCCCCGTTTTGCCGAAAACGGGGGGCGCAAGACAAAGTTATCCACGCTATGAAGGCGGATCATGGACAGCCCCAAGCTCAATATCCACCTGATCTCGGACGCGACCGGCGACACGCTCAACGCCTTGGCCCGCGCCGCCGTCGCGCAATTCGATGAGACGCAGGTTTCCTATCACCGCTGGTCGCTCATCCGCTCGCGCCTGCAATTGCACCGGGTGCTGGAGGGCATCCAGGCCGAGCCTGGCCCGGTGCTCTGCTCGCTGGTGGATGACGCGCTGCGCCATGAGCTGGATGCCGCCTGCGCCCGGCTCGGCGTGCCCCTGCTCCATGTCCTCGACCCGCTGATGGAGATGCTCCAGGCCCATTTCAACGCCCCGGCCAAGCACAAGCCTGGCCGCCAATACGTGCTGGACGCCGATTATTTCCGCCGCATCGACGCCATGCACTTCGTCATCTCCCATGATGACGGCCAGGCCAATCGCGGCATCAAGGAGGCGGATGTGGTGCTGGTCGGCGTCTCCCGCTCCTCCAAGACGCCGACCTGCTTCTACCTCGCCAATCGCGGCATCAAGGCGCTCAACGTGCCGCTGGTGCCCTCCACCCCCTTACCCAAGGAGCTGGAGGACCCGCCCTGCCCGGTCATCGGCCTCACCATCGACCCGCGCTCGCTGATCGATATCCGCCGCCACCGTCTGCGCATGATCGGCTCCAACGAGATGTTCGGCCGCGCCGACAGCTCGGATTACGTGGATCAGGAGGCGGTGGAAAAAGAGCTGCTCTGGGCGCGGCGGCTCTGCAACGAGCGCGGCTGGCCAACCATCGACGTCACCCGCCGCTCCATCGAGGAGACCGCCGCCACCGTGCTCAAGCTGATGGAAAACTGGCACGCCAAGCGGGCCGAGGCGGAGACGGCGGGAGGCTGAGCCATGCCCGATATTCTCGATTATGCCCGCCCTGCCCCCGGTGAGAAAACCGAGCGCGCCATCGTCACCGTCGTCTTTCTACGCATGGCCCGCCCGCCCGCCCGCCCGCCCGCGGTGCTGCCGCCCGGCGCCAGCGTGGCCGAGGAGCGGCTCGGCGTCGCCGAATACCGGGCGCTCTATGACGAGGTGGGCGCGCCTTGGCTGTGGTGGCTGCGGCGGGTGATGCCGGATGAACTCCTCGCCAAACATCTCGCCAGCCCCGCCACCGCCGTGCATGTGCTGCGGGTGGGAGGCGAGGTGGCGGGGTTCTTCGAGACCGACGCCGGCACCTGGCCCAACGTCAATCTCAATTATTTCGGCCTGCGTCCCGGCTTCATCGGCCAGGGGCTGGGGCGGCCGCTGCTCGATCACGCGGTGGATACGGTCTTCGCCGGGGCCTCGCCCCTGCGCGGCATGACCGTGAACACCTGCAATGCCGACCACCCCCGCGCCCTGCCCAATTACCTCGCCGCCGGGTTCCGGGAGATCCGCCGCGCCCGCGAGGAATGGGACATTCCGGTGCGGCTCGGTTTCACCATCCCCGGGCATTTGCGGGGGTAGCGCCTGGCTCCGGACCTCCTATTCGCGGATGCCCGCGCCGTCATTCTCAACAAGCCCGCCGGGTTGCCGGTGCATGCGGGCCGCGCCGGCGGCCCCTCGGTCGAGGATTTCTTCCCGCTCTGGCGGCGGGGCAAGGCCGGGCCCTGGGCGGCCCACCGGCTGGACCAAGACACGGCGGGCTGCCTGCTCATCGCCCGGCGCAAGAGTTTTCTCCTCGCGGCGCAGGCGCTGCTGGCCGGGGGCGGGGCGGAGAAACGCTACTGGGCGGCGGTGCGCGGCGTGCCCGCCGAGGCCGGGGGGGAAATCGACCTGCCTCTGGCCAAGCAAAGCGAGGGGCGGCGCTGGCGCATGGTCCCCAGCGCCGGGGGCGCCCCCGCGCGCACCCTCTGGCGGGTGCTGGGCGCGGCGGGGGGCGACGCCCTCATCGAATTCACCCCGCTCACCGGCCGCACCCACCAGCTGCGCGCCCATGCCGCCTGGCTCGGCCATCCCGTGCTGGGAGATCCGGTCTATGGCGCGGGCGGCGGCATGATGGCGCTGCTCGCCCGCCGCCTCGCCTTGCCCCTGCCCGAGCCGGTGGAGGCCACCGCGCCGGTGCCGCCGCATATGGCCGCCTTCGTGGAGGCGTGCCTTGGAACGCTCTGACTTCGCGCCCGGCGATTATGTCCGCCTGCCCGCCCAGCCCGGCTGGGGTCTGGGGCAGGTGCAAAGCGCCCTCGGCCCGCGCGTCACCGTGATGTTCGCGCATGCGGGCAAGGTGGTGGTGGATACGCGCTGGGCGGCGCTGGAGCCGGTTGAGCCGGATTCGTTGCAATCGGACCAGGAAAGTCCGAAATAGCGGGTATGATCGACCCGTTCGGCCGGAGCATCACCTATCTGCGCGTCTCGGTGACGGATCGCTGCGATTTCCGCTGCACCTATTGCATGGCCGAGGATATGGAATTCCTCCCCAGGGCGGAGCTTCTCACCCTGGAGGAGATGGAGCGGCTTTGCGCCGCCTTCATCGGGCTGGGTGTCACCAAATTGCGCCTGACCGGCGGCGAGCCGCTGCTGCGCCGCGACGTGATGCGCCTGATCGAGGCGCTGGGGCGGCGTCTTGGCCAGGGGCTGGAGGAGCTGACCCTCACCACCAACGGCTCCCAGCTCGCCCGCTTCGCGGCGGATCTCGCCCGGGCCGGGATGCGGCGGATCAATGTCAGCCTCGACACGCTGGACGAGGCGCGGTTCGCCCGCATCACCCGCGGGGGGCGGCTGCCCCAGGTGCTGGCCGGGATCGCCGCGGCGCGGGCGGCGGGGCTCGCCGTAAAGATCAACATGGTGGCGCTCAAGGGTGTGAATGATGACGAGTTCGACGCCATGCTCGCCTGGTGCGGCGCGCGCGGTTTCGATCTCTGCCTGATCGAGACCATGCCGGTGGGCGAGGTGACGCACCGGGCCGAGACGCATCTGCCTCTGGCCGGGGTGCGGGCGGAACTGTCCCGGCGCTGGCGGCTGACCCCCAGCCCCCACGCCACGGGCGGCCCGGCCCGCTATATGCGGGTGGAGGAGACCGGGCGGCATCTCGGCTTCATCACCCCGCTCAGCCAGCATTTCTGCGCCAGCTGCAACCGCGTGCGCCTCACCTGCACCGGGCGGCTCTATCTCTGCCTCGGCCAGGAGAACGCGGTGGATCTGCGCGGCGCGCTGCGCCAGGGCGCGGCGGGGGAGGAGCTGGCGGCGGCGATCAGGCGGGGGATCGCCGCCAAGCCGCTAGGCCATGAATTCGACATCACCCGTGTGGCGGTGCCCCGCCACATGTCGGTGACCGGCGGGTGAGGCCGAAGGGTTGCGCCCGCGCTGCCGCCCGGGTTGCGCCCACGGCCAAGAGTAGGCGCAACCCGCCGCGATAAAAAC
This sequence comes from Acidocella sp., assembly GCF_027352905.1. Lineage (GTDB taxonomy): Bacteria > Pseudomonadota > Alphaproteobacteria > Acetobacterales > Acetobacteraceae > Acidocella. Next base: position 5,907 of record NZ_DAIEIF010000053.1, read on the forward strand.
GGTTGCGCCGCTCGGGCAAGCGCGGCAAGGTGGCTATGGTTCCCCGCTTGAGGACAAACGAGGCATGGCGGCCAGCACCTTCGGAGTGAAAATCGACGAGCCCTTGCGCGACCGGCTCAAGGCGGCGGCGGCGCGCGAGGGCCAGACGATGCACGGGCTGGTGAAACAGGCGATTCTCGAGGCTCTGGCGCGCAGCGAGGGCGCCGGCCCGGCCCGCGCCGACACGGGCCTGCCGTTTTTCGATTTCGCCCAGGACGTGCAGCCGCAAACCGTGCTGCGCGCCGCCATCACCGCCGCCTACCGCCGGCCCGAGCCGGAATGCCTGCCCGCCCTGCTCGCCGAGGCGGCGCTGCCCCCCGCCGCCGCCGGAGCGGCGCGGGCGCTCGCGGAAAACCTTACCGTGGCGCTGCGCGGCAAGCCGGCGCGCGGGCTGGTGGAGGGGCTGTTGCAGGAATACGCGCTCTCCAGCCAGGAGGGGGTGGCGCTGATGTGCCTGGCCGAGGCGCTGCTGCGCATCCCCGACCGGGCCACCCGCGACGCGCTGATCCGCGACAAGATCGGCCAGGGCCATTGGGAGAGCCATCTCGGCGGCAGCCGCTCGGTTTTCGTCCACGCCGCCACCTGGGGCCTGCTGCTCACCGGCAGGCTGGTGGGCACCGCCAGCGAGACCGGGCTTTCCGCCGCCCTCACCCGGCTGATCGCGCGCGGGGGCGAGCCGGTGATCCACCAGGGGCTGCACATCGCCATGCGGCTGATGGGCGAGCAATTCGTCATTGGCCAGACGATCGGCGAGGCGCTCGCCAATAGCCGCAAGCTGGAGGCGCGCGGCTTCCGCCATTCCTACGACATGCTGGGCGAGGCCGCGCTCACCGCCGGGGACGCCGCCCGCTATCTGCGCGATTATGAGCAGGCGATCCACGCCATCGGCAAGCATGCCCGCCGGCGCGGCATCTATGAGGGGCCGGGCCTGTCCATCAAGCTCTCCGCCCTTCACCCCCGCTATGGCCGCGCCCAGCGCGGCCGGGTGATGGAGGAGCTGCTGCCCCGGCTGACGGGGCTGATGGAGCTGGCCCGCCATTACGATATCGGCGTCAACATCGACGCGGAGGAGGCCGACCGGCTGGAATTATCGCTCGATTTGCTGGAGGCCCTGTGCTGGGACGCCCGGCTGGAGGGCTGGAACGGCATCGGCTTCGTGGTGCAGGCCTATCAGAAACGCGCCCCCTTCGTGCTCGACCACCTCATCGATCTCGCGCGGCGCAGCCGCCACCGGCTGATGGTGCGGCTGGTCAAGGGCGCCTATTGGGATAGCGAGATCAAGCGCGCCCAGCAGGACGGGCTGGAAGGGTTTCCGGTTTTCACCCGCAAGCCGCATACCGATGTCAGCTATCTCGCCTGCGCCCGCCGCCTGCTCGCCGCGCCGGATGCGGTGTTTCCCCAATTCGCCACCCATAACGCCGTCACCCTCGCCGCCATCCACGCCATGGCGGGCGGCAATTTCTACGCCGGGCAATATGAGTTCCAATGCCTGCACGGCATGGGCGAGCCGCTCTATGACGAGGTGGTGGGGCCGCAGAAGCTGGGCCGCCCCTGCCGCATCTACGCGCCGGTGGGCACGCATGAGACGCTGCTGCCCTATCTCGTGCGGCGGCTGCTGGAAAACGGCGCCAACACCTCCTTCGTCAAGCAGCTGGCCGACCCGCATGTCGATCTCGCCGCCCTGCTCGCCGACCCGGTGGCGGCGGCCCGCCGGCTGGAGCCTTGCGGCGCGCCGCATCCGCGCATCGCCCTGCCCCGCGATATTTTCGGCGGTGAGCGGCCCAATTCCGCCGGGCTGGACCTTACCAACGAGCAGCGCCTCGCCTCCCTGGCCCTGGCCTCTCTCGCCAGCCTGGAGGAGGGCTGGCGGGCGGCGCCGCTCCTGCGGCGCGAGACGGGCTGGGAGGCGGACAAAGCCCGCCCGGTGCGCAACCCCGCCCTGAGCGGGGACGAGGTGGGGCGGGTGATCGAGGCGGGGCCGGAGGAGCTGGCGGCGGCGCTGGCGGCGGCGGGGGAGGCGGCGCCGATCTGGCAATCCACCCCGCCGGAGGAGCGCGCCGCCGCCCTGCGCCGCGCCGCCGACCTGCTGGAGGGGCGCCAGCCTCATCTGGCGGCGCTGATCGTGCGCGAGGCGGGCAAGGGCTTCGCCGCCGCCATCGGCGAGGTGCGCGAGGCGGTGGATTTTCTGCGCTATTACGCGCATGAGGCGCAGGCGGGGTTCGACAATCTCACCCACCGGCCGCTCGGCGTCGTCGCCGCCATCAGCCCCTGGAATTTTCCGCTTTCGATCTTCATCGGCCAGGTGGCGGGGGCGCTGGCCGCGGGCAACGCCGTCATCGCCAAGCCCGCCGAGGAGACGCCGCTGATCGCCGCCCAGGCGGCGCGGCTCCTGCACGAGGCCGGGGTGCCGCGCGGGGCCTTGCAGCTTCTGCCGGGCGATGGCGCAATGGGGGCGGCGCTGGTGGCGGATCCGCGCGTCGGGGGGGTGGTGTTCACCGGCTCGACGGAGGCGGCCCGCGCGATTCAGCGCAGCCTCGCCCTGCGGCTGGATGAGCGCGGCCACCCCGTGCCCCTCATCGCCGAGACCGGCGGCCAGAACGCGATGATCATCGACAGCTCGGCCCTCCTGGAGCAGGCGGTGGCGGATATCATCGCCTCCGGCTTCGATTCCGCCGGGCAGCGCTGCTCGGCCCTGCGGGTCCTCATCGTCCAGGAGGAGATCGCCGGGCGGCTCACCGAGATGCTGCACGGGGCGATGCGGGAATTGCGGGTGGGCCGCCCGGACCGGCTGGATACCGATATCGGCCCGGTGATCTCGGCGGAGGCGCGGGACGGGATCGAGGCGCATATCGCGGCGATGGCCGGGCGCGGCTACCCGGTCTTCCGCGCCAGCCTCTCCCCGGATTGCGAGGCGGGGCATTTCGTCGCCCCCGCCCTCATCGAGATCCCCGATCCCGGCGTGCTGGGGCGGGAGGTGTTCGGCCCGGTCATTCATATGCTGCGCTGCCCGCGCCGGGGCTTCGCCCCGATGATCGAGGCGGTGAATGCGCTCGGCTACGGGCTGACCTTTGGCATCCATAGCCGGGTGGATGAGACGATCAGCCAGGCCGCCGAGCGCATCCGCGCCGGCAACATCTATGTCAACCGCAACATCATCGGCGCGGTGGTGGGGGTGCAGCCTTTCGGCGGGCAGGGGCTCTCCGGCACCGGGCCCAAGGCGGGCGGGCCGCTCTATCTGCGGCGGCTGATCGCGACGCGGCCGCCGAGCGGCCTGCGCGGCGAGGCGGGGCCGGGGCTGGCGCCGCTGGTCCAGGCCCTGCGCGCGGCGGGAGAGGCGGAGGCGGCGGAGGCCGCGGCGGCGATCGGCGCGGCCAGCCCGCTCGGCTACCGGACGGAGCTGCCCGGCCCGGTGGGGGAGCAGAACATCTACCAGCTGAAGCCGCGCGGCGAGGTGCTGTGCGTCGCCGCGAGCGAGGCGGGGGCGTTCCGCCAGATCGCCGCTTCCCTCGCCACCGGCAACCGCCC
>NZ_DAIEIF010000036.1 GCF_027352905.1 Acidocella sp.
GCGCCGCCGCCGCCGCGCCGGGCGGGGTGCCGCCGCCCACCGCGATTTTGAAGCCCGCCTTGGCGAGCCAGCGCGCCTCCGCCTGCAAGCCGGTGACGATTCCGATATCGGCGCGATTCATGAAGGGTTCCGCAAGGGCTGGTTGGCTTGGTGAGCCCGGTGGGGGTCGAACCCACGACCAACCGATTAAAAGTCGGTTGCTCTACCACTGAGCTACAGGCTCGCACCAAGGCGCATGAGGGTGTTACCCTTCCGGCGCGGCTGCAAGAACCATTTTTTACCCCGCCAAGTCAAGCCATGGCGGCGGCGGCTGGAGCCTGGAGCGTAGAACGGTTACATCCGCGAAGAAAAAGGAGACTCAGCATGGAAACTTCCGCCTGGGCGAAAGCCGTGACCGTCATCCGCGTCACCAGCGGCAATTTTTTCGAGATGTTCGACTTCTTTCTGTTCGGTTTTTTCGCCACGCAGATCGCCCAGGCGTTTTTCCCCACTCATACGGGCAGCTCCGGCCTGATCTACACCTTTCTCACCTTCGGCGCGGGATTTTTGATGCGCCCGCTCGGCGGCATCATCCTGGGCGCCTATATAGACCGGCATGGCCGCCGCCAGGGGCTAATCCTCACGCTCGGGCTGATGGCGGTGGGCACGGCGCTGCTGGCCTTCACCCCGTCCTATGCGCGGATCGGCATGGCCGCGCAGCTGCTGGTGCTGGTGGGGCGGCTGATCCAGGGGTTTTCCGCGGGTGTGGAGCTGGGCGGGGTCTCCGTCTATCTCGCCGAGATCGCCCCGCCCGGCCGGCGCGGGTTTTACGCCAGCTGGCAATCCGGCTCCCAGCAAGTGGCAGTCGTTTTCAGCGGAATTCTCGGCTATCTCGTGCATGTGCTATTGCCGCCTGAGGCCGTCGCGGCCGGGGGGTGGCGCATACCTTTTTTTGTCGGCTGCCTGATCGTGCCGCTGCTCTATATTCTGCGCCGCTCTCTGGAGGAGACGGAGGCTTTCCGCGCCCAAAGCCATCACCCCGCCATTGGCGAGGTGTTTCGCACCATCGGCGCCCATATTGGCCTGGTTCTCGCCGGGATGCTGCTGGTCTCCATGACCACCGTCTCGTTCTATTTCATCACCGTCTACACGCCCACCTACGGCAAGGCGGTGCTGCATCTGCCGGAGGGCGCGGCGCTGCTCGTCACCTGCTGCGTGGGGCTTTCCAATTTCGTCTGGCTGCCCATCATGGGCGCTCTCTCAGACAAGACGGGCCGCAAAACGTTGCTGATGGCTTTTACCCTGCTGGCGCTGGTCACCGCTTATCCGGCCCTGGCCTGGCTCGTCAGCGCGCCCAGCTTCGGCCGCATGCTCATGGTCGAGCTTTGGCTGTCCTTCGTGTATGCGGGCTATAACGGCGCGATGGTCCCGGCCCTGGCCGAGATCATGCCGGCGCAGGTCCGCACCTCCGGGTTTTCATTGGCCTATAGCCTGGCCACGGCGCTGTTCGGCGGCTTCACGCCGCTGGCGGCGACGGCGCTGATCGGCGCGACGGGCAGCCGGGCCGCGCCCGCCATATGGCTGAGCGGCGCCGCGCTGTTCGGGCTGGGCGCCACGCTGTTTCTCTACCGCCGCGCCGCCGGGCGGCGGTAGAGGCGGACCGGCTCAGCCCGCCTTCAGGCTTTTCATGTCGATACAAAAACGGTATTTGACGTCGCTTTTGAGCATGCGTTCATAGGCCTCGTTGATTTTCTGGATCGGGATCATCTCGATATCGGCGGTGATGTTATGCTGGGCGCAGAAATCCAGCATCTCCTGCGTCTCGCGGATGCCGCCAATGATGGAGCCCGCGAAATTGCGGCGCTTGGCGATGAGCGGGAAGACGGCGATGGGCAGCGGCTGTTCCGGCGCGCCCACCTGGACCATGGTGGCGTCGCGCTTGAGCAGGTTGAAATAAGGCGCGAGGTCATGCGAGGCGGAAACCGTATCGATGATGAGGTCGAAGCTCTCTTTATGGGCGGACATTTGCGCCGCGTCCGAGGAGAGGATGACGAGCTGGGCGCCGAGCCGCTTCGCATCCGCCACCTTGCCGGGGGAGTGGGTGAAAAGCGCGGTTTCAGCGCCCATGGCGTGCGCCAGTTTGACGCCCATATGGCCCAGCCCGCCCAGCCCGATAATGCCGACTTTTTTGCCCGGCCCGGCCTGCCAGTGGCGCAGCGGCGAATAAAGCGTGATGCCGGCGCAAAGCAGCGGCGCGGCGGCGGCGGGGTTGAGATTGGCGGGCATCCTCAGGACGAAATTCTCATCCACTACGATACGGTCCGAATAGCCGCCTTTGCTCGGCTCGCCGAGAACCTTGTCGACACCGCCATAGGTCTGGCCCTCCATTCCTGAATCGCAATATTGCTCCAGCCCCTCGCGGCAGGAGGGGCAGGTGCGGCAGCTATCCACCATGCAGCCGACACCGACCAGATCCCCCACCTTATGCTTGGTGACGCCGGGGCCGGTGGTCTTCACGCGCCCGACGATCTCATGCCCCGGCACGGCAGGATATTGGGTAAAATGCCATTCATCGCGGACGAAATGCAGGTCTGAATGGCAGACGCCGCAATACATGATCTCGATCTCGACATCCTGCGGGCCGACATCGCGGCGGTTGAAGGTGAGAGGGGCGAGGGGGCTGGAGGGGCTGGTGGCGCCATATCCGGTACAGGTGAGCATATTGGTCTCCGATAATCTAAACCGCCAGTCATATTGGAGAGAGAAAAGGGGATTCAACCCGGCGGGCAATCCTCTGAGAGCGTCTCAGAGCTGAGAGACGCACCAAAAGAGCCTTCAGCGCCGCCTATGAGCAGCTTGCTTTGGTCATAGTATTTACGTAAGTTCAGCCTGCTGGTACACCAAAATACTAACCAAGCATATTAAATATTTGTATAAAGCAAAGAAAAGGGAACGAAATGGATCTGGATCTAAAAAATAAGTCCGTTCTTATTACAGGCGGGGGCTCAAACATTGGGAGGGCCATAGTCCTTGCCTTTGCAAGCGAGGGCGCAAACATCACCATCGGTGACATCGATACGAATCAAGCACAAAAAACGGCTGACCTGGCGCTTAAACTTGGAGCCGGATCGGCTATTGTGCAGCGTACGGATGTCACGCAATACGACCAGACCAAAGCGCTCGTTAAAACCGCGATTGAAAAACATGAGCGGCTGGATATCCTTGTCAATAATGTGGGCTGGGATCAGATGATGTTTTTTACCCAGACCGAGCCATCGTTTTGGCAGAAGGTGATTCAAATAAATTATTTGAGCGTATTGAATTGCACCCATGCCGCTCTTGAGTTCATGATTAAAAACAACAGTGGCGCCATCGTTTCGATTAGCTCCGACGCCAGCCGGCAAGGCGAGCCCCGCGAAGCGGTATATGGCGGTTGTAAGGCAGCCGTTAATAGCTTTACCAAAACGATCGCCAAGGAAAACGGCCGCTATGGGATCCGGTGTAATGTCGTATGTCCAGGAATTACGATTCCCACTTCCAATGAGGAAATCGGAAGCACGAGCCTTTGGGCCGATCCGGGAAGCATGTTCTCATCCGAGCAATTCGACAAGATTGCCAAGACTTTACCTCTGCGGAAGGTTGGGCGTGCGCAGGATATTGCAAATGCGGTAGTGTTTTTGGCATCGAATAAGGCCGCCGGTCATATAACAGGTCAAATTTTATCTGTATCCGGCGGTTATAGTATGATTGGATAATAGACCGAGTTCAGTTGGAGATAATATCTCTTTTTAATCTATCCCAGGGTGAGTCATCACGCACCAGGCGCAGTTCCTGCCCCTCCAAAATTCTGCCCGCCGTTCGCCGGGGGGGCATGGATCGTGGCCTGCTCAAACAAATGGGCGCCCTTGGCTTGATCGGCCCCGACCTGCCGGAGGAATATGGCGGGCTCGGCGAGAACGCGGTCACATCCAAACCGCGGGGGCGCGTCGGATGCCGCCAACCTCATATTGCGCGCGAAAAAATCAGGAAATGGCTGGAAGCTCAATGGCGAGAAAACCTTGATGAGCTTCTCCACCCAGGCGGATGCGGCGGTGGTCTTCGCCCGCACCGGCAGCCCCGGCGGCGGCTCGCGCGGGGTGAGCGCCTTTTTCGTGGAGCTCAACCAGAAGGGGATCACCGCACGCATTTCGACGATATCGGTACTCGGCGACGGCACCGCGCAAATCCAAAAACTGGTCATCGCCCGCGAGAAGGTCGGCCGCATTGCACTGCAATATGAAAAGCTGCCGGGCCGCCCGGTATGAGCGAGAATTCCAACACGTAACAAAAACATTCGCAGCAAAAATTTTTAAGCTGCGGCACAGAAATTTATTTGCAAGAAGTTTCCGGTGGTATTATGAAACAAACGGAAATTAATAACTTATAACAGGAGGGGTCCTTGAGCGATTTGAAGAAGCTTCGTCTGGCGGCTTTTGCAAGTGGAATTGCGGGCGTGTTTGCCAGCACAAACGCGCATGCTGGCGAATTATGGAATACTGAACTCCCGGGCTTTGAGGTGGGGCTTCCTGCCGGCTTATTGCCGCCACCCGGGGTGTATGGTCAGTTAGACAATTATTTCGCCCAATTCGTGGATTATACGGGAGAGGGAAAGAAAATTCAGGGTTCCTCCATCGATGCCCTGGCGGTTGCTCCGTCGGTTCTTTGGGTGCCGGGAATTACGGTGTTGGGCGCCACATACGGCATGGCCGTGGCTATGCCATTTGACTATACCAGTTATACTGCAACCCAAAGAGAGAACCCAGGGCCTGGAAATCTAGGGATTTTCAATACCCCCATCATACCGCTAATGTTGTCATGGTCATTGCCGCATCATTTATTTGTACGCGTCGCGACCACGTTTTTTTTGAATGACGGCACCAATACGCCAACGGATTTGGTGAATGGAACCATGAAAAATGGTGGTGCCCCAAGTGCCAACGGTTATTCAACCTTTATGCCTAGCTTGGGCCTGACATATCTCAATAACGGTTGGACCTTGAGTGTCGCGCTGCGATTCGGCCAACCGCTTGGGTCGACAACCGCTCATAATTATGAATATCGTACCGGCGGCAATTTTTTGATTGATTATACGGCGGAAAAGACGATTGGCGCGTGGACGCTTGGGATAGGCGTGTCTCAGATTGACCAGGTCGTTAAAGATACGATGAATGGTCATCCGGTGCCGGGTTCCATTTGCCGGTATGTCGGGTTCGGTCCGGTGGTGGGATATATGTTGCCGAGCGGCATACAGCTCACCGCGATTTGGAATCATGCCGAGTTTGTTACATCCCAGGTCGGCGGCGATACTTTCGACTTCCGGTTGCAAACGAAATTTTAATGGCGGAACGCCGTTATCCAACGGCTTTAAGCATTCCTCCGGAGGAGTCTTGCAAAACTGAAGGCGCGGTATGGATGGCGCTAAAGATAACTGGTTAACCCTAAAGATCCTTCGGAGGAATTATGCGTTTGGGTGGTGTTGAATTCGAAAAAAGAGGCCGGGTCGCTCTCATGACGCTGGACGAGCCGCACAAACTCAATGCGTTGTCTACCGGAATTCGCGACGGTATTCTGGATAGTCTTGCTAAAATCGAGGCTGACGACGAAATTCGTGTCGGGATTATTACGGGAAGCGGCGAAAAAACATTCTGTGCTGGTGCGGATCTCAGCAATTTGCCCGTCACACCTGCACAAGTGCGAAAATTTATTGGGGGCGTCCTTCCCTTTCTTGAGGCTCCGGAGCGGTGTTCCAAACCCTTGATTGCGGCCGTGAACGGTCTCGCATATGGGGGTGGTTTTGAACTTGCAATAGCGTGTGACTTTATCATTTCTTCGGATCGCGCCAAATTTGGGGTGCCGGAAATTCAACTTGGGCTTCTGCCCGGGTTCGCCGTTGTTCGGTTGCATGAAATCGTCGGTCGTCCAAAAGCAAAAGAGATGAGTATGCTTGGCGACCCGATCAGCGCCGAAGAAGCTCATCGCCTTGGGATTGCCTTGAAGGTGGTACCTCACGCGAATTTAATCGATGAGGCTATGCAATTCGCGGAAAAACTGGCTTCCAAGCCGCGCGTGGCGATCGATATGGCCAAATCGTTCTATAATCGCGGTCTTGGCGGAGACGAAATGCGATACGCTGTCGATGCTTTTCCCTTTTTATTCATGACTGACGACGTCAAAGAAGGCGTGGCGGCGTTCCGGGAAAAACGCAAACCAAAATTTGCTTGAAAACAAACGCGCCGCCGCTCTTTTATTCGTTTAGAACGGGATCATCGCTCTTTATGAGTTAATTTCATTGGCTACCCCAGGAAACCCTGTCATGGATATAACGGATATCGTGTTATGGCGGCATGAGATACCGGGGGCGGAGGAGTTTCGCCGCCGCGGCTGGTGGGAAGGCCGGCTGATCGTCGATTATGTGGATGATCACGCGCTTCGCACGCCGCATAAGGTGGCGCTGGTTGATTCGCGCGGCGCGCTTACCTATGGCGACATTCGCGCCCGCACCCGCAATCTCGCGGCGGCGTTGCTGGAGCTTGGGCTGCAGCCGGGCGATGTGGTGGCGGTTCAGGCGCCCAACTGGTCGGAGCTCGTGCTCGCCCATCTGGCTCTTGACCGCGTCGGCATGATTTTCGTGCCGTTGCATGACGGCTTCCGCGAGCATGAGATGCGCCATCTGCTCGCCTTGTCCAATGCCCGCGCCATCATCTACCCGCCGTCCTTCCGGGGCTTCGATCATCGCGCGCTCCTTGCCCATATCCAGCCCATCCTGCCGAAGCTGCGCCACCACATCGTCCTCCGGGCGGCGCCGGCGGAGGGCGAACATGGTTTTGACGCCTTGGCCGGCGATGGCGGCTGGGAGGCCCGGCGCGGCCCGGATTTCCTGGAGCGCCGCCGCCCCTCCTCCTCCAGCCCGCTGGAGGTCATGGTCTCCTCGGGCACGACGGCATTGCCCCGCTGCAGCCTGTTTTGCGATGACGCGATGCTGCATCTCATTCGCCACCAATATGGCCAGCAGAGCTGCCGCCTGACCGAGCATGACGTGGCGGTCTCAATCGCCCCCGCCGGAACCGGCGCCACCGGCTATATTTTTCCCATCGTCACGCCCCTGTTATTCGGCGCGAAAAGCGTGCTGCTGGAACGCTGGGACGGGAATGATCCCGGCCTCGCCCTCGACCTGATGGAAGAGCACGCCGCCACCTATGTGGTGCTGATCCCCACGCAGCTGGTCAAGCTGGTCGCCGCACAGCGGGAGCGGCCACGCCACATTCCCTCGTTGCGCTTTATTTCCAACGGCGGCGCGAAGCTCGCCGATTCGGTGGCGGAAGAGGCAGAGGAATTATTCCATTGCGTCGTGCAAACCATGTACGGGGCAACCGATGCGAGCGTTCCGGTTATGACATGTGTCGATGATCCCGCACAGAAACGGCGAACGGCTGGCAGAATTCTGGAGGGGCAGGAGCTGCGCCTGGTGCGTGATGACGGCACGGATGCCGGGGTGGGGGAGCCGGGCGAGGTGATTTGGCGCGGCGCCAATGTCGGCTTCGGCTATCTCAATGATCCTGAGGGCACCGCCACGGTGTGGGACGAGGAGGGTTGGTATCATAGCGGCGATATGGGCATGCTCGACGCGGAGGGGTACCTCACCATCGTCGGCCGCAAGAAGGATATGATCATTCGCGGCGGCCGCAATATCAATCCCGGCGCCATCGAGGAGGCGTTGCTGCGCCATCCGGCGGTGCTCGACGTGGCTGTCGTGCCGGTGCCGGACCCAACGCTGGGCGAGATTGTGGGGGCCGTCGTCGTGCCCGTTGCCGGAGCCAGGCCGACACTGGCGGAACTCAACCAGTTCCTACTGGATCAGGGCATGGCCGTCTGGTATCAGCCCGAGCGCCTGCTGCTGCTCGATGATCTGCCCCGCAACGCCGGCGCTAAAATCAATAAGCAAGAATTGATTCGCAATTTCACAAGTTTATAGGTTTTGAATAGTTAATTTGACAAATATCTGAGTGAAATCGTCTTAGAATGGGGCTGCCTATGGCAGGCTCATCCTCCTATTATATGATCGGCAGAATAGCCCTTCGTGGTCGCAAAAGGCTTTAAATGATGACGTCTCCGGAAAGTGGTTCATATGCATCGGGTCCTCTTTCCGGCTTGCGCGTGCTGGATTTGAGCTGGTTGCTGCCCGGCCCGCTCTGCACCGGAATTCTAGCGGATCTGGGGGCGGACGTCATCAAAATCGAGCGGCCCAGCGATGGCGACTACGCCCGGACGATGCTGCCGGGGCTCTTTCAGCTGGTCAATCGCGGCAAGCGCAGCGCGGTGGTGGATCTGCGCACGCCGCAAGGGCGCGAAACCGTGCTGAAGCTTGCGGAGCGCGCCGATGTTTTCGTTGAAGGCTTCCGGCCGGGCGTCATGGCGCGGCTGGGGGTAGGCTATGAGCATATCCGCGCGCGGCATCAGGGCATCGTCTATGTTTCGCTCTCCGGCTATGGGCAGACCGGCCCCGCCGCGAACGAGCCGGGGCACGACGTGAACTATTGCGGCCGCGCCGGATTGATGGCCATTCCGGTGAGCGTGACGCAGGCAGATGAGCCCTCCCGGATGCAGTTACCGGTGAGTGATATCGCCGGCGCCATGTACGCGGCGGTTTCTACCCTGGCGGCCTTGCGGGAGCGGGACCGTACCGGCGAAGGCCAATGGCTCGATGTCTCTCTCGCCGAGGCCGCGCTGGCATGGTCCGGCCTGCGCTGGGCGGACGCGCCGGCGGATGCCGCCGGCCAGTGGCGGCACGTGCGGCCCATGAATGATATTTTTACAGCCGCGGATGGCGTACGCTTAGCGGTGGCTTTGGTGGAAACCCATTTCTGGCACAAATTCATCAACGAGCTGCCTGCGCCTGAGCGTGAACATCTCCAGGCGGCGGGCGAGACTCCCCGCGCCTGCCATGCGGCTCTGCAGGCTATTTTCGCCGCCCGTCCCTCCGCGCAGTGGCTCGACTTCGCCAAGACCCACGACCTGCCGATCTCCCGTATCGCCGCCAGCCTGGAGGATATTGTTTCTGATCCGCATTTTTCTGCGCGGGGCGCCTGGCTTCCAGCCGAGAACGGCCAGCGCCCCATGCCAGCCTTCCCTGTGCGGGTCCGTGGGGCGCCCCGGCACGGCAAGGCGCCGGAATTTGGGGAGGCGACGGAGATGCTTGGGCAATTATGGGGGGTCTCGCTATGATGGCGGCGAGTTTACGTCTCCGGGCGGCGTCGTTGAGCCCCTCGACACAGACGCTGCGGCAGGATGTGCGGAGATTTCTGCTAACCGAGATGGAAACTGGCGGGTTCATTCCCATCGTTGATTGCTGGGTACGCGGCGGCAATCCCGAGTTTTCCCGAAAGCTTGGCGCGCGAGGCTGGCTGGGCATGGTTTGGCCCCAAGAATATGGCGGCAGAGACCGGCCTCAGGAAGAACGCTTTGTTGCCGCGCATTGGGTGGCCGAACGCCAGATCGGCCCCAGCCTGCTGCGATTCGGCACGCCGGAACAGCGCCAGCGTCATCTGCCCGCCATTGCCCGGGGAGAAAGCTATTTCGGTGCCTGCGCGAAACCATGACACTGAGCGAGATGGCGAAGGAAACATGACGGGTAATCAACTCCCCCCGCTGCCGCCCGGCGCGCTGGATGGCGTCCGGGTCGTGGACATGACCACGGTTCTGTTCGGGCCGTATTGTACGATGTGGCTGGGCGACATGGGCGCCGACGTCATCAAGGTGGAAGGTCTCGATGGCGACAGCACCCGCAACACCGGGCCTGCCCGGCATCCCGGCATGGCCGGCATCTTTCTTGGCATCAACCGGAACAAGCGCAGCATCGCCCTTGACGCGAAGACGCCGGAAGGCCGGTCCGTGCTGACCTCGTTGATCGCCTCGGCGGATGTTTTCGTCACCAATGTCCGTCCGAACGCGATACGCCGCCTGGGTCTCGACTATGAATCGGTTCGCGGCCGCAACTCCAGGCTCGTCTATGCCAAGGCCGTCGGCTATGGCCAGGACGGGCCCTACGCGGCCTATCCGGCTTTTGATGATACCATCCAGGCGATGAGCGGCGGCGCGTCGCTGCAGGCGGAATTCGCGGGCGTGCCGCAATACGTCGCCTCCGCGGTGGCCGACAAGACGAGCGGCGCGCTGCTGGCCCTTGCCGTTGTCGCCGCGCTGCGGCACGCGGAACGGACCGGGCAGGGGCAAGAGATCGAATTGCCGATGTTCGAGACGATGGTGTCATTCAACCTTGTCGAGCACCTTTACGGATGCACGTTCGCGCCGCCGCTCGGTGAGGCCCGCTATCCCAGGGTCGTCTCGCCGTTTCGGCGGCCCTACCGTACGCGTGATGGCTATATCGCCGTCATTCCCTATAATGATGGCCAATGGACGAGATTTTTTGAACTGATCGGGCGTCCGGGTTTGATGCAGGAACCGCGCTTCGCCTCGATGGCTGCGCGCACGCGCAACATTGACGCGCTTTATGAATTGCTGGCCAGCGAGGTCACCACCCGCACCTCGGCGGAATGGCTGGAGGCGCTGCGCCAGGCGGATATTCCCGCCGTGCCGGTCAAATCCATTTCTGAATTGGTCGAGGATGATCCCCACCTCCACCAGACCGGCTTTTTCCAGGAGGTGGAACACCCGAGCGAGGGACGCGTGGTGATGACGGCCGCTCCGGCGCGCATGCCCGCCTCGCCGCTCGGCCTGCGGCGGCACGCGCCCAGGCTGGGGGAGCATACGGTGGAAATTCTCCGCGAATTGGGGCATTCCCAGAACGAAATCGACCGCCTGCTGGCGAGCGGAGCCTTGAAAATCTCACGAGAGGCGGCTGGCGAATGATCGACTGGGATCTGACCGCGGAGCAGGTCTCGATTCAGGATATGGCCCGGGCATTCGCCCGCCAGGAGATCGCGCCTCTTTCCCGCGAGATCGATATAAATGACCTTGGGTTTCCAGAACCGCTGCTAGCCAAAATGCGCGAGGCTGGCTTCTTCGCCATGGGCATCAGCGCTGATACGCGGCTTTCCGGTACGCTCAGGAACGTGTGCAGTTCAGAAATGGTTGCGCGCGTGACGCGGACGGCCATGCTCCTGCATGGCGGCCTGGGCTATGCCCTGGAGACGGATGCGAACCGGTATTGGCGCGACGGCATGCTCATGTCGATCGGCGAGGGCACGAGCGACATTCAACGCGAAATTATCAGCAAGGCACTTCTCAATGCAAAGTGAATCCGGAAAAGAAGTCATTTACGAAACTGATAGAGGGGTGGCCACCGTCACCCTCAACGCGCCTGGGCGCCGCAACGCGCTGACACCCGCCATGGCCGAGGAAATGCTGCAGGCATTCGACGCCGCGGATGCGGACCCGTCCATCGGCGCGGTCATCATTCGTGGCGCGGGCGGCTCCTTTTGCGCCGGAGCCGAGCTGGGGTCCACGGAAAGAATGTTCGCTGATCCGCTGGAACCGGCGGTCTATGACGGCACCACCCGGGTTTATGAATCGTTCTGCCGCGCGGGGCGGTTGCGGGCGCCGGTCATCGCCGCCGTGCGCGGGGCGGCGGTAGGCGCGGGCATGAATCTGCTGCTGGCCGCCGATGTGAGAATCGTGGCGGATAATGCGCGCCTGCTCTCCGGCTTTTTTCGCCTCGGCACGCATCCGGGAGGCGGACATATGATGCTCATGGCGGAAACGGCGACGCTCGATGCGGTGTGCGCCATGGCCGTCTTTGGCGAGGAAATCGATGGTTTGCGCGCGCAACAACTTGGTTTGGCCTGGGCTTCGGTACCTGATGGCGAAGTCGAGGCCAAGGCGATGACGATGGCGCGCTATGCCGCCAAGGATCCTGAACTGGCGCGAACCGTCATCCATACGATGCGGATAACAGCGGGTGAGAAAGCGGCGAAATGGAACCTCGCCCTCCAGGCTGAGCGCGCGGCGCAAACCTGGGCCATGCGCCGGATCGGGCGCAAGCGCGAGCAGGCGGCCAAGCAGGGGTAAACCGGTGAGTGAACCGGCTTGTTAAGAAAGATAACCCAGGGTGAGGAATTCTTCACGTTGTGAAAGATCGCGCCGAAACCGCCAACCTTAGCCGCCCAGCCACTCCCGCAGCGCTTCATCGCCGCCTTGCCCCAGGGCGGGCGGGGCGGCGGGGGGTGCGGGCACGCTGCGCGAGAAGCGCGGCGCCGGGGCGGGCTGGGTCGCGCCCTCCACCTCGATGAATGTGTTGCGCGCCGCGTTATGCGGGTGGCGCGGCGCTTCCCTCATGGAGAGAACGGGGGCGACGCAGGCATCGGTCCCCGCGAACAGCTCGCACCATTCATCGCGCGGGCGGGTGCGGAACAAGGCGGTCAGCTTCGCTTCCAGGGCGGGCCAGGCGGCGGGGTTAAGGTGGTCGGGCCAGTCTGCCGGCTCCAGCCCCAGAGTTCTCGCGAAAACCTCGAAGAATTTGCGTTCCAGCGGCGCGACGGCGATATGGCGGCCATCCGCGCAGGCATAGGCGCGGTACACCGCCGCGCCGCCATCGAGCAGATTGGCCTCGCGCTCATCCTGCCACCGGTTTTCATTCATCATCGCATAGGCCATGCCCATCAGCGAGGCCGCGCCATCGGTGATCGCCGCGTCCACCACCTGCCCCCGGCCCGAGCGCTGGCGCTCGTATACGGCGGCGAGAATGCCGGTGATCAAATACAATGATCCGCCGCCCAGATCGCCCACCAGGTTGATCGGCGGGATGGGGGTGTCCGCGGTGCCGATGGCGTGGAGCGCGCCGGTCACCGCGATATAGCCCAGATCATGCCCCGCCGTGGCGGCGAGCGGCCCGCTCTGCCCCCAGCCGGTCATGCGCGCATAGACGAGGCCGGGGTTTTCCCGGTGCAGCGCCTCCGGCCCCAGCCCCAGCCGCTCCATCACGCCGGGGCGGAATCCCTCCACCAGCGCATCGGCCCGCGCCGCCAGCCGCCGGGTGGTGTTCAGATCCTCCGGCTTCTTGAGGTCGAGAACCAGGGAGCGCCGCCCGCGCCCGATGAAATCCCGCTTCAGCCCGAGCAGGCTCTCAGACCCGGCGCGGTCGATGCGCAGCACATCCGCGCCGAGATCGGCGAGGATCATGCAGGCGAAGGGCGCGGGGCCGATGCCTGCGAATTCCAGCACTTTCAATCCGGCGAGCGGTCCCATGATTGCGTCTCCCTCAGCTCATCAGTTCAACGGCCATGGCGGTGGCCTCGCCGCCGCCGATGCAAAGCGAGGCGACGCCGCGCTTGCGGCCGCGATCCGCCAGGGCGGCGAGCAGGGTGACGATGATCCGCGCCCCCGAGGCGCCGATGGGATGGCCAAGGGCGCAGGCGCCGCCATTCACGTTCACCTTTTCGTGCGGCAGGGCGAGGTCGCGCATCGCCGCCATCGCCACCACGGCGAAGGCCTCGTTGATCTCGAAGAGATCCACATCCTTCAGTGCCCAGCCGGTCTTTTCCATCAGCTTCTTGATGGAGCCGATCGGCGCGGTCGCGAATTGGTGGGGGGCCTGGGCGTGGGTGGCGTGGGCGACGATGCGGGCGAGGGGGGTGAGGCCGCGCCGCTCCGCCTCTGAGGCGCGCATCAGCACCAGGGCGGCGGCGCCATCGGAGATGGAGGAGGAGTTGGCGGCGGTCACCGTGCCCTCCGGGCGGAAGGCGGGTTTGAGCGTGGGGATTTTGTCGAGCCGCGCCTTGCCCGGCTGCTCGTCCACGCCCACCTCGCCCTTGGGCGTCTTCACCGGCGTGATCTCCTTGACGAAACGCCCGGTGGCGATCGCCTGCTGGGCGCGGGTGAGCGAGGCGATGGCGTATTCGTCCTGCTGCTGGCGGGTGAACTGGTAATCCTGTGCGCAATCCTCGGCGAAGCTGCCCATCAGCCGGCCCTTGTCATAGGCGTCCTCCAGCCCGTCGAGGAACATATGGTCCATCACCTTGCCATGGCCGAGGCGGTAGCCGCCGCGCGCCTTGTCGAGCAGATAGGGCGCGTTGGTCATGCTCTCCATGCCGCCCGCGACGACGATGCCGGCGCTGCCCGCGGCGATGAGATCATGCGCGAACATCGCCGCCTTCATGCCGGAGCCGCACATTTTATTAACGGTGGTGGCCCCGGCGGCGAGCGGCAGCCCCGCCTTCAGCCCCGCCTGCCGGGCCGGGGCCTGGCCCTGGCCCGCCGGCAGCACGCAGCCGAAGACGACCTCCTCCACCGCCTCTGCCGGCAAAGCGGCGCGTTCCAGCGCGGCCTTGATGGCGGCGGCGCCCAGCTCGGGGGCGGGCAGGGGGGAAAGCTCGCCCTGAAACCCGCCCATCGGCGTGCGGGCGGCGCTGGCGATCACCACGGGGTCGGCATTCATGGGCTCATCTCCTTGCGGTTCATTTGGGCGGCATGCGCAGCGCGCCATCCAGCCGGATGACCTCGCCGTTCAGCATGACATTCTCGATGATATGCGCGGCCAGCGCGGCGAACTCCTCCGGGCGGCCCCGGCGCGGCGGAAAGACCAGATTCGCCTCCAGCCGGTTCTGGGAGGCGGGCCGCAGCCCGGCGGCCATGGGGGTGGCGAACATGCCGGGCGCGATGGCGACGCAGCGTATGCCATGCCGCGCCAGCTCCCGCGCCACGGGCAGGGTCATGCCCGCCACCCCCGCCTTGGAGGCGGCATAGGCCACCTGGCCGATCTGCCCGTCGAAAGCCGCGATGGAGGCGGTGTTGATGATGACCCCGCGCTCGCCCTCCGGCCCCGGCTCCTGCCCGGCCATGGCCCCGGCGGCCAGGCGCAGCATGTTGAAGGTGCCGAGGAGATTGACGTTGATGACCTGGGCGAAGCTCTCCAGCCGGTGCGGCCCCTCCGGGCTCACGAGCTTCTCGCCGGGGCCAATCCCGGCGCAATTCACCAGCCCGTCCAGCCGGCCATGCAGGTCGAGCGCCTTGGCTATGGCGGCCTGGGCGTCCGCCCCGGAGCTCACATCCGCGCGCGCGAAGACCGCGCCCAGCTCCGCCGCCAGCGCCTCGCCCGCCGCGGCGTTGAGATCGGCCAGCACCATTTTTCCCCCGCGCCGCGCCAGCTCCCGCGCGGTGGCGGCCCCCAGGCCGGACGCGCCGCCCGTGACGAGAAAAACATGATCCTCGATCCGCATCCTGGGCCTCCGGCGTTTCCCGCTCCATTGCATACAGCACGAATCCGGGCTGGCAAGGGCGGCGGCGGGTTGGGATGGGGAGGGTTTGGTGGAGCTAAGCGGAATCGAACCGCTGACCTTCTGCATGCCATGCAGACGCTCTACCAACTGAGCTATAGCCCCTTGCCTTGGGTGCAGCGGCGTATAGACCGGTCCCCGGCACCGGATCAAGGGGCCGGGCGAGAGAATTTCAGCCCCGCCTCTCGCCTTCCCCCCGGCCCCAAAACCGGCTACCCCGCCACGATGGTCAAGGTCCGTTTCGCCCCCAGCCCCACCGGCTATTTGCATGTCGGCAACGCCCGCGCCGCCCTGGTGAATTTTCTTTTCGCCCGGCACGAGGGCGGCGTCTTTCTCCTGCGCCTCGACGATACCGATACCGAGCGCGGCCGCCCGGAATATGAGCAGGGCATCTATGAGGATTTGCGCTGGCTCGGCCTCGCCTGGGACGAGACCGCCCGCCAGTCAGACAGGCTGCTCCGCTACCAGCAGGTGGCGGAGCAGCTCAAGGCGTCCGGGCGGCTTTACCCCTGCTTCGAGAATGAGGAGGAGCTGGCCGCCAAGCGCGCCGCCCTCATCCGCCGCAAGCTTCCCCCGGTTTACGACCGCGCCGCCCTCAAGCTGACGCCGGAGCAGCGGGCGGCCGCCGAGGCCAACGGCAAGCGGCCTTACTGGCGCTTCAAACTTTCGGATGAGGCGGTCACCTGGCAGGATCTGGTGCTGGGGCCGCGCAGCATCCGCCTGCCCACCGTCTCGGACCCGGTGCTGATCCGCGCGGATGGCACGCCGCTCTACACCTTCACCTCGGTGGTGGACGACGCGGATATGGACATCACCCATATCATCCGGGGGGAGGACCACGTCTCCAACACCGCCGTGCAGATCGACCTGTTCCGGGCCGTCTCGCGCCGGCCCGTGCCCCGCTTCGCGCATCTGCCCCTCATCGCCGGCGGGGAGGGGGAGAAACTCTCCAAGCGCATCGGCTCCATCTCGCTGCGCTCCCTGCGCAAGGACGGCATCGAGCCGGCGGCCCTCGCCGCCTATCTCGCCCGGCTCGGCACCAGCAAGGACCCCGCCCCCCTGCCGATGGCCGATCTCATCGCGCAATTCTCCCTCGCCGATTTCTCGCGCTCCCCGCCGCGTTTCGACGCCGCCCAGCTTCTCGGCCTCAACCGCAAATTCCTTCATAACCTGCCCTACGAGGCGGTGAAGGACCGCCTGCCCGCGGCGGCGGGGCCGGAATTCTGGGAGGCGGTGCGCGGCAATCTCGACATGCTGGCCGAGGCGCGGCGCTGGTGGGAGGTGGCGCGAGGCGAGATCGCAACGCCCGCTTTGCCGGAGGAGGCGCTGCCCGTTCTCCGCGCCGCCCTGGCCACGCTGCCCGCCCGCTTCACCCCGGAAAGCTGGCAGGGCTGGGCCGCAGCCATCGCCGCCGCCACCGGGGCCAAGGGCCGGGCGCTCTACCAGCCGCTGCGCCTCGCCTTGACCGGGGAGGAGCATGGGCCGGAAATGGCGCGGCTGCTGGCGCTGATGGGTCCGGAGCGCGCCGCCCGGCGCCTTTCAGCCTGCGTTGCCGCCAGCGCCCGCCCCGGCTAAGAGAGTCCGCGAAGAGGAACAAGCCGCGTGGTGGATATTCTTGACGAAATCGCCGAGGACCTGCGCCAGGAACGGGCGCTGAGGCTCGTCCGGCGCTATGGCGGGCTGCTGGTCGCGGCCGCGATCCTCGTGCTCATCGGCGTCGGCGCGCAGCAATATTGGCAGGCCCGGCAGGCGCGGCTGGCCAACACGGCCGCCACCCAATATCTGGCCCTCACCCAGCAGGTGGACCAGCCGGAGGGCGGCGCGGCCCCGGCGCAAGCCGCCGAGACGGCTCAGGCGCTGCTGGAATTCGCCGCCCGCGCGCCTGGGGATTATCAGGCTCTCGCCCGGCTGCGCGCCGCCGCGCTCTATGCTGGAGCCAGGCAGCGGGACCAGGCCGAGCGGCTCTGGACGCAGATCGGCGCGGATGCCGCCACCCCCGCCCTGCTGCGCGACGCCGCCACCCTGCTCTGGGCCCAGCACGCGCTGGGCGAGGCCAAGGACGCGGATATTCTCGCCCGGCTGCAGCCGCTGGCCCAGGCGCGCAACCCCTATCACGGGCTGGCGCGGGAGATGCAGGCGCTGGTTTACCTGCACGAGGGCAACCAGCCGATGGCTAAATCCCTGTTCACCCAGCTTCAGAACGACCCCGCCACCCCGCAGGGCGCGCGCAACCGCGCCCAGGCCATGCTCGCCAAACTGAACGGATAAAGAGACAACCATATGACCCCGTTCCGCCCGCTTCGCCGCCGCGGCGCGCTCACCGGCCTGCTCGGCCTGCTCGCCTCCTGCAGCACCTCGATCAAAAAACCGCCCATCACCGGCACGCAAATCCCGGTGGTGCCCACCCCGTCGGGCATGGATGTCGCGGCCAACGCGCCGGCGGTGGCGCTGCCCGCCCCGGTGATGCTGCCGGCCTGGCCGCAGCCTTACGCCAACCCGGCGCATGCGCCTGGCAACGCCGCCGGACCGCTGGATTTCAAACCCCGCTGGCGGGTCGGCATCGGCAGTTCCGGCGGGGAGCGCCAGCCCCTGGCGGCCAGCCCGGTGCTGGCCGGCTCCAGCGTCTTCGCCATGGACGCCGACGCGCATATCCGCGCCTTCTCCTTGGCGGATGGCCATGCGCTCTGGCATGCCGACACCCGGCCCAAACACGCCACCAACATCAATATCGGCGGCGGCATCGCCTATGATGCGGGCAAGATCTACGCCAGCACCGGCTATGGCGAGGCGCTGGCGCTGGACGCGGAAACCGGCAAGATCCTCTGGCGGCAGCCTTTGGATTTCCCCGCCCGCGCCGCGCCGCTGGTGGCGGGGGGGCTGGTCGCCATCCTCACCCAGAACGATCTGCTGCTCACCTTCGACCAGGCTTCCGGCACGCCGGGCTGGCGCTTCTCGGGCGCCGTCGGCTCGCCGCCCATGACCGCCGCCAGCGTCACCGGCGCCCCCGCCTATGCCGATGGCCTCATCGTCGCCGGGTTCTCCACCGGCCTGCTGGCGGCGCTGGACGCGGTCTCCGGCATGGCGGCATGGGAGCAGAGCCTCGCCGCCGGGTTCGGCCAGGCCAGCTCGCTCGACATGTCGGACGTGGTGGCCGCCCCCGTCATCGCGGGCGGCGTGGTCTACGCCATCAATCTCGACGGCACCTTCATGGCGGTGGATCTGCATTCCGGCGCCCAGGTCTGGACCCACCGCGCCACCAGCCTGCAAACCCCCGCCGCCTCCGGCGGCTTTCTCTTTCTGCTCGATAACACCCAGATGCTCTACGCCCTGCACGCCGATGACGGGCTGGTGCGCTGGCGCACGCAATTGCCCCCCTTCAAGAACATGAAGAAGAAAGAGAAGCCCATTCTCTGGTCGGGGCCGACGCTGGTCAACGGCATGCTGGTCTGCGTCAGCGACCAGCGCGAGGCGGTTCTGGTGGACGCGGCAACGGGCAAGCCCGCCCGCCATGTCAAGCTGGACGCGCCCGCCACGCTTGCGCCCATCGCCGCGGGCGGCGCGCTGCTGCTACTCACGCGCGACGCGCGGCTGACGGCTTATGGCTGAGCCGCCGCGCATCGTCATCGCCGGCCGGCCCAATGTCGGCAAATCCACCTTGTTCAACCGCCTCGCGGGCGGGCGCCTCGCCCTGGTGGCGGACACGCCGGGCGTCACGCGCGACCGTAAGGAGGCCGCCGCCGAGATCGGCGGGCGCAAGGTGGTGGTGGTGGATACGGCCGGGCTGGAGGAGGCGGCGCCGGATACCCTGCCCGGGCGCATGCGCGCCTCGACCGCCATGGCGGTCGATCAGGCCGATCTCGTGCTTTTCGTCTTCGACGCCAAGGCCGGCCTGCTGCCGGAGGACCGGCACTTCGCCGCCTGGCTGCGCCGGCAGGACAGGCCGGTGCTGGTCGTCGCCAACAAGGCGGAGGGGCGGGGTGGCATGGCCAACGCCATGGAGGCCTATGAGCTGGGTCTCGGCGAGCCGGTGGCGGTCTCCGCCGAGCATAACGAGGGTGTGTACGACCTGATGAACGAGATCGCCGCGCGCCTGCCCGCGGCGGCGGAGAACGCGGCGGCGGAGGCGGAGCCGCCCTTGCATCTCGCCATCATCGGGCGGCCCAACGCGGGCAAATCCACCCTGCTCAATTACCTTCTCGGCGAGCCGCGCATGATCACCGGGCCGGAGCCCGGCCTCACCCGCGACGCGGTGGCGGTGGATTTCACCGGCCCGGATGGCAGGCCCTACCGGCTGGTGGACACGGCGGGGCTGCGCAAGCGTGCCCGGGTGGATGCGGGGCTGGAGAAAATGTCCACCTCCTCCGCCATCGAGGCGCTGAAGCGGGCGGAAATGGCCATCCTCGCCATAGACGCGGTGCAGGGGGTGCAGGAGCAGGATCTGCACATCGCCCGGCTGATCGAGCGGGAGGGCCGGGGCTGCGTTATCGCCCTCACCAAATGGGACGCGGTGGAAGACCGGGCCCAGGCCCGCAAGGCGGCGCAGGACCGGCTCTCCATCTCCCTCAGCCAGATGAAGGGCATCACCGTGGTGCCGCTCTCGGCGGAGACGGGGGAGGGGGTGAACAAGCTGTTTCCCGCCCTGCGCGCCACCTATGAGACCTGGAACAAGCGCATCCCCACCAGCCAGCTCAACCGCTGGTTCGAGGCGGCGCTGGAGCGCTTTCCGCCGCCGCTGGTGGATGGAAGGCGGCTGAAGCTGCGCTACATCACCCAGGTCAAGGCCCGCCCGCCCACCTTCGCGCTGTTCGGCACCCGGGCCGAGCAGGTGCCCGAGACCTATCAGCGCTATCTGGTCAATTCCCTGCGCGAGAGCTTTGCCCTGCCGGGCGTGCCGGTGCGGCTGCATCTGCGCGGCACCGAGAACCCTTACGACCGGGGCTGAGCCGCCCGGAACGGGGCGAGCCGCCGCACCCAGCGCCGCCCCGGCACCTCGACCAGGCGGTGCAGCAGCATTGCCGCGCCAAGAATCGACCCGGCGAGGCCGAGCGCGATCACCGTCTCCGCCAGCCAGCCCGGCATATGGCCCGGCAATACGCGCCGGCTCCACTGGAACAGCCCGATCCAGGGGTTATGGATCACGTAGATGGCGTAGGAGAGCACGCCCGCCTGAAATACCGGCCCCCAGGCGAGCAGCCGCCCCAGCCAACCCCGGTCGCAGGCCAGGGCGAGGATCAGCAAGGGAAATCCGGCATAAAGGGCGTAGTCGCTCCATTGCAGCAAAACCCCGGCCAGCAAATAGGCCGCCACCAGCCAGCCCCAGCCCGCCGCCGCCAGCCGCCGCGCCGGCCCCCAGCCGTAAAGCCGGTAGAGCGCGAGGCCGAGGATGAAGCCGCCCAGGCAGCGGAGCATGGGGCTCGGGGTGCGCCCGTCATAGGCGTCGAGCACGCCATTATGCCAGCCGCCATCATGCGCGGTCAGCCAGCCCACCAGCGCGATGAGCGCGGCCGCCATGGCGCAGGCCAGCCAGGCGTGCCAGGGGCGGCCATGCAGCGTGGCGAGGGCGAGCCAGGGAAAGAGGAAATACACCCCCCATTCGACGCTGACCGACCAGGTGGGGTTGGTGATGGCGGTGGCGATGCCCCAGCTTTGCACCATGGCGGCATTGGCGAGCAGGGAGAGGGCGGGGTGGGGCAGATCCACCGCGAACCAGCACCCCGGCACCTGCAAGCTGCCATAGGCGATGAGCGAATAGCCCACCCGCAGCGCCAGAAAGACGATGTAGAGCGGGTAGAGCCGGGCGAGACGGCGGAGCATGAAGGTGAGAAACGCCTCCCGCCGGAAGCCGTTCCTGAACATTCCGCCGTAATTCAGCGCCATCACGAAGCCGCTGAGCACGAAGAACACGTCCACGGAGAGATAGCTCCGCGCGATGATCTGCCGCAGCCCCCAGGGGAAATCGGCGGGGGGGTAGATGTGGTAGATGGCGACCAGCACCGCCGCCACGCCGCGCAGCCCGGTGAGGGCGTCGATCTCCTCCTTGGCCGGGGCGATACCCTCGCGGCGCGCGCCGGAGAGGGGCGGGGGGCTGGGGGCGTCGCGGCGGATCTGGTTCATGGCGAGGCTGTGGGGCCGCATCATGGCGATTTTTGGTCGCACCGGCGCCCGCTAATCCCGCGCCAGCCGGGCGAGGCGCACCGCCGTATGGCCATAACCCACCTTCAGGCTGGGCATGATCATGATGAGATCATCCTCCGGCGTGCGGATCTCCTCATCCCCGTCATGGGCGATCAGCGTGCCCGCCCGGGGGATGATCTCGCCGCCACGAAATGCGCGGGTGAAGACGAAGCGGTTGGTGCGGGCGGTGACCAGCCGCACCACCTCCGCGAAACGCGGGGGCGCGGGCGGCGGCGGCGCCTCGGCCATTCCGGCATGGCGCAGCAGGGCGCGCAACGTGGCGCGGCTCTGCGCCACCGCCTCCGGCCGCCAATGCGGCCCCGCCTCCACCAGCAGGCAGGCCGCCCCTTGCGGCGCGGTCTCGGTGAAGCGGCCATAATCGATCAGCCTCTTTCCCCCCGCATGGCCGGAATCGGCCACCAGCAGCCCCGGCGTCGCCACCTCCCGCCCCAGGGCGCGCCCGCGCGGCCCCGCCCCGCAGAGCAGCAGCGGCTCGGAGGGCCAGAGCATGGTGTGCATGTCGAGCAGCATGTCGGCGGCATCGATGATTGGCTTGATCTCGCGCGCCCGCTCGAGCTCCACCGAGCGGCGCATGCCAAAGAGGGTAAAATCGTCCCAGACCCGGTTCATATCCTCCTCGACGAAGCGCGAGGCGAGGGGGCAGGCCGGATCGAACAGCGCGAAGGCGGCGAGATTGGCGAAGCCGAGCGTCAGCCGCCCCCGCGCCGGCCTGAAGCCCTGCTCCAGCAGCTCCGCCAGCACGATGGCGGGGGCGATCTCATTGCCATGGATGAGCGAGACCGCCACCACATGCGGGCCGGCCCGGCCCGAATCGAGGGTGGTGAAGCCCGGCACGCCGGTATTGCCCGCGAGATAGGGCGAAAGATCGGGCGGGCGGATCGCCACCTCGAACACCGGTAAATCCGGCGGCGGCGGCGATGGCTCGGCACGGGTCGGGCCAAGGGTCATGCCGCCACTCTAACCGAGACGCCAGCCCGCGCAATCAAGCCGGGTTGACGCCGCCCGCCGCCCGCCGCAAAGCCGCCTCCATGGTGGAGGCGCGCATCATCTGCACGGATATCGCCGGGCTCAGGGCCCAGGCGCTGGGGCTGGCGGAGGCCGCCGGATTCGCGCCGGATCTGCGCCCGTTGCGCCTGCGCCCGGGCTGGGGGCGCGTTCCCGCCAGCCTCTGGCCCCACCCGCGCTGGGCGGTGGAGCGGGAGGTGCTCGCGACGCCGCTGCCGCCGGTGGTCATCGGCACGGGCGGGGCGGGGGCGCGGGTGGCGGCGGCGCTGCGGCGGCCAGGGGTGCGCGCGGTGGCGATCCAGCATCCGCGCATGAACCCCGCCCGGTTCGACGCGATTCTCGCCGCCCGGCATGACGGTCTCACCGGGGCGAACGTCATCGTCACCCGCACCGCCCTCCACCGCGCCACCCCGGCCCGGCTGGCGGCGGAGGGGGCGCTGTGGGCCCCGCGCTTCGCCCATTTGCCGCGCCCGCTGGCGGCGGTGCTGCTCGGCGGCTCCAATGGCCGCTACCATTTCGGCCCGGCGGAGGCCGGGATCCTGGCCCGCCAGCTCGCGGCGCTGATGCGCGAGGGGGCGGGGCTGATTCTCACCCCCTCGCGGCGCACCGCGCCGGAGGCCATGGCGGCGCTGCGCGCGGCGCTCGTGCCGCTCGGCGCCTGGATCTGGGATTTCACCGGGGAGAATCCCTATTTCGGCATGCTCGCCTGCGCCGACGCCATCATCGTCACCGCCGATTCGGTCTCCATGGTCTCGGAGGCGGTGGCCACCAGCGCGCCCGTGCTGCTCGCCCGGTTGCCGGGCCGCTCGGCGCGCATCGGCGCCTTCTTGGCCGGGCTGGCGGCGGAGGGGCGGGTGCGCGATTTTGCCGGGCGGCTGGAATTATGGAATACCGCGCCGCTGGACG
This sequence comes from Acidocella sp., assembly GCF_027352905.1. Lineage (GTDB taxonomy): Bacteria > Pseudomonadota > Alphaproteobacteria > Acetobacterales > Acetobacteraceae > Acidocella. The sequence goes on from NZ_DAIEIF010000036.1 coordinate 23,349, forward strand.
ACACGGAATGGGCGGGGCGGGAGCTTCGCCGCCGCCTGGGATTATAGGGGTTTCATGCTGGAGATCGAGACGTTCGACAATGCCCGGGGGGGCAATGTCGTCTATAAGGCGCTCGCCCACCCGCTGGCGGCGCGCGCCCTGGCGGAGCTGGCGGCGCGGGCCGGAACGGTGGCGCTGGTGGACCAGGAGGGCATCGCGGCGGCGCTGCTCGCCCTGTGCCCGCAGCTGCGAGTGGCCGGTCTCTACGTGCAGAACAGCCTGGAGGTCGGCCAGCGCCGCGCCGGGCATGTGGCGCTGCCACTCACGGAATTGCCGGAGGCCAAGGCGCGCACCGTGCTGCTCGCCGCCTTCGATGCCGGGCGGCTGGCGGCACATCTGCGCGCCTTGCTGCCGCCGGGGGCCAGCCTGCTCACGCTGGACGAGGCCAGGCTGCCCGCCCCCTGGCTCACCGTGCCGGGCCGCTATCTCGACGCCCGCAACTTCGCCACCAATTTCGTGTTCTTCCGGGACAATGATCATTTCGCCACCCGTCTGACCACCGCCAATTACTGGGCCGGGTACGGCGCCGGGGCGGTGCGCTTCCGCCACATCCTCTTCGGCCAGGCGGGAGAGACCCTGGCCGAGTGGGAGTCGCCCGCCCCCGCCGGGCCGGGCGGCTATGTGCTGGACAGCCGCGCCATCCGCGCCCGTTTCGGCCTTCCCCCCTTCATTGGCCAGCTCTTCCTCCACGCCATCGGCGTCGCCGGGCATGACGTGGTGAAATACGCGCTCGACACCTACGCCACGGATAACGGCGCCTCGCTCTCCTGCACGCATGACGCCAATGCCTGGCCCTCCGCGCGCTTTGCCGGGCTGCCTGCCCCGCGCGAGGATGAGCGGGTGATTTTGTGGGTGCAGAACAGCCATGGCGTCCCCATCCCCGCCGGAGCCCTGGCGCTGGACCGCATGGGGGCGGACGAACCTGTGGCGCTGGAGGAGGAGATCCCCCCCTTCGCCACCCGCGCGCTGGACGTGGCGGAACTATTCCCGGCCCTGCGCTGGCCCGCCCAGCTTGAGGTGCGCGCCGGCATGCATGTGGTCCGCCCGCGCTATGAGGTGGTGCGGGATGGGCGCACGCGCATCGCGCATGTGAATGTGGAGCGCGCCGACCTGCGGCCAGACTCCGGCATCTGGAGTATGCATCCCGCCATGGGGCGCGGCTATCTGTTGCCGTTTCCCGTGCTGCCGCGGGGGCGTTTCAAAACCATCGCGCTGCCGACG